>DASRLE010000487.1:0-12233 GCA_035648615.1 Saccharimonadales bacterium (SeqCode) | reverse complement strand
CGAATAACTTTCATAATACTTGGAATTTCTCTTTCCAAAGTACCAACCTATTTCAGGACGTGACCCCGATAACCAATAATAAATTTTCAATGACCATTTCTCAATCGTCCAATGCCAAAGTCCTTGCCCACCCGTTACTCTGCGCTTTACATTCCATAGCCTAAACTCTTCACTATCGTGGATACGGTTAGAGCTTTTCCCGTCCATGCACTTGACTCGAAATTCAAACAGTCCGGTCGATTGTCCATCGAAAGCCTTTACGCTTATCGAGCTGCTGGTGGTCATTGCCATCATCGGCATCCTGGCTGCGCTCCTTTTGCCGGCGTTGAACAGCGCCAAAAGCCAGGGAGCGGAAGCCGTTGACATTAACAATCTCAAGCAAATCAGCGTGGCTGTCCAAATTTATACGATGGATAATCGGGACGTTCTGCCCGCGCCGAATTGGAGAATGCAGGACGACGAGGGTTATCCTGGCTGGCTTTATACACTCGACCCTGCCGCCCAGGGTGCCACCCAGTTCCAAATCCAGATGGGCCTGATTTGGCCCACGTTAAAAGACCAAAGGCTTTACATGTGTCCAATGGACTACACTAACACCGCTCTCTTCCGCCAGCGCGACCAGCAGGTATCCAGCTATGCCATCAACGGCGCGATCATCGGTTTCATGCGCACCAATTATCCCGCTGAAAAATTGGGCGCCATGCATCCGGATGACGTGGCTTTCTGGGAAACGGATGAAACGGAACCGGATTTCTTCAATGACGGAGCGAATCTTCCCTCAGAAGGCGTCAGCGCGCGTCATAACAATGGAGCGATCAAGGCGGCCTTTGACGGTTCGGTGGGCTACATCCGCTTGGGCGCTTGGTATGTCCAGGTCTATGACACGAACAAGAACAATCTCTGGTGCTATCCAGAAAGCCCGGATGGAAGATAATTCGGAGAAAAAAAGCTGGCGTGTCCGGCTCCTTGTTTGTGTCACGGCTGCCTCTCTCATGGCCGTCGGATGCGGGAAATCAAAAGTCGATCCCGCCGAGCAAAAAGCCTTGGAACGGCATCACCAGGAAGTCCTCCTGCGACGGGCCCTCCGAGGGGAAATTGAAGGGCCGGACGGCGCCCGGCTCTTTAAGGCGTTGCGCTTCCTTTCGGTCCTGGACCACAATAACCAATTTCCCGGCCCTTCTGAGGGGGACCAGCCCAGGCTGACCTCCGTCCGGGGCGAAGTCACGCCGAACGGCCCTTATTTTTTCACGCAGGAGTTTCAGATCGCGGTCCGCAATTCTCACCGCTACGGCTATGTTCTCGCCGAGACCTATAGCAACGGTGACTTCCAACTGGAAAAAGCCTGGCACGCCGATGCCGCAGGCAAACTCGTCAAAGAATATCCCATGAAACCCCCGCCACCCATGAGCAGCCCCCGCGCGGCTTTCCTTGGCCCGAATAACCCGGGCGCCGAGCGCGGGCTGAACGGATGGTTCTACGGAACCCTTGGCGGAGGTTTGGTGTCACGCGACGCCATCGATCCGGCGACGGGATTCAACTGCTTCAAGGTTGGAATCACCAACGACATTTCCGGCCAGACCAATCACGCTGATTTGCGCAGCGAAATATTCCTCCTCGGCCCCGCCGCCTATGGCCGCCAACCCATCACCTTCTCTTTCGCTTATAAGTTCCAGGGGAAGATCAAGCCCGGGGACCGCCTGCAAGTCCTCTTTCGGTATTACGATCGAGACACCAATTTTCTGGACCAAGAGACGATCGATCTCGGGACAAATCATTCCGACTCACAAATGACTCAGTATAAGACGCTCACCCTATCCGGCCTTATTGCGCCCGCCAAAGCGGCCGCGAGTGACATTGTCGTCGCAGCGAATATCAATGACGCCTGGACCTCCGGTGCCGCCCAATTCGACGACTTTTTAGTCCTCGCCATCCCGCCCCGCGCTCGCACCGGCCTGATCATCGCCATCAGCTTCGCCGCCGCGCTGACGCCATTGGTGATTTGGGCGCTGGTTAAACTAGGCGGAGCGCGCAGAGAAAAAATCTCTCCATGACGGTGCGGCTACCAGTGAAATGCTACTTTAACTCTAACCGGTATTTTTCCCAGCGCGCCCGAAGCTCTGCGAGTGTCTCGGCGTAGGCGGGATCGGCGGCCAGGTTGTGGCCTTCCAGCCCGTCTGCCTTGAGATCATAAAGTTCCTCAATCAGCGGTTTCTCGTCCGTCCAGCGGATATAAGCCCAGCGTTCGGTGCGCACGCCCTCGCTGGGCGGAATAATGTCGGGCGCAAAATGGTGTTCGTAGAAGAATTCTTTGCGCCAGTCGGCAGGATGCTGGTTGGCCGCGAGCGGGAGCAGGCTGCGGCCTTGCATCCCAGCCGGAGGCGTCACGCCGGCCAGGGCCAGCATTGTCGGGGCAAAATCGATGTTCAGCGTCATTGCGTCCTCCCTTCGTCCGCGATGGACGGCCGGCGCTCGCGGATCGTAAATGATGAGCGGGTCGCGAAGGCTCTCCTCATACATGAACCACTTGCCCGCCAAGCCGCGGTCGCCCAGGAAATAGCCGTTGTCGGAAGTGAAGATGACGACCGTGTTGCCGGCCAGCCCCCGCCTTTCCAGCGTGGCCATGATGCGGCCCACTTCGCGGTCGATCCCGGAAATGAGACGATAATAATCCTTGGTATTACGCTCGAATTTTTCCGGCGAATCGAAGCGCCAATGCCAGCGGGTGCGCGCCTCGGAGGTCTGCACCGATTTCGGCAGCAAGTGGAAATAAGTGTCATTCGCGGTCACCGGTTCGGGGATCGTGATGGCAGTGTAAAGGGATTCATCCCGATCATCAGGCGTGTATTCACGCGGCATGTGATCGCGCGCGTGCGGGGCGGTGAAACTGATCGAGAGGCAGAACGGCTGCCCCGTCGAACTGCCGCCAAGAAATTCGAGCGCCTGCTTCCCCATGCGCGAGGTTTGGTGAGTCCGGTTCGTATCGCCCGGATTGATGAAATAGCGTCCGCCCTGTCCCGGAATGCCGCGCCAGTAGTCGAACTTGTTGGACATGGCATAGACCGCCGCGTTATTGCCGACGCCAAACTTGCCGATAAACCCGGTGCGATAACCGTGCTGGCGCAATAAGGCTGGGTAAGTCTCCGCCCACTGTGCGCTGGTCAGCGGCTTGTCAAAGTCGTAAATCCCGTGACGCCGCATATATTGGCCAGTCAGGATCGAGGCGCGGCTGCAGCAACAGATCGAGGTGGTGACAAAATGGTTGTGGAAAAGCACCCCCTGCCTGGCCAGCCGGTCAATGTTCGGCGTGAGGATGTTCGTGTCCCCCATGCACCTCAAGGCATTCCAGCGCTGGTCGTCGGTCAAGATGAACAAGATGTTTGGTTTGTCAGTAACAACCGGTTCTGGCCTCTCTGTCACGCAAGCCTCATTGAAAAACGCGAGCAACCCGGCCAATGTGAGAACAAATGATATTTTCATAGCTCGCCGAAACCTAACAGCTTCCTCGAAGCATCGCAGTCTAATCAAGGCATCTAATCAAGGCATCCGTAATCCCGTCAAACGAAAAGAGCTGAATCACGCCTATGGATGTTCCTACTCTTTTAGAAAAATTGCAAAGTGCGAACAGCGACAGTAACCTTTACCCGTGAAATCGGTCGAGCCAAAAGCGGGTACTGCCTGGCGCAAGTCGCGTCTGGCGGCTCGTCTGCTCATGCGCAAGGAATCCCATCCGCTCCGTCCGCGCGAACAAAGGCTGGCGCGCCGCTTGAGCCAGGATTCCGACTTGACCAACCGCCTCATCCAGCAAGCGCTTTACTTTCTGGGCATCGGCCCGCGCAAACATGCCTTCGACAAAAAATTGGTGGACGGGAGAGATTAACTGGGCGACGCCCGCCGGCTATTTCACCTTCGGCTCCGCCGCCTCCGACTCGGGCGGCGAATTGATCGGAGCGTTGGTCGTTGCGGTCGGCACAGTGTCCGCTCCGGCCAGTTCATCCGGCAAAATCGTGATGGCGATGCGGCGGTTTTTGGCTCGTCCTTCGGGAGTCGAGTTGTCCGCGATGGGACGATATTCGCCGTAACCCACCGCGCCGACCCGCAACGGGCTTACCCCCGCCTTTTCGGTCAGAAAATGGACGGCGGCCAGGGCGCGGGCGGTGGAAAGTTCCCAGTTGCTGGCAAAGCGGGCGCGGATGGGAAGATTATCCGTGTGCCCGATGACGTGAATCTTGAGATCGGGATGTTCGGCGAGAATGCTTGCAATCGTGCGCAAGACCGCTTCGCCGTCGGGTTTCAGGATTGCCTCGCCCGAATCAAACATGACCCGGTCGAGAATGTTCACGGTCAGTTTTCCTTGCAGCTTGGAAATGGTCACGTCCTTGGATTCAAGGTCTGAGCGCATTTCATCTTCCAGCCCTTTGGACGACTGGATGGCGGCGTCCTTTTCCTTCTCCAAATCCGCCGCGCGCGTTTGCAGTCCCGCGATTTGATCTTTGCCCTGCCGAATTTCGGCCAAAGCATTGGTAAGTTTTATATTAACCTCATCCAAATTGGCGCGGAGTGTTTCCAACCCACGGGCCTTCCTCGTGGCCGACGCCCAGAACAGCAAGACCGCCATCAATCCTGCGGCCATGACGCCGGCGGCAATCCATCCCGGTTTGGAATTCCCCGTCCCGCGCTGGGCGGCCGCCCCGTCGTCCACAAAGGGGTTTTTGTCCTCGATCATCCGCGTCGATTTAATCAGATCGCCCCTGCGTCTCCAAGCGAAGAATCTCAACGGCCATCGGTCGCAAAAAAAATTCTTGCCAAATGTGACATTTGTAACATAGTCTTTCTGTGACGCGTGTAACACATGAAGAAATCAATTCGCATCACGGAAGCTGAGTGGGAAGTCATGGCCGTCGTTTGGGCTCAAACCCCGGTGGCCGCCAGCACGGTGCTGGAAGTGCTCGAATGCCGCAAGCAATGGACCCTGGCCACCGTCCGCACGCTCCTGCGCCGATTGGTCAACAAGGGGGCTTTGGAGCAACAGGCTGAGGGCAAACGCTATATTTACACCGCGCGGATTTCGATGGCGGAATGTGTGCGGCGGGAAAGTGATTCGTTCCTCGACCGGGTCCTGGGCCGGGCGCCCTCGGAAGCCATTTTGCACCTGGTCAAACGGGCGGAGTTGTCTAGGGAAGACATCCAGGAACTGCGGCGAATTCTGCGCGAAAAGGAGAAATGACCATGACCCCATTGATAGATCTTGACGGTATTTTCCGATGGGTCCTGCAATCAAGCTGGCAGGCGGCGGTCCTCGTCGGGCTGATTATGCTGGCGCAATTGCTTTTGCGGAAACGGCTTTCTTCGTCGTGGCGCTACGGTCTCTGGCTTTTGCTCCTCGTCAGATTATTGATGCCGTTTTCGCCGCAGAGCGCCTTTAGCATTTTCAATGTAACGCGGGCTGCGCCGTTTCATCCTTTCGCGCCCTACGCGCTGCCTGTCACGGTGGGCGCTCCGTATTCCCCGGTTAATTATTTCAATGGAACTCCCCAGTTGCCCCTTGTTGCCGCGCCCAAACCAGACGGCGCTTCCGCGCTTAATCTGCCGCCAGGAGTTGTCGTCCGGCCCCGCGCGAAAATTGACTGGTTTGCCACCGCCTTCCGCCTGTGGTTGGCGGGCGTCTGTTTTTTTGGCGCACGCCTCATTTGGAGCAATGCGCGGTTCCGCTTGCGCATTGGCGGGTATCAGCCCGTCGCGGATGAGACTGTGACTCGACTATTTGATGAGTGTTGCGCCGCTTTCAAGATCACCCAGCCGGTGCGATTGATCGAAAGCGAGGAAGTCGAGAGCCCCGCCGTTTATGGGCTGCGGCGGAAGTGGCTGCTCTTGCCCGACGGCGTTTTCGAGCGATTTTCCAAACAAGAGCTGCGCTTTATTTTCCTGCATGAACTGGCCCATATCAAGCGAGGCGATCTTGCGGCTAATTGGCTGGCCGCTGTTTTGCAGACGTTGCATTGGTTTAACCCAGTGTTGTGGCTCGCATGGGCGCGCATGAGGGCGGATCGCGAACTGGCCACGGACGCTCTGGCGCTGGCCCACGCTCGCCCGAACGATTCCCTGCCCTACGGCGAAACCATCCTGAAAGTCCTCGATGGATTGACGGGCGAACGGGCGTTGCCGGGATTAGTCGGGATCGTCGAAAACAAAGCGCAGCTCAAAGAACGCCTCGTCGCCATTAGCCGTCCTGGAAAGTCCTGGAAATGGGCGGCGCTGGGCGCGGCCGCCCTCCTTGCGGGCCTTGGTTTGACCGGTGCCCAAAACAAATCTCCCACCCTGGAAAAGCTTTCTCGCGATTCCACCTTGGAACCGGTTCAGCGTGCCGGACCAGTTGTCCTGCTCGCTGACGGAGGGCCCGCCAAGGGCGCACAGGTCTGGAGCGGTTTTGGCCCGCTTCATTTCTTGGTTTTATACAACAATCCTCATCAGCCGCCATTCAAAGGAGAGGGCCTGACGCTCACCACTGCCGGAGCAGACGGGAGCTTTAAGTTGCCGGGCGAACCTGATGAGGCCGTTGTCATAATTACACACAAGGATGGGTTGTTGACCACGACCGTAGGTGAAATAAAACGCCATCCCACGGTAAGACTGCCATCCTATGGCCGGGTGGAAGGCGTGTTAAAAATTGCCGGCCAATCGCGCCCCGGTTTTACCGTAGCCCTTTGCAATTGCGACCTGCAAAATAAGTTTATAGTAGCCTACGACAGGACGACGAGCCTCGATGGCGGGTTTGCCTTTTCCGACGTTCCTGCTGGCGAATATACTCTCTATCGCTATCGGTCCGGACGAAGCGGTGCGATTACCCAAGACCATCAGATGCACCTCACCGTCAAAGCTGGGGAGACGTTGGCCATCGACTACAGCAACCGCGGTCGCCAAGTCATTGGCCAAGCGGTGCCGCAGAATCCAAATCTCGAAGTGAACTGGCTTAACGACGATCACACACTCACCCTGATCCCAACGTCATTGCCTGTCGTTAATTTCATCGACTACGTCATCGGGAAGGACTTCGAAGCGGCCCGCGACAAGGCCGACCAATCGCGAATCCGGCAAACGCGTGAGGCGCGCACTTATGTGCTGGACTTCGCTGCCGACGGATCGTTCCACGCGGACGACATTCCACCAGGGGCTTATAACCTGCGCATCGACGTTACGAAACCGAGTTCCAAATACACCTGGAGACTCAGTCCCAATCCTGCGAACGAGTTGGGCCTGCTCGAGCGCAAGGTGGTGGTGTCCCCGGGCGATGGGCCGTTCGACGTTGGCAAGTTGACAGTCAAGATCAAAGATACCGGCGGGCCGAAAACCCCACCGGTGGTCGACTTCACGGGACGCGTGCTGGACGGCCATTCAGTCAGCCTTTCCCAGTAATGCGGCAAATATCTATTATTGACGCTTTGGGCTTCGTGGTCGGACCATTGCGTGGATCAGTTAGGGAGACAGAGGCGAAGTGTGTCCACTCACGACCAATTTGGGTTGAAGGCCGAATCGGCCGCGCGCCACAGGTAGCGTGCCGCATGGGTGCGGTGAGGCGCCCAGCGCAATCCGTGTTCGGCCAGGTGTTCCGGGGTGGGCAACTTGCGTTTGCCATGGGCGATTTGAAAACCTCTCTGGATGCCGAGGTCATGCGCCGGCAGGACATCCGGGCGGCCCAGATTGAAAATGAGAAACATCTCGACCGTCCAGCGCCCGATGCCCTTGATTTCAGTTAAAGTGGCGATGATCTGTTCGTTGTCAAGAAGATCGCAGTCCTCGACGCTTGGAATAAGCCCCGCGTCACACCGCCTGGCCAAGTCAATGATGTACCCCGCCTTGGGACGGGACAAACCAGCCGCTCTCAAGCGGTCCACGGAGGCTTTGGCGACCTCGCCGGGCGGGGGAAATTCATCGTCCGGGAACAGCTTTTTGAATCGTTCGAGAATGGTTCCGGCGGCTTTCCCGCTCAATTGCTGGTGAATGATGGCTCGGGTGAGAGACTGAAACGGAGAGAGGCGGCGCGGGCGCAATCGAATGGGTCCAACCTTTTCGATTAACCCCGACATCACAGGATCAGAACGCAAATGGGTGAGGGCGCGTTGACTCATCGCCACCCATTTTATACCGCTTTTTTGTCCATGCCAGCGGTTTCAGTCGCGAGCGCCTGAAAAAATTGCGCGCACGATGATTAGGCTCGGCCCAAAATCCTTTGCCCTTGATGCTGTTCTCTTTTTTGGGCATTCTGCCGGGATGACGCGCAAATTTAGAGTCCAGTATCCCGGGACGGTGGATAAACCGAAAAGTGCATAACATGATTTCGATGCGCGGCAGAATATATCTTTGCGCTAAAAATGCTTCACTGGTTTCGGTCACTTTGTGAACCCGCCTTTGGTCTCCATTTGCATTCCGACTTACAACCGGCCGGAGTATCTCCGCCGGGCGGTGGAGTCGTGCCTGGCGCAGACTTATCCTCATTTCGAGATCGTCATCACCGATAACAGCACGAACAACGACTCGGCGGAGATGGCGGCGCGGTGGAAAGACCCGCGAGTGCGCTACTGTAAAAATGAGGGAAACATTGGCGCGACCGCGAGTTGCAATCGCGTCGTCGCGCTGGCGACGGGCAAGTATCTAAAGTGGCTGATGGACGATGACTTGCTCAAGCCACAATGCCTCGATTTGATGGTGCGCGCCATGGAAGCGAACCCTACGGCGGGGATGGCGATGGCGCCAATGGAGTTGATCGACGAGAATGATCAGCGTATTTTTCCGCGGTTTTACGTTTTCCGAAGGATGCACTATCGTTATCGGTATCAGGTAGGCGATGGTTTGGTCGAGCGGCGCCGGCTGCTGAAGGATTTTTTAACCCGGGATTATCCTTGTACGGTCCCGACGGGGATTATGTTTCGCACGGAAGCATTTCGCCGGGCCGGATGGTTTGACTCTGCGGTAGATTTCGCCGGGGATTTGGATATGTGCATGAGAGTGTCGGCGGAGTGGGACGGTTACTACATCGACGAAGTGTTGTCCTCAGAGCGGATTCACCCAACGCGCCATACGTCCACCTTGCATCGGACCGGGATGAAGATAAGCGCCTTCTACGACGTGGCTCACAAGTGTCTGGCCCATCCATCTGTTCAAAAACTGTTCCGCGATGATTGGAAGAAGACGGTGCGAGACAGTATGTATTTCTGTTCCTGCCGGGCGTTGCTCAATGGACTGGCCGGAGTGCGCAAGCGCGACCCGGGCTTGATTTGGAACACGATTAAAACCATTTTGCGGGAAGATGGCTACGCCATTAATATTCTACGGCTGCCGCTCTTTGTCATTCATCAAGTGTGGATTTCAATTTTTCCGGCGAAATTGCCATTGCCCCGCGAATAATTTTTTCCTACGTGAACATCGGATTTTGGAATTTTTATTCTTCTTATAACGGCAACCGAATGTTCCAGGAAAGCACGTCCGCCTTGGGGGACGACTTGGCTTATCCGATGGTATATTTCGGCCGGAGGTTGCGTGAGTTGGGACATCACGTCGCTACGCTGGACATGGATAAGTTGGAAAACTTCGATGCGGCGGTTTTTCTGGATCATCCCACTTTTTTAAACAGCTACTATCGACGGCTGCGCACGATGCCCGGCAAGAAACTTTACCTGTTCCTCTTGGAAAATCCGGCCAACCGACCGGACAATTATTGGCAATGGAATCATCGGGCGTTCGACAAGGTATTCACCTGGAGCCCGGAGTGGATCGACCACAAAAAGTATTTTAAACTCTGGCTGCCGGTCAAGATTCCAGAGGTCTTTCGCATCGATCCGGCGGAAAAAACAAAATTCTGCGTGACAGTGGTCAGCCAGAAATACAGCGGCCACGCGCAGGAACTTTACAGCGAGCGCGTCCGCGGCATTCGCTGGTTTGAGCGCGAGCATCCGGCGCAATTCGACCTGTACGGTTCGGGCTGGGACCGATTTTATTGTCGGGGGAATCTTTCGCGCCTGAATCTTGTTCTGCCCAGGCTTTACGCTCAATTTCCAAATCTGGGCCGCAGCCGGCGTTTTCCTTCCTATCGAGGGACGGTGCCAGTCAAGAATACGGCCATGCGCCCGTATAAGTTTGCCATGGCGTATGAAAATGCGGCCTTTGCCGGATATGTGACGGAAAAGATTTTCGATGCTTTTTTTGCCGGTTGTGTGCCCATTTATTTGGGGGCGCCGGATGTGACGGATTATATACCGGCGGGAACCTTTATTGACCGGCGCAAGTTCAACAACTACGGGGAGCTTTATCAGTTTTTGATCTCGATGCCGCAAAGCGATTACCGGCGTTATCTGGAAGCGATTGAGGAGTTTGTCAACGGCGAGAAGATCAAGGCGTTTGGGCCGGAAAATTTGACCCGAACGGTGCTCGAACATATCGTGGAAACTTAGCGATTGGCTTCAACCCGCTTTTACGTATCCTGTCCCAAATGGCAATGAACGGAGATTTATCCGCACCACCACAAACGAAGGCCGGCAAGAGCTTTCTCATGCTGTTGCTCGCCTTGGGCGGAGCTTTGGCGATTCTCTGTCACCAAGGATTTCTGCCGCACCATATTCTTTTTGCCAACGACGGGCCGTTGGGCGCGATGGTCGATTCCTCTAACCGCCTGCCGGGAACTTTTGCCGGGCATTGGGGAATTCTTTATTGGATCGGCGGCCCGGTGCCGAGTGCATCGCCAGCTCTATCCACCCTGTTCTCAACGATCGTGCCGCCGGAAATCTTCATGAAGGTTTTTGCGCCGTTGACGATGCTTTTTTTGGGATTCGGCGCATGGCTTTTTTTCCGGCAACTGGGTTTTTCGTCCGGCGCTTGCGTGGTGGGTGGCATTGGCGCAGGACTCAATATGCACTTTTTTTCCAATGCCTGCTGGGGGTTGGGCACATGGAATATTTGCGCGGGGATGATTTTTGTGGCGCTGGCGGTTTTGGTCTCACCCTGGGTGCGGCCGCTGTGGGTCAGAGCCGCTTTGGCTGGACTGTCGGTTGGCATGGCGGTGATGGAGGGGTTTGATTCCGGGGCCATCTTGAGCCTGTATGTGGGCGCCTTTATTCTTTTTCTTTTCCTGAGCCAGGAACCCGATGCCGTAAAAGGAATTCTAAAAAGCGTCTGGGTTGGGGTCGTGGTGATGATCTTTGCTTTCGCGATTTCGGCCAGCACCCTTTACACCTTGGTCGGCACCCAGATCAAAGGCACGGCCGCAGTCGGGGTCAGCCCGGGCGAAAAAAAGGCCCACTGGGATTTTACCACCCAATGGAGCATCCCCAAGCTGGAAACGCTGCGTGTCATTATCCCTGGAATCTTCGGCTATCGCCTGCAGGAATTTATCACTGACACCAACAAGGCTAGTTCTTACTGGGGAAAAATCGCCGAAGACCCGCGCGTGGAGGAATTGGAAAGCAGCAACCCGAAAACGCGCGCCGCCACTGCGGCCGGGATTGGCATGCCGCTGGAGTATCAGAATGTCATGGCCGGCAACGACATGAACGCCCAGAACCAAATCGTGGACCAGGTCAAGAGCAAGGTGCAACGGCGGCATACCGGGTCGGGCGAATACACCGGTGTGCTGGTTTGCTTGCTGGCGTTTTTTGGATTGTTCAGTTCATGGCGAAAGGAGGGTTCGCCCTATACTAGGAATGAACAGCGGGCGGTCTGGTTTTGGGGAGGCGCAGCCTTGATTTCACTGCTGGCGGCATGGGGCAGGCATGGTTTTCTGTATGAGGTCATCTACCGGCTGCCTTACTTCGGCAATATCCGCAATCCGATGAAGTTCATGCACCCGCTGAACATCAGCCTGATTATTTTGTCCGGCTACGGGCTGGAGGCTTTATCGCGGCGTTACCTGCGAAATGCCACGACGCGCGCCGACATACTGCCGCAGCATGTGCTGCGTTGGTGGAAACGCGCCACCGGCTTCGAGAAAAAATGGACGACGGGCACACTGGTGGTGCTGGGTGTCGCGCTCTTGGCGCTCTTGTTGTTGAGCGGGTCGAAAACGGATCTGGTGCATTATCTGGAACACAACGGATTTTCCGCCGATCTCGCGCCGCAAATGGCGGGGTTTTGCATCCAGGAAGTTCTGTTGTTTATTGTATTTCTGGCCGCTTCGGCGGGAGTGGTCGCCGGAATTTTGAGCGGCGCTTGGGGCGGCAGAACCGCGGGGTGGGCCTGGGTTTTTCTGG
>DASRLE010000486.1:0-2471 GCA_035648615.1 Saccharimonadales bacterium (SeqCode) | reverse complement strand
GGAAAATCATATTTTAATCTGGCATAATGAAAAGCCAGTCGCATCGTCCCGGCCTCTGCCAGCAGAGAAGCAGTTGCCCTATTTTTACTTTCAAGTTGAGCCGCCATCGAAGATGCAGACTCCATAGTAACATCCACAGCTTCGCTATATCTGACCCCGTGAAAATAGATGAATGCCTTTGAATAACTTACGGCGTAGTCACAAAGAGCAAGAAGTGTGGCCGCCGCACTGCCCGCGTTTCCTACAGCGACAGTTATGATTTGAGGTCGCCTGCCGCTGGCAGTCCCGGAACATAAAAGATCTCGAAGATACTCCACGCAACGGACACCGCCACCATTGCTGTTGATAAAAACTGTAATTGGAGCATCGCCTAGGGAGGTGCTGAATAAAGAGATGTTTTCATTTATCACCCGCTGATTTATGAGCAATCAGTCGCAAATTGAAAATGGTTGGTGATTTATTCAGCGCTTCCCTAGCAGCCCGTTAAAAAAGTCAAGAAACGCGGTCACCTGACCGCGTGAAAAAGAGCCTGTAAACGCATGGCACTTGGAACGCGCAAACCCAAACAAGACGAACTGTTCATCCCCACCGCGAAATTGGCCGCCGGCCCCGGCCATCCGTTCGATGCCAAGCTCAATGCGGTGCCGGCCGACGCCGGGTTCGATGAGTTCGTCGAACGGCTGTGCGCTCCCTATTACAAGGAAGGCGGCCGCCCCGGCATTCCGCCCGGTGTTTGCTTCCGGATGCTGTTGATCGGTTGCTTCGAGGGCTTGGACAGTCAGCGCGGCATTGCCTGGCGTTGCGCCGACCGCGCGGCCCGGCGCACTTTTTTGGGCTTTGCCATCACGGAGGAAACGCCGGTGCATGTCTCGATGACGATGATCCGCCAGCGGCTGCCTGAATTGGCATATGACAAAGCATTTGTCTTTGTCCTGGGCATGCTGGAAGAGAAAGGACTGTTGCGAGGCAAGGCGGTGGCGATTGACGCGACCACCCTCGAGGCCAATGCGGCGATGAAGAGCATTGTGCGCAAGGACAGCGGGGAAGATTGGAAACCATGCTTGCAGGGGCTGGCCAAAGCCGAAGGCATTGAGAACCCGGCTGAGGAAGACCTGCGGCGGTTGGACCGGGGCCGCAAGGACAAGAAAGTCTCCAATGAACAGCGGCAAAGCCCCGCCGATCCGGACAGCCGGATTGCCAAGATGAAGGACGGACGGACGCACCTGGCTTACAAGGCCGAACACGCCGTGGACGTGGTGAGCGAAGCGATTGTGGCGACGACGGTGACCTTTGCCGACAAATCCGATCCGCAGAGCGCGCCGGCCACGTTGAGTTTGGCCGAAGCACATTTGGTGCTGGCCGGCGGCGAAACTGAAATTGTCGAAGTGGTGATGGACAAGGGCTGCCACGACAATGGCTGGCTGGCGGACCTGGCGGCCCGCGGGGTGCGGACCTATATTCCCGAGCGCCGGCAAAAGACCCGCCGTCGGACCAACAAGCCCGCTGAATATGAAGCCGCCTTCCGGGCCAATCGCCGGCGCGTGCGCGGGAACAAGGGGCGGCAATTGAATCGCCGGCGCAGTGAGCGGTGCGAACGGACCTTTGCGCATGTCTGCGAAACTGGCGGCGGACGGCGGAGTTGGTTGCGCGGTCAGACCAATGTGAGCAAGGCGCACACACTTAAATGTGCGGCCTATAATTTGGGACTGCTGCTGCGGAAAGTTTGGGGGATGTGCAAGCCGCGCAACGCGAAAGCGGGGGTGGCGGGCTTGTTTTTGACGCTTTGGGCCGCAGGGACACTGATGGCAGTAACAACTCGCGACACAACGAACCGGCAACACGGCTGGTTGTTGGACCCTTGGAGGCTGTGCCTGGCAACCGTTATGGTTATCCGCCGCATTCATTTCATCCGCAGTTCTTGGAAAAAACGCCGTTCTTTAACGGGCTGATAGACGACATCAAAGCTGCGATTCGTGCCCAAGTGGCCGGAGATCGCTCGGTGCTGGACAATTTGCGTAATGAGGTCAAAATCTTGAAGCTAGATGTTCGCCGGATTCAGCCGCGCCAAACCACCTCCGTCTCTCTTGTTGGCACTGACGGCGATAACAACCAGCTTCAATTCGACCCGTTCTTGATTCAGGTTGTGCGCGTGGTGGATTTGCGTGGAAGGAAAGCGCCCGTGATGACATCACTGCCGAGGCCGGTGGCGAGGCGAATTAATATGTTGGTGGCGCATTATACTTTTGCAAATTCGGAAACCGTCCACGCGATCCGGTTTGGCCGGTGGATACTTTCCTTCCGCAGCTTGCGGATGCCCAAATCATTTTAGGCTGTCTGCTGGCGGACGCCGAAAATGGTTTTCCTGTTCCCTTCTGTCCGCAATGCCTTCAACGCGCCCACGAAAATGCCGCGCTCGTGGATTTTGATTTTGATATTCTCCAACGTTACTCTTAAAAATTATGGCACTAGGC
>DASRLE010000485.1:0-3030 GCA_035648615.1 Saccharimonadales bacterium (SeqCode) | reverse complement strand
TGCGTCGGCTTGTTGTAATACGGCGCCACTTGCAAGGTGGAATCGGCCCCCGCTTTTTCGGCCTCGACTGTCAAATAAACGGCTTCACTGGTTGAATTTCCTCCCGTGCCGGCCATCACTTTTATTTTGCCTTGGGCGAATTCGACCGAACGCGCAATGACCTCGATGTGTTCTTCGTAATCGAGGGTGGGCGACTCACCCGTCGTGCCGACCGGGACAATGCCATCGACCCCGGCTTTGATTTGCAGCCGGATCAACCGTTCGAAAGCGGCCGCATCAAACTTTCCCTGGCGAAATGGGGTGACGAGCGCCGTATAAGTTCCACTCAACATGCGGCAATCAAATCCACGCGCCGCCGCGAGTTCAAGAACCATTTTGCTCAACGATTTTGGTTGAGCCTCTCCGCCACCCGCGCCGCCCACATCGCCGGGACGCGCCGCGAGACGGCGACCATGATTTTATTTCTCCATCCCGCCACCACGGTGGGCCTGCCCTTCATCATCGCCGCGTAGCCAATCTCCGCCACGCTGCGAGCGCTCATCGGCCGGAAAAAGGGGCCGTTAAAAACACGGGCGTGCTCCATGCCGGCGCGCTGCTGGAATTCGGTTTTCGTGCCGCCCGGGCAAAGCGCCGTCACTGTCACGCCGCTGCCCTCCACCTCGACTGCCAGCGCGCACGAGAACGAATAAACAAACGCCTTGCTCGCCGAATAAAGCGACAGGCGCGGGCCGGGCTGGAAGGAAGCCGTCGAGGCCACGTTCAAAATGCGGCCCCCGCGGCTGTCAAGCATCGCCTTGAGAAAGAGCTTGGTCAATTGCACCAGAGACGCCATGTTGACTTGCAGCATTTGCAATTCCCTGGCCAGATCCGTCTCCGCGAAAGGCCCAAAAACGCCAAAGCCCGCGTTGTTAATCAAGACGGTGACTCGAAAATTTCGAACGATCTCATTTTTGAAAATCTGCTCCGCCGCAGCCGGATCAGAAAGGTCCCGGGCGATAAAGTGGACCGGAACATTGTGCCGCGCCTGCAAAGATTGGGTCATCGCCGCCAATCGAGCTTCGTCGCGCGCGACCAGCGCCAAGGCATAACCGCGCGCCGCCATCAACTCCGCGAATTCAAAGCCAATCCCCGCCGTGGCTCCCGTGATGAGGGCATTTTTTTCCATAAGTCGTTCGCACTGTAAACCGCGGGCGGGCATTCGCCAAGACCCTTGACGGCGGAGACGATCAGCGGGATAGTAAGGACGTGCTGGGGGCGTACTGGTTTCGACCTGCAAGATGCGCCAGAGGCGGCATGCCGAGGACGGTTCGTTGGCCTCGTAAAAAATCGAACCAAAAATAACTGCTAACGAACAATTAGCTCTCGCGGCCTAAAGTGCTGCGACGTTTGCCCCTGGACACCTGCTACGGGGGACAAACGCCACTGCAGGTTAGGTGAAGGCCGGAGACCGCGCGATTTTCACCGAAACGTTTTCATGCGGGCTAGACTGATGAATTCGCGTCAGAACGTTATTCAGCGGTTGAAACTCTATTCTGACTAAGCATGTAGTCGCGGCTGGTTTATCAGGCAGGGACGCGGGTTCAACTCCCGCCGCCTCCACCATTTCACCGGGATGCCGGCGTCCATCGCCCCGCCTTTCCAGTAATCTTGGTTACCCAACATCACATTAATCTTCTTGGCTTGGGCCTCGGTTTGGTCATCCGTCCCAAGGCCGCGCCGCACCCGAACGCCGGGCTTTCTCGTTTTGTCGTCGGCAATGAGTGGGTATGGGAATATGACGCACCATTTCATGCGCCCTTTACATGCGCGGCGGGAATTCTCCTTATGCCTTTTCGCGGTGATCCGCATGGTTCGCGGTTAAACAATTGCTTCGACGAGGATTTGACGGCAAAATGGCGATTGAAATGGCTGCGGAGTTGCGCTATTGTCTGCGCGTTATGAAGACATTGCCAATCGAGATTTGCGACGGTGTGCTTCGCCTGCCTGGCGAGATAC
The DNA here is from genome assembly GCA_035648615.1 of Saccharimonadales bacterium (SeqCode). GTDB lineage: Bacteria > Verrucomicrobiota > Verrucomicrobiia > Limisphaerales > Palsa-1400 > DASRLE01. Next base: position 1,035 of record DASRLE010000485.1, on the reverse strand, counting down.
GGCTCCCTCCAAATTCGCATTTGGCTGTGATCGTGATAGGGGATGATGAGTCTGGCCTTGATGTCGCGAAGATGGCCGAAGCTGGCGGCGGTGTTGATTTTCTGAGCGATGAACCGGATCTCTATTCGGATGCGGATATTTTGCCGGAGCGGCGCAATCCTCGTTTCAAGGGCCGGCGTGGATGTTCTGCCCTGGTGAGATAGTTATTGCGGCGTTTCCTTTTTGTTCGCTGGCCGGTATCAAACGACGGCCCTGCGTGGTGCTCGCCGCCGGAGATACGCCAAGCGATTTTGTTGTTGCGTTCATCACGACCAATGCGGCCACTGCTGGATTGCCTTCCGCCGTTGTCATAGAGCGTGCCCATCCTGCATGGAACCGTACTGGCCTAAAAATGCACTCTGTCATCCGGCCTGACAAACTGGTTACATTACATGATTCGGTGATCAGTGGAGCAATTGGAGTTTTGCCAACCGACATTCTGGCGGCCGCACGAGCCAAACTCAAAGTCTTGTTGCAGACTTGATTTTTCCCCACAATTTCCCACAGAAAAATTTCACAATGGTTCGTCGTGGTTCATTTTCGCTTTTCTGACAAACGCAAAGACGACCAATGAATATGCGTTTTTTATGAACCTGCGCGAGAATTTAGCCCGACTTTCGCAACTGGAGGGTAATTAAGCGCGCAATTCGTTGCAAATCAGCGCAACGATCCAAAAGGTCTGCACCAAACTTATTCGGGCAGCATTTGGCCTTTCTGAGTGATGCGCGGGGGTGATTGGGGCGGCAGTTTCCCAGCCCAATTGCGCCAAAAGCATTTTGTGATCTTTCTCCGGCCGGGTGTAGCGGATGGCATAAAGTGTTCGTAATGGGCGAATCATTTATACTTATTTTGAATTCGAGTCAATCACAATCATCCGTAAAAACCGGTGCGGTAGCGCTCCTCACATTTGCGTTGACGCCAACCGTGCAAGAAAATACTTTAGAATTCGACCATTGCGTGGCTATGAATTTTCATCTTCCAAGGCCTGCCGGAGTT
>DASRLE010000484.1:0-2876 GCA_035648615.1 Saccharimonadales bacterium (SeqCode) | reverse complement strand
TCAGCACTTCCCGCCCGCCCGCGTGAAAAATCCAGCCGGTGATTTGCTCCTGCGTAATTCCGGCGCGGGAAGTGACATCCGCAAACACCCGCTGGGCGTAATGCCCGGCCAATTGCGGAACGCATGGGGAAAGGACATTGCGGAGCATGCCGTTTTTGGTTTCAAAGCGCAGCAAGTCGCGATTTTTTGGGGCAAGAACCGAACCGGCGCTGTGCCAGCGCACCCGCCGTCCGCTGGAAGACGGCGTTTTGGCCACGACCACCGCCCCGGCCCCGTCGCCGAACAAACACGCGCTGATCAACACTCCTGGATCGTTGTCCAAATAAAAAGCCGCGCTGCACACTTCGACGCTGACGCAGAGAACATGCTCCGCCCTCCCGGCCGCCAACAGGCTTTCCGCCATGCGCAGATTCGGCAACGCCGCGCCGCAGCCTTGTCCGACCAGATCCAGCGCAATCACACCGTCCGCCAAGCCCAGCCGTTCGCTGACGTAGCTGGTCAAGCCGGGGCAGAGATAGCCGGTGCAAGTGCTGATAATGACCGCATCGATTTGCTCGACGCCCGTTCCGGCATTGGCCAGCGCGCATTCCGCCGCCTGCGTGGCCAGCGCGGGGGCGTGCCGGACAAAGCGCGCCTGCAAGGCATCCGGAGAAATTTCAAACGCCTCCTCCAGCGGCTCCAGGGCCAGATGACGGGAGGCGATGCCATTCTGCCCAGTCAACACCTTTTTTAAAATGGCGCGCGAGCGGGATGTCAATTGCTCGAACGGAGCGGACGCTTGCAAAGCCGCCCAACACTCGCGTTGTGTATAGCGATGCGGAGGCGTCGCCGTGCCCAGTGCCTTGATAAACATTAGGGTGAAGTTACCCGCAGTCTTGCAACGACGCAAATGCCTGAGCCAAAACATTCATTAACGAATAGGTTTCTGCCACGGCGTCGAACCGCTGCGCTGGATTTGCCGCATGAGCGCCGCCTCGAGTTCGTTGAAGGTTTTGCGGTTTTTGGCCGCAAGGTCCGTTGCCTCTCGCGGATCGGATTTTAAGTTGTAGAGTTCGAGCGGAGCAAATGGGCTGTCTTGCAATAGCTTCCAATCCCCGCGGCGAAAGGCGTCAATCGTTTTGCCGCCATAAGCCGGCCCGCCTTCGCGGCGGACGAAATAATAATCGCGGCGGCGAGCCGCCTCGGCTTCACCCCTCAGCGTCGGCAGAAAACTAATACCGTCGATATTAGCGGGAGGGAGAACTCCGGCCACCGCACAAGCGGTTGCGAAAATATCCATTGTCAGCGTCAGGCGATCAGTGCTGAGGCCGGGCTTGATGACGCCGGGCCAACGCGCCGCCCCCGGAACCCGCAAGCCGCCTTCATACATGTGCTCCTTGCCGCCGCGCCAAGGCCCGTTATTTGCGCCATTGGCGAGGACACCGCCATTGTCAGAAGTAAAGATCACGAGGGTATTGGAGGCCAAACCGGTGCGATCGAGTTGGTCGAGCACTTTGCCAATGCCCGCGTCGAGATGTTCGATGAGCGCAACAAGCCGGGCGCGTTTTTCCGGCAACGCCGGCTCGCGTTGCTTGACACGCGCCAACCACTCTGCGGGCGGCTGAATAGGGTCGTGCGGCGCGTTGTAGGCGAGGTAAAGAAGGAAAGGCCCGCCCCGCTTCGCCCGCTCCGCCAGATAATCGCAGGCCCAATCCGTAAAAAGATCCGTAGCGTGACCGGCGGGGTCGATGACCTCCTGATTTCGCCGCATGAAATTATAGCCGTGACGGCGATGGGTCCAATAATCGTCCATCATGTCCCCGAGAAAGCCGTGGAAGAAATCGAACCCGCGCTCCGTGGGAGTATTGGGCGAGGCGATCCCGAGGTGCCACTTGCCGATGAGGGCGGAGTGATAGCCGGCGGGTTTGAGCGCTTGCGGCAGCAACGTTGCGCCGGGTAAAAAATAGCCCCACGAGTTGTCCGGCGTCTCCTCCCGAATCACCCCCGGCACACCGACGCGGTCCGGGTAGCATCCGGTCAGCAACGACGCTCGCGAGGGCGAACAAACGCAACTATTGGCCAGGAAATTCTGGAAGGTAATCCCTTCGCGAAAGAGCCGGTCCATCGAGGGTGTCCGGATGTCCTTGGTGCCAAACGCGCTGTAATCGCCCCTGCCCTGATCGTCCGTGAGGATGACCACGATATTAGGCTTTTCCACCGGTGCCGAGGTTTCGGCGGAGAGCAGCGGCGCCAGCAAGACTGCGGCAAGAAAAAGGCAATTCAACCGGAGAGATTTCAACGTTGCGGAACGCGGAGATTTAACCGCAAAGAGCGCAAAGAACGCAGAGAAAGATACCGGGAAAGAGATAACTGATAATTCACTGAAGGACGCAGAATTTAAATGAAGCCGGCCCGCCCCTGTGCTCCATTTAAGTTTTTTTGAATCTCTTGTCTCTGCGCTCTTTGCGTTCTTTGCGGTTAAATAATCAGGTTTCAATGCGCGGGGCGGGCGTAGATTTCGACTTCGGTGTATTCGTTGAGGGGGCTGTCGGTGCTGCCGCGCGAGTAGAGGCGGAGGTAGCGCGCTTTGGCCCCCTTGGCGTCGATGACTTTGCCACCGTAGGTTTCGAAGTATTGACGGTCTGTGCCCGCGCCCAGGCCGGAACTGTTGTCGAGGTCGTTGTTGAAAAGGGTGCGGACGTTGTCGGTAAAGTCCGGGTCGTCGGCCGCCTGGACGATGACGGAACGGTAGATTTTTGGCGTGTCGTGCGCGTGCCAGATGGCGACTGCGAAAATCTCCTGCTCCGCGCCCAAATCAAATTGAATCCATTGCAGCCCTTTGTGCAGGAGCACGATGCTGTTTTCCTCGGCTTCCTTGTCGCCATCGGTGATTTTGG
>DASRLE010000483.1:0-2531 GCA_035648615.1 Saccharimonadales bacterium (SeqCode) | reverse complement strand
GGGTTTGGCCGGGGCGGGTTTGGGCGGCGGAACGGATGACTTCGCCGCTGGCGGCGTCGAGGGTGATCGAATAGCCGCGGGCAAGGACTTGCTCCGGGCCGAGCAGATGCAGGCGGGTTTGCGCGGTTTCGTGGCGCTGGCGGAGTTGCTGGAAATAATGGCGCACCCCTTCCCGAAGGCGGCGGTCTTCGCGGGCGAGGACGGCGCGGCGCTGAGCCAGGAGTTCGCCGGGGCGCAGACGGGCCAGCCGAATGCGCAGCGTTTGCCAGGCGGTCCGTAATTTTTGCAAATCACGGCCTGGACAGCGAACGAGGCTGGCGTGAAGGTCATCCAGACGTTGCCGGCGCTGGTTAAGATGGCGTCGCGGATGCAAGGCGCGGAGGCGTTGCGCAAGTTGCTGGAAGGGACGGCGCTCGGATTGCAATCGGCGGCGTAAGGACTGGCCTAATTGGCTCTCGGCCTGGGCCAGCCATTTGCGGCGCGAATAAACGGATTCGGTCAGAATCTCGGCGGCCGCGCTGGGCGTCGCCGCGCGGATATCGGCCGCAAAATCGCTGATGGTAAAATCAATTTCGTGTCCGACGGCCGAAATCACCGGAATGGCGGAATGGAAAATGGCGCGCGCGAGTGTTTCTTCGTTAAAGGCCCACAAGTCCTCCAAGCTGCCGCCGCCGCGAGTGAGGAGAATCGCGTCGAGGGACTGGCCGGGAATACCGGCCCAACGATTGAGCAGGCGGATGGCGGCGGAGAGTTCGCCGGCGGCGCCGGGGCCTTGCACGGCGCAGGAGACAAAAATAATCTGCAAGGTCGGGTTGCGCCGCCGCGCGACATGCAGGACGTCACGGATGGCCGCGCCGGACTGCGAGGTAATCAGGCCGATTCGCTGCGGAAAGGCGGGGAGCGGACGTTTGCGTTCGGGCGCGAAGAGTCCTTCGGCGGCGAGCTTTTCTTTTAGCTTTTCGAAGGCGGCCTGGAGCGCGCCGATGCCTTGCAGTTCGATGGCCAGAATGTGCAGTTGATATTGGCCGCGCGCCTCGTACAGGGTCATCTCGCCTTTGAGGATGACTTTGCGCCCATCCTGCAAGACCTCGCGATTGGCCACCGGATCGTTGCGAAACAGAACGCAACTGATTTGCGCCGCAGCGTCCTTGAGGGTGAAGTAAACGTGGCTGGATGGCTGCGGGCGGCAATTGGTGATCTCTCCCGTCACCCAAACCTGGCCGATATGATTTTCCAGCAAACGGCGGATGTCGCCAGTTAACTCGCTGATCGTGAAAACGCGGCGGGTGGCGGCGGCGGGAAAAAGTTCGCCTCCAAAATCCCATTGTGATGTGACCTGTCTCGGCATTTCAGCGGTCCAGCGGTTCGGAAACGCGCCTGATTTGCAGCGCGCGGCCCGTCTCAGGATCAATATCAACCAAAGCTCCTTGCAAGAGAATTCGACCGGAGGCGACCCCGAACTTTTGGGGGGCATTGGTGAGGAACCGCTGGATGACCGGCTCGATTTCGCGGCCCAGGACGCTTTCGTGGGGGCCGGTAAAGCCGGCGTCTGTCAAATAAGCGGTGCCGCCGGGAAAAATTTGTTCGTCCGCCGTCTGGACATGGGTATGGGTGCCGACGACCGCGCTGACCTGGCCATCGAGCATTCGGGCCAGAGCAATTTTCTCTGAAGTCGCCTCGGCGTGCATATCGACGAAAATTATCTTGACCACTTGCCGTAGGTGGAGGACTTCGGCGCGCGCGGCCAGGAAGGGGTTTTCCAGCGGTTGCATGAAGGTGCGGCCCTGCAAGTTGAGGATCCCCACTGGCGGAAGGATGCCCGAGCGCCAGACCACGCTGCCTTGCCCGGGTGTGCCCGGCGGATAATTCAAAGGCCGCAAAAAACGCGATTCCGTCTGCAAGAGGAAAGTGACTTCTTTTTGGTCCCACAAATGATCCCCCGTGGTCATGATATCCACGCCCGCCGCAAAAATATCGGCGGCGGTATTGACCGTGATCCCTGCCCCGCCCGCCGCATTTTCGCCGTTGGCCAACACCAGGTCGATTTGGTGTTGCGCGCGCAGCTTTGGCAGGAGGATGCGAACCGCGTGGCGGCCGGGCTCTCCCACAATGTCACCGACAAAAAGAATCTTCACAGCCGAGCAGGTTGCGTGTACCGACCGTGAACTGGCCAGCTTAACTTCCCGAAATCTTGCTTCGTCCATGAATAAGGACGGCGACTTCGGCCTGGGGCTTTGCCCGAAAAGGCTTTGAGGGCATTGCATATTCCAAGGCATCAGGTACGGTTTACCTACACTATGGAGTCACAAGCGTCCGTCAAATGCGGGTCCGGCATCAAGGGGTTGGACGATATTCTCGGAGACTGCTTTCGAAGGAACCGGTTGTATCTCGTCTAGCAGCCTGTCGGGCTTAAGCGATCACCATCCTAATAGCGATTATGGAACATATAGGGCCAGACACGTTGCGAGGGTAACTCTGGTTGGCAGTAATGGATTGGATAGCCCTTTCAGGTTGGCTCTCCAAATCGTCCG
>DASRLE010000482.1:0-11055 GCA_035648615.1 Saccharimonadales bacterium (SeqCode) | reverse complement strand
CGGACGATTTGGAGAGCCAACCTGAAAGGGCTATCCAATCCATTACTGCCAACCAGAGTTACCCTCGCAACGTGTCTGGCCCTATATGTTCCATAATCGCTATTAGGATGGTGATCGCTTAAGCCCGACAGGCTGCTAGGGGAATCCCGCCTCTGGCGCGGCTGGCGCAAAGAGCACGATCCACCCTGCCGTTAACGAGGTGAAGTGGGCCAGCGTCTGCGGTTTGTCTGGAGCAGATGGCGCTATATATTTATGGCGTCTCTCGATGATTAAGCGTTTGCGCTTGGGCGAAAAAATTTCAACGCGACGCCGGTCCGGCTTTTTCATGGTCGATCAATGCTGCCAGTTTTCCTAAAATTTCTGACAAAACTTCCTCGTCCAGGCGACATATAAAAACGGCCCGCCGGCTTTTCCAGTCCAAACTCCGCACTTGATCGGCCAACACTACGCCGCTAATCGGCAGCCCCTCGGGCAATAACACTTCAAACGGATATTGTTTTCGTTGGCTCGTCACGGGACAACCCAACAGCAACCCCACCTTGCTATTATATTGGTCATTTGAAATTACTACCGCGGGTCGGTGCCCTGATTGTTCATGACCGGCCTGCGGAGTAAAATCCAGCCAGATCAAGTCTCCGCGCCTTGGAAGGTAGCTGCGTTTCACCAAACCTCTTTTCCCATTGGCCGGCCCCAGTTGATTTCCGCCGGCGCGTTCGACTTCCGCACTCGGTCCAGGAGATCGGTCAAGTGGTGGCGAGTTTTTCCGCGACTGCTGATGATCAGCGTCCCTGATTTTAATCGCAGATCCACTTCGGTGCCGTTTGCCAATTGGGTTTCTTTAGCGAAGGCGCGCGGAATTCGAATCGCCAGACTATTTCCCCACTTTTGAACAGCCGTTTTCATTTCGCGTATCTACTAGTGTAGTGTCTCGCAATTAACTAGACATATTATCAGAGGACGGCTTCGTTGGTTCGGGCCATTTCCCTCGTAATCCACGATTTTTATATGTCTAGTCATTTCCGGGACACTACACTAGAGATATACACAAAAAGCAAGAAAAAGTACGAAGGTTATGGCGCAACATTGATGTGACCGAACGTTGAATGGACCACCTTTTTCGGCTCCGTTAAAATGGCGCCTACTTTTGTTGCGCGACTTCCATTTTGACGCTGGGCACGGCGTATTGGGTCGGCTTGACTTTGACGCCGGTTTGTTTGGCGTAGATTTGGGTGAATTCCGCCCCGAGAAATAAAATGACCGAGGCGTAGTAAACCCACAAAAGCACGATAATAACCGACCCGGCCAGGCCGTAGGCTGAGGCCGTGCTGGCCCTTCCTAAATACAACCCCAGCAGATACTTGCCCAGCGTGAAAAGCAACGACGTCCCGATGGCGCCAACCCAAACTTTGCTCCAGGGGATTTTTACGTCCGGCAGGACCTTGAAAATCATGCCGAACAACAGCGTGATTACACCGAAGGAGAATGCGATGTCGAATACGTGTCCGATTAAAATACCTTCCGGCAAAGATTTGCCGACTTGCGCGGTGAAGGCCGCCAAAGAGATTGAGAGGGCGAGGGAAACCAGCATCAAAAAACCTATTCCCAGAACCATGCCAAAGGAAAGGAACCGATTGCGGATGAAAAGCCATATTCCGCGACCGGGCTTCGACTTGACACCCCAGATTATATTCAATGAATTTTGGAGCTGGCTAAATACCCCGGTCGCTCCGAAAAGCAGAGAGGCGATGGCGACGATTTTGACGACCGCGCTCGCGCCTTGATGGCGGGTTGCCATCATGGAATCCACCGCTTTGGCCGAACTGTCTCCGACCATGCCCTGCAAAGCCTGGTGAATGTGCTGGCGAACCGAATCGGAGCCGAAAGCCGCGCCGGCCAGCGCAACAACAATGGTCAACACCGGGCCGAGCGAGAACATGGCGTAATAAGCAAGGGCCGCGCTCAACGTCAAGACGTTGTCATCGCTAAATTCGCTGGCCGTTCCCTTGAGGATGGCCATGGCAGACTTTCCGGTCATAATCTGGTCATTGTTCCCTTTGGAGGAAAAATATAACCGAGGTGTTGTCCGCCTGCTATGGGGTTTGCTGGTGTCGCCGTTTCGGGGTTTGTCCCGGTTCGGCTAAACTAAAGCAAATTTTCTGCTTGCTCCCATCATTTTTTCCCGCGCCGCCTTTTTCTTGCTTATCGGCCCATTTCTTAATCGTAATCGTTCTACTCCTTCTTCGCCGCTTTCAATTCGAGGTGCAGGTCGCGCAGTTGTTTTGGTTCGACGATGGCGGGGGAATCGGTCATCAGGTCGGTTCCCTTGGCGGTCTTGGGGAAAGCGATGACGTCGCGGATGCTGGACGTGCCGCATAAAATGGCAATCAGCCGGTCGAAGCCGAGGGCGATGCCGCCGTGCGGCGGTGCGCCGTAACGAAAGGCCTCCAGCATGTAGCCGAAGCGGGCTTGCACCAGTTCCGGGGGGATTTGCAGCACTTGCTCGAAGACGAGTTTTTGCACTTCGGGCTGGTGAATTCGTATGGACCCGCCGCCCAGCTCCACGCCGTTGACCACGATGTCGTAATGCTGGCCGCGAACTTTTTTTGGGTCGGTTGTCAAGAATTGGACATCCTCGGCCACCGGCGCGGTAAAGGGATGATGGCTGGAATACCAGCGGTTTTGTTCCTTGTCGAAGGCGAGAAGCGGGAAATCAATGACCCACAAAAAGTTGAACTGGCCGGGCGGAATGGCCAGCTTGCCTTGCGTCTTTAAAAGGTCGGCGCAATAGAGGCGGATTTTGCCCAGGATTTCGCAGGCGTTGAGCCATTGATCGGCTGCGAATAAAATCAAATCGCCTTCTTCGATCTTCAGTTTTTGGATGAGGGCGGCTTTTTCGGCGTCGTTGAAGAATTTGACGATGGGCGATTTCCATTCGCCTTTTTCAACCTTGATATAGGCCAGGCCTTTGGCGCCGAAACTCTTGGCGTGCTCCGTCATCGTTTCGATCTGGCCCTGGGTTGCGCCCGCCAGGCCCTTGGCATTGATCGCTTTGACTACTCCGCCCGCGGAAACCGCGCCGCTGAAAACCTTGAAAGCGCTGGCGCGGAATTCCTCAGTCAAATCGGCCAGTTCCAAGCCAAAGCGGGTGTCTGGCTTGTCAATACCATATCGGTTCAGCGCTTCTTGAAAGGAGAGCCGGAGAAACGGCGTCGGGATGTCGATGTTGAGGGTCGCTTTCCAAATGCGTTTGAGCAGCCCCTCGATCAGCGCATAAATATCTTCGCGCTCAATGAACGACATTTCCAGATCGATCTGCGTGAACTCTGGCTGGCGGTCGGCCCGCAAATCTTCGTCGCGATAGCAGCGGGCCAGTTGAAAATATTTCTCGATGCCGCCCACCATGAGGATTTGTTTGAACTGCTGCGGCGACTGCGGCAGCGCGTAAAACTTGCCGATGTTGATCCGGCTCGGCACCAGAAATTCGCGCGCGCCTTCCGGAGTCGATTTGAAAAGGGTGGGCGTTTCGATTTCCAAAAAACCTTGCTCATCAAAATAAACGCGCGTGGTGGTGGCGGCTTTGCTGCGGACGCGAAGATTGCGGGCCATCTCGGGGCGGCGCAAATCCAGGTAACGATATTGCAGGCGCAACTCTTCGTTGACGGTTTTGGCGATCTCCGGGTCATCGACCGGGAATGGCAACACTTCGGCCATGTTCAACACCTCGAGACCGGTGACGGCGATTTCGATTTCGCCGGTGGCGATTTTGGAATTTTGGGTGCCGGAGGGACGCCCCCGCACCGGGCCGGTCACGCTGATGACGCATTCACTGCGCAGGCTGGCCGCCCGCTCGAAAAGCTCTTGGGGTAACGCGGAGGGATCGAAGACGGTTTGGGTGCGCCCTTCGCGATCGCGGACGTCGATAAAGATCAGGCCGCCCAAATCGCGCCGGGAATGGACCCAGCCGGAGAGCGTGGCCGTCTGGCCAATTTGCGCCGGGCGTAATTCGTTGCAGTGATGGGTCCGTTTCATGGAGGAACGCCCTCCGCGCCGCAGCCAGGATGGAAGACAACGGCCGGAGCAGCCTAAACTTCGAAGTCGAAGACCAGAACAGTCTCGACCGCGCCCATGGCCATCGTCTTAAACCGTTCGTGCTCGGGATGGACAATGTAGGCGTCGCGCGCGGCGATATCGGAAAAAGTCATGATGAACCCGTGGGTCAGCCCCTGGTTGCGGCCTTCGAGGCTGCAATTGTTGCCCGAAACATAATCGTCAATCCCGGGAACCGTTTCGGACAAATCCAAAACATCCTCGAAGAACTTGCCAATTTGTTCCTCGGCGGTTCCTTCTTTGAATTTCAGCAGCACAATGTGTTTTACCTTAGACATGCGGTTACAGTAGTTTTTTTTATTCCCGGCTCAAGACTTATTCTTGGGCGGGGCAATTTTCTTCATCACCATCGGGCGGGTCTGGGCGTTTAATTTTTGGCCAGGGCCGCTTCGATTGCCTTGATTAATTGGGGGGATTCCGGTTTGACCTTCGATTCGAAACGCCCGAGCAATTGCCCATCGCGCCCGATCAGAAACTTTGAAAAATTCCATTTGACCTCGCCCGGATAAGCCGAATCCGGCCCGGTCAAGGCGACATAGAGCGGATGCTTATCCACGCCCACGACGTGAACTTTGGCCATGAGGGGAAACGTGACGTCATATTTGCTTTTGCAAAACGTCTTGATTTCCTCGGCGGTGCCCGGCTCCTGCCCGGCGAAATCGTTGGCCGGCACGCCGATGACGACGAATCCCTGGTCTTTATACTTATTATAAATCGCTTCCAGCCCGGTGTATTGGGGCGTGAAGCCGCACTTGGAGGCGACATTGACCAGCAGCACAACTTTCCCGGCATAAGCCTTGAGGGAAGTCGGTTGGTCATTGATATCGTTCAGCGAAATATCTTGCAAAGAATTCATTTTATCAGCGGCCATCAGCGGCACAACCAGCATCGCGCACAAAATCGGCGCCAAAAGTTTCATGCCCCCATTGTGGCCCCGCCGCCGAAAAAGTCAAACCCAAGTCAAAACAAAAACCAATTTAGATCGCGTGTTCTTGAGTCGATGCATCCAAAAATACAAAGCCCAAGGATGAAAGAGGACACATTGAAAACGTCACATACGCTTCATTGGTGGGGACGGTGCGCCGCGCCGTCCAGTCGGCCCAGCGGGCCGACCTTACCTTTCACGGAATAAAATTCCGTCACATGGAAAATGTTGGTTCGCAGGAACCATCCCGGCGCATTTTTTCGGCGTAGTATTAAGCGTTGACAACTTCAAACAGTTGACTAGGATTGGGCGGATTTGATTCGGGTAGCGGTACGTTTCTTCAGCGGGGTTCCCCACCCCCACCTCCTTGGCGTCTGCTGCCCGAATCGTCTTTTCTTTCGGTTGAACATTGACGTGGGGGAAAAGTTTCACTAAATTTCCAATCCCTGATGCGGGGGTGTAGCTCAATTGGTTAGAGCGCTGCCCTGTCACGGCAGAGGTTACGGGTTCGAGCCCCGCCACTCCCGCCATTCCCCGCTATCTGTCCGGTTGTGCCAAGTGATGCCAAACCGTGACAATCGCCAATGTTTACAAGGGTTTTGACCACTTCCGGCCCGGCACTCGTTGTGACAGGCAATGCCACGTTTTGACCCTCTGCGACTAAAATCTGTGAGGCTATTTGTGAGGCTTGCTCTGTGTAGTTGGGCAGATGGTCAAACGCTGACCAAGTGCCGAGAAGGTTTTCGTCGGTGTAAATTTTATCCGTCAACCGCCTGTCACTGTGCCGCATCAGAGCCATTGCCACGCGGCTTGCCACGCCACCACGCGCCAAATTGGTTCCGAACGTATGACGTAGCGAATGGAAGACCGCCTTGCGTCCTTGGGCATCCTTGAGCGGAATACCGGCCTTTTTCAAATCCCTGTAAAACCTCTCGATTCGTGGAATGCTCTTGAAAACGAGATCATTGTCTTGCGTCTCGTTGGTTTTGAGTTCAGCCAGCGCCGCCGCCAATTCGGGCAGCAAGCGCATGTCCGCAGGTTTGCCGTTCTTGGTTGTAGAAGCCCGGACCTTTACGAACGGTGTTACCGCATCCAAATGCAGATCGCCCAGCTTGAGCGCCGCGAGTTCCCCTCTCCGCAGGCCCGTATGGACGGCCATCAGGTAAACCGTCTTCCGCTCACCAGCCACCGCCAGCAATCGCAACATTTCATCATCGCTAAACGCCCGCACTTCATCCGCGTTGCCTTCTTTGGTTTTCACTTTTTCCACTGACAGCAGGGGATTTGACCCGGCTCTGCCAAGCTTCACTAGCCAGTTGAAAAAGCACCGAGCGGCTTCCAGATAATCATTTGCCGTCTTGTCCTTCAATTCCGGTCGCCCCCGCAACCAGGCTTGAAACGAATCAGCCGACGCATCCTTTGCCGTGTTCCAACCGCAATCGGCAATCAGCCGACCATTTCGGAATTCAAGGTTTGACAGATACTTTTCCGACTTTCCACGCCGCCGCATGTCGCCGAGGAAGTCTTGCAAATGGTCGGCCAATTTGCGCAGCGCCGCGTCCCTGGTGATCTTTGAAGGCATACACCCAGCCCTCTCTTGCTCCTTTTCGTGCAACCGCTCGACCCGATACTTTTCCGCTAACTGTTTCTCAGATGTGCCAAGCGATACGTCTTGGATTTTCCCATCTTCCGGGCGAAGCCGGAATTTCCAGCGCCATATCCGCGACCCTTTGGGTTTATAAATTGTGTTAATCATGATTTTTCCTTTATGCGTTTCGCTCCACGTATGCGACCAAATCCCCTTCTTTCAGACACGAGCAGTTGCGAATATGCACCAAGCGCAACTCGCCTTCCGCAATGATGCGATACAAAGTTCGCACACTGATTCCAAGCCGTGCAGCAGCCACTTTCAGCCGCACCAGATTGGAATCCGAATTTGTTATGTTTGGCGCGTCCATTATTCCTCTCCTGAATCTGTCCATTTTCCACGTTTCGCCTTGTTCTCTTTCGCCCTTTTGATTGACTGAGTGGAGATCATCACAATGTATTGTCCATCATGCTTATAAACGCTCTTTTCCAGAATTCCCCGATCAGAGAGCTTATCAATCATGCTCCGCTCACAACCCAACTCCGACGCCGCTCCGCCGGGCGACGGCCCCCATTTCTTGTTCATCCAGACGTCATCCAACCACGCCTGAAACGCAAACGCGCTCTTTTCATCTCGCTTCAACTCGCCTTTGGGCCTCATCCGCCCACCGCAACGAGGGCACGTCCAGTCGCCAGACGCGTGAACCAACGGCGGCCAAGCGATTCCGCACTCCCCGCACCACCCTCTTATCTTTTCGCGTTCCATCATATTCTAACATCTTGAATTTTCACAGGATTAGAATATTCTATGCCTATGAATGTGTCAACCGTCTTTTTTTCGAATTCCCCGCGGAGCGTTCCCGTGTTGTCATCCGGCTTGCTGAAAACAGGAGGGCCAAGCCAAAACGGTGTTCTCCTTGCTTTCAAGCCGCGCCTGTGAAAGCGTGAAGCCATGAATGCTAAAACTGTTCCAGTTCTGTGCATCGCTCTTTGTTCCATTTGTCAGACAATGCAGGCGCAAAACTACGATACCAACGGCGATTACGTTCAGCCGTTTGTCGGATGTTCCATTCCAGGTTATTTGGATGGCCAAGGCCAGGAAACAGAGTTTTCCAGCCCCTCACAGATTGTCGCAGACACTTCGAGCAACCTGTACGTGTGGGACAGTGGCAATCAGGCTATCCGGCAAGTTACGGCGGGAGGAACTGTTTCTACTCTCGTGCCAGATCAGGCGGACTGGGGTGGGTACGGACTTCCAATTCGTTCGTTTGGGGCAATGGCAATTGATCATTCAAACACAATCTGGCTGGTAGGCTTTTACTCTTCCTATCCGTATCTTTTCAACATTACAACCAACGGAACTGTGGTGGTAGCACCTGGGAACCTAGGAGTGGGTGCCACCAACCTTACCGTAGCCAGCGGAATCTGTTTCGACTCTGCAAACAACCTTTATTATTCAGGCGGAAATACAATTTATCGATGCAATCCACAAACAGGCGTAGTCCATGTTTTTGCTGGCTCTGGGGTACGTGGATATTTGGACGGAAATGGCATTTTCACCGAATTCAATTTTTCTGCTGATGTTTGGCCGTGGGCTTTAGCTTGCGATCAGGCCAACAACGTTTACGTTTGGGATTCGGGCAACGGGGTGATACGCAAAATTGACCAAAATGGAAGCGTCACAACCGTTGCGGGGACCGGAAGCGCTTACAATGGAGATACGGACGGAATCGGGACAAACGCTTCCTTCAATTCAATTTCTGCTATGACCGCAGATAACTTTGGCAATGTGTTTATGGCTTGCGGCTCGTGTGTTCGCAAGATGGACGCATCCACCAAAGTATCGACGATTGCGGGAAGCTTTTCCCAGAGCTCCTACGCAAACGGCGCAGGCCCAGTAGCTCGCTTCTCCTCAGCATCCGGCCTTTGTCTTTCGCAAGGCACGATATTTGTTTCAGATTCCGGAAACCAACGGGTAAGGAGCATTACCTTCAACTCTGTGCAACAACCGCTTGTCGCACCGAATTTGAATATAGCTGCTTACGCGGGAATACAAATTACAGGAGCGACCGGTCGAACCTATCAAATTCAAGCTTCGACGGACATGGCAAGTTGGAACACTGTTGCGATTTTACTTTTAACCTCCAGCCCGTATCTTTGGATTGACACGACTTCCATGGGGGGACGCAAATTTTATCGGGTATTTTTGATGCCCTAAATATATGAAATCCGAGATACCGTCCCCACAAGAGCAAATTCTCGTCAAGATAGGTGGACTGCTTTTAGTACTGCAAGCCACCGAGTATTTGATAAACGTGGCCATGCTCTACGTTTTTCAGGATAATCCTCCTATGTCCATCGCGACCCTCGAAGCACAAAAAAAAACCGCGAAGAAGAAAACGCTTGGTTACTTCATCACGGCTTTGAGGAAACGCGTTGATCTTCACCCCCACTTTGATAAGCTGATGTCTTCCTTTCTTGACGATAGAAACGAATTTATACACGACCTCTGCCGCGTGCCGGGACGTGACATCGAGACCAAGGAAGGCCGACAAAAACTTGATGAATTTCTGGCAAAATTATTGGGTGAGAATATGCAGGTCACACGGATATTCGTTGCCTTTATAGATGCATGGGCCAAACAGGTGGGGATAGACAAAAATGTGCGCGATACTTGCCCTGACCTATACACGTCCGATTTTTATCGTAGTATTCAGACTACAATATCTTCACTTCTCCAAGATTTGGTAGGTAAGAAGCTTTAAAGTAACGCCCTGAACTAGTGTAGTGTCCCGGAAATGACTAGACATATAAAAATCGTGGATTACGAGGGAAATGGCCCGAACCAACGAAGCCGTCCTCTGATAATATGTCTAGTTAATTGCGAGACACTACACTAGCGTTTATGGACGTTTCAAAATGGCCTTTGAGACGGAAATGTTGCAAGCACTTCGTCGAATTCAGAATGGGCAGCTTCAGGAAGGCCGGGGGGATAAATCGCCCCTTCTTGCTCCGATTCCGAAGCACGCCGGTTGAATTCCGCCTCTCGCTCTGGCGTGAAAAACTCTCGATCTCGCTTGAGTCGTGAAAATGCCAGGTCTTTCTGGCACTTGGCTAGCCATTCGTCGAAAGATTCTTCCCAATATCCTTCGCCCAAATAACGCCGGACTTTGATCGCGGTCGAATCGGCTGGAACGCAAATCCCTTCGCACTGAGCAATCGCGCCGGTTGGAAATTCCAGGAGTTCTTCCGAAATTACCCGCTTTTGAATTGTCCAGGCCCACCGTGCGCCGAATGTTTCTTTCAACTCCTTATATTCGAGAATGCCGCATTTGTCCGCCATTTGCGCCAGCTTCGTCCGCCACAGGTACGCTCGCGGCGAATTCCAAGCGAAGCCATTCGCCTTCACCTGGCCCGCGCCTTTGGAATACGATACCAGCCGAGCCCCTTTGTCCGCAGCCGTCCGGCAATCGAGATTCTTCTGAATGTATTTGCCGACATAGCGAGCCACGCCGTCCGCATTGCTTTTGACGGGCATCAATTCAGTTCGTCCGAAGCCATATTTTTTGGCTGTCCTGAGCCAGAATGCCCACTCAGTGCGGAGATACTTTCCGGCGCTGCGGTAGTTGCCCCTCTTGATTGCTGCCGCGTCCACGCCCGTTTTAATGTCATTTGCGGCTACTACCAAGAGATGCAAATGGAGCCGCCCGGATTTTTGCCGCTCTCGCACCGCAATCCATGCCGAATATCGGCAAAGAATCCGCCGCCGTAGATTGTCGAAGCGCCGGTTGCATTCCTTCGGGTCCGTGACGTGATCTGGAAACGTCAGCGTCAGAAAACCGATCTGTTCAAGTCCCCATTTCTTAATCAAAGCATGGACATTCTCCGTTAAAGCAAAGGCCACCTTCCGAGCCATCCCGCGAAGCTGGCCTTCTTTTGCTTCCTCATTGTCCGAGTTGTTACTATTCAGACAAGGAAGGCCGGAGGCGGGCGGCGCTTCGCGCCGCTCCGCCCCCGGCCCTTCCGCATCGCCAGTTGGCACCAAATCCGACCGCAGAACCGGCGAGCTGGATGGCTCGCTTTCCGGTTCCGCTCGTTGTACCTTGCCGCCCTCGCTTACCTCTTTCACTTGCCACCCGCTTCGGTTGCCGAGTTGACGATGGCGAGGATAGCCGCTTTCAGCGCCGGAGGAAGATCAGGCCAGGCGTTAATGACCTTGCACAAATCAAAGCCCGCTCTTTGTGAGGCTATTTGTGATGGCACCCCTTCAAAAGGCCCGTCTTTATTGGATTTGTGGCGGGTTCGAGCCCCGCCACTCCCGCCATCTTGCCCGTCATCGCCTTGGCGACAGCGGATTTGCCCCGCCATAGTCTTTGCGAAGGTGGACCTGGTAATGCCTCAGTGACGGCGGGAAAACGGGCCATAACTTTTTCTTT
>DASRLE010000481.1:0-5127 GCA_035648615.1 Saccharimonadales bacterium (SeqCode) | reverse complement strand
TTCCTAATTTCAGCTTTTGATTTATGTCCAATCCCCGGTCCCCGATCCCCGACTTCCGCCCTCCAGTCTCCGGTCTCCAGCCTCCGCCCTCCGGCGAAGGCTGGACCACCGTCATCACCCCGCATCGCGGATGGCTGGACTGGCGGTTGAAACAGCTCTGGCGTTATCGCGATCTGATTTCCCTGTTCGTCTGGCGCGATTTCGTAGCCGTCTATAAGCAGACCATCCTGGGCCCGCTCTGGCACATCATACAGCCGCTGCTCACGACCATCACCTTCACCATCATCTTTGGCAAAATCGCCAAATTGCCTACAAACGGCATTCCGCCGTTTCTTTTCTATCTTGCCGGCACGGTCTCATGGACTTACTTTGCGAACAACATCACCAAGACCTCTGCTACCTTCGTGGGCAACTCCGCGCTGCTGGGCAAGGTCTATTTTCACCGGCTCGCCATCCCGGTTTCCATCGCCATCTCCAACCTCATCTCCTTCGGCATCCAGCTCGGAATTTTCCTGGCGTTCCTGGCCATGTTCTATTTCAAGGGCGCACCCGTGCATCTCACCGGCTGGGTGTTCTGCACGCCGCTGTTCCTGCTGATGCTCGCGGGTTACGGCCTCGGAGGAGGCATCATCGTCTCGGCGCTGACGACGCGCTACCGCGACCTCACCCAGCTCGTCGCCTTCGGCGTGCAGCTCATGATGTATGCCACGCCGGTGATTTTGCCCTTGTCCGCCATGCCGGCGAAATGGCGCTGGGTGTTGCAGTTCAATCCGCTCACGCCCATCGTCGAGGGATTCCGGCTCGGCTTTCTCGGCGCGGGCGACGTGACCGCCATGCAGCTCGGCACCAGCTTTGGCGTCATGCTTGCGGTGCTGGCCGTCGGCCTGATGCTCTTCACCCATGTGGAGAAGACGTTTATGGACACCGTTTAGCGGCGGAGACGCGAGGCGAAGATTGGAGAGAGAAGAGCGCAGAGCGCAGAGATTAACATTTCTCCTCTCTACACTCCACTCTCTTCAATATTAACTTGAAAATCTATGACATTTGAAGATCTGGAGAGCTGGCAGCAGGCCCGGCAAATGACAAAACTGATTTACTCGGTCACACGCGAGGAAGGGATAGCCAGGGACTTTGGCTTGTGCAGTCAGATTCAGCGCGCGGGAGTTTCGACAATGTCGAACTTGGCCGAAGGATTTGAGCGCCGTCATGTTCAAGAAAAATTTCAGTTTTACAACGTGGGACACGCTTCAACTGCGGAAGTCCGCTCTTTGACTTACGTCATTGAGGACAATTATCCGAAGCTGGCGGTCAAAGCCGCCGAACTTCGAAAAATGGCGATGGGAGCCGGACAACTTGTGGGTGGTCTCATACGCTCAACGGAATCACGCAAGACGAAGCTGGCGAGTTTCCTGTCTCCCCTCTTCGCACTCCTCTCTCCACTCTTCTCTCGTTTATGAGCAATAGCGTAATAAAGGTTGAAAACGTCAGCAAAGCCTACCGCCTGGGACAGATTGGCGGCGGCACGCTCAAGGAGGACTTTGCGCGCTACTGGGCCAAGCTGCTCGGCAAGCCTGACCCCAATCTCAAGATTGGCGAGGAACATCATGCCCGAAAAATGGGCGAGCAGTTCTGGGCGTTGGACAACGTCAGCTTTGAGGTCAGGCAGGGCGAGGTGCTGGGCATCATCGGGCGCAACGGCGCGGGCAAGAGCACATTATTAAAAATCCTTTCGCAAGTGACCACGCCGACGAGCGGGCAGATAAAAATAAAAGGACGCATTGCGTCCCTGCTGGAGGTGGGCACCGGGTTTAACCCCGAAATGACCGGACGCGAAAATGTTTTCTTGAACGGCGCGATCCTGGGCATGACCAAGGCCGAGATACGCGGCAAGTTTGACGAGATTGTGGCATTTTCCGAGATTGAAGAATTCATTGACACGCCGGTGAAGCGGTATTCCAGCGGGATGTATGTGCGATTGGCCTTTGCCGTGGCCGCGCATCTGGAACCGGAAATTTTGATTGTGGACGAAGTGCTGGCCGTGGGCGATGCGGAGTTTCAAAAGAAGTGTCTTGGTAAAATGAAGGATGTCAGCAAGGGCGGCAGGACCGTGTTGTTTGTCAGCCATAACATGAATGCCGTCCAGCGCCTTTGCTCAAAAGCCATGGTATTGAAACAAGGAAAGCTTGAGTATTGGGGGAATGTAAATGAAGGACTTTCAAAATACTCTGCAAATGCTGCAATGAAAGGAATCTTTACCTACGATTCAGAAAAACCCGTAAAGCCATTTGCACGAATTTGTCAGCTTGAGATTATCACTGACGGTCGGCAAGCGACAGTGCCTTTGAGTCCCGGTGCGGCCATTGTTCTTAATTTTAGCTTGAAAAGCGAAAAACTACTAGCACATCCCAAACTAACTGTTGGCATCACGAATAATAGGGGAGAACGAATCATTGCTGTCGGAACATCATTTGGACCACATCCACTTCCTTCTTTGAAAGATAGAGCTACGGTTGGCATCAGTTTCATCCTGCCGCCCATCCAACCTGGGATTTATCAACTAGATGTTGGATTTTATGACCAGCACGAAGGAGTATTACAGGAAATATATGCTGCTGGCTCCATAGAGGTCGCGGAAGTTAATTATCTTGATATGACCAACCCGAGCACACCAGACCTCGGCCATATTTTGGTTCGTTCCAGTTGGACAACAAATTGACATTGTTTTTATGGAAGCCTCTTCACTCGAATCTCTTTATACTTCTAAAAACACGGGATATTTTGAGTGTGAGCGTCCAGAGTTGGTGCCATTTGTTCCAATATCCGCTCGCAAAATTCTTGACGTCGGCTGCGGTGCCGCAGGGTTTTCTGGTGCTCTTAAAAAAATCCGCCAAGCAGAAGTCTGGGGCGTGGAATTAAACCAGGCCGCGAGTGAAATCGCACGCGGTCGCCTTGACAAGGTTTTTCATGCACCCTTTGGCCCGGAACTGGATATGCCAAAGAATTATTTTGACTGTATCACATTCAATGATGTCCTTGAGCATATCCTTGATCCTATTCCTGCCTTGGAGCTTGCATTGTCGCTCCTGTCAAGTAATGGCGTCATTGTCGCGTCTATCCCCAATATCGGCCATTTTCCTATCATGTGGAAATTAATCGTCCGTGGTGAATGGGATTACAAAGACCAGGGAATATTGGATAAAACACACCTTCGTTTTTATACAAGACGCAGCATCGTGAACCTTTTCAAGCACGCGGGCTTTGAAATACAGTCCATACAAGGCATCAATCCTTTCTTTAATATGGAAGCAGAAGATAAAGACTTGTGGTGGCGGTATCGCTTGTTCTCATGGTTACCCGCTTCAGGCATTCATGATATGCGCTATCTTCAGTTTGCCGTCGTTGCAAAAAAAGCAATTAGAAAATAATTCCATCTTTGTTTTGTGCTTTCAGTTCCCGTCATTCCGCCAGTTCCGCCAAACGGCAACCCGCGCCCGTTCTGGTCGGTGATGATTCCGGCTTACAATCCAAGCAAGGATTATCTGGAGCAGATGTTGCGGAGTGTTTTAGTCCAAGACCCCGGCCCGGAGCAGATGCAAATCGAGGTGGTGGACGATTGTTCGCCCGATGTGGACGTTGCCGCTCTGGTGCGTGAAATCGCCGGGAATCGGGTCAAAGTTTCCAGCACGCACAAGAACCTTGGACTGGCGGGCTGTTGGAACAATTGCATCGAGCGTTCGCGTGGCGAGTGGGTGCATATCCTGCATCAGGATGACTGGGTATTGCCGGAATTTTACGCACGGTTTGAAGCGCTGATCCAGGCCGTTCCGGGTTTGGATGCCGCCTATTCTCGGCATTTTTTTGCCGATGCCGATGGCCACTGGACAGCAATCAGCTCACTGGAGATGAGGATTGCGGGAGAATTAAAGGGCTTCGACAAAATGATTGCAACCTGGCAACAAGCTCAATGCGCCGCCGTGATCGTGAAGTGCACGGCTTATGAACGACTTGGCGGTTATCGAAGTGATCTTCCGTATGTGCTGGACTGGGAGATGTGGTGCCGGATTGCGGCCTCGGGACGCTGGGGTTATGTGCCGCAACCGGGAGCCGCCTATCGCAGCCACCCGCAGTCTGAAACCGAACGTCTGCGCAGCTCGGGTAAAATCCTCCGGGAATTTCTGGCCGGTGGACTGAAAGCCCGGGAAAACTTTTCGCGTGAACTTCAAGATCAAACCGCGCCCGTCTTTCAGGACACATTTGCCGGCCAAGTGTTGAAAGAAGCCACGGCGTTATATGTGAAGGGGTGCTTGAAAGATGCGGGCCGGCTGCTGAATTCCTTTCGCAAGGAAATGATGAGGTCAAATTACCGGCGGCAATGGCTGTGGCTCCGGCTGCGCGTTTTCGTCAAACCATTTCGAAAGCTGAAAGAAGAAAGCGGAAACGGACAATCAGGCCACCGGCCACAAGTGAAAAATTGAAACGCTGTGATAAAAAATGAGGTCAGAGGTCAGAGGTCGGAGGACGGAAGTCAGAACGGAAGGGAAAAGCTGAAACGCTGAAAGCAGCAAATCAAAGTAGAAATATGGAAAGCAGAAAGCTGAAATGAAAACATCAGACCACCGACTACTGACAACGGACTATTGACCTCCGAACTCCCATCTGCAACCTTTTATCTTCAATATGGAACTGTCCGTCATTATTTGCACGCATAATCCGCGAGTAGATTACTTGACGCGAACGTTGGATGCGCTCAAGGCGCAAACATTGCCCAAGGAAGAATGGGAATTGCTGCTGATTGACAATGCGTCGAAGGAGCCGCTGGCTGGCAAGTGGGGTTTGTCGTGGCATCCCAACGCGCGCATCATTCGTGAGGAACAACTCGGCCTTACCCCGGCCCGGTTGCGCGGCGTCAAGGAATCCAGCAGTGAGCTTTTGGTGTTTGTTGATGATGACAACGTGCTTTTCTCCGACTATCTGGTGGAATGTTTTCAAATCGCAAAGACGTGGCCTATCCTTGGCGCTTGGGGCGGACAACATTTTCCCGAATTTGAGGGCGGCACTCCCCCCGAGAAATGGAAGGTGGATCTATGGACCAGCACGTTCTCCCGCGATTTGTGGTCCAATAACTAC
>DASRLE010000480.1:0-6743 GCA_035648615.1 Saccharimonadales bacterium (SeqCode) | reverse complement strand
CGGACGATTTGGAGAGCCAACCTGAAAGGGCTATCCAATCCATTACTGCCAACCAGCGTTACCCTCGCAACGTGTCTGGCCCTATATGTTCCATAATCGCTATTAGGATGGTGATCGCTTAAGCCCGACAGGCTGCTAGGCTGTGCGGCGCGGCTACGCCGAGGGCAACCCGCTCCTGCATCCCGGCATCCAGACACAAGCCCGCCGAAAAGGCCGCCATGACCGACGAGGAAATCACCAAGATTCGGGCGGAGATTGCCCGCTGGCCGGCATGGATGCGGACTTCCTTTGAGATTGCCATTTACACCGGCTGCCGCCAGGGCGACACGAACATCCCCTTGAAAGATGTTGACCTTGAAGCCAAGACCATCACCTTGGAAAAGCCCAAGGGCGGCGCGGAGCGGGCCTTCACCGTGCCGATGCGGGAGGAACTCGTGCCGCTCTTTATCCGGCTCAAAGCCGAACGGACGAACGACCAGACCGCCTTTGACTTTGTGGGGACGGGCAGCAAATGGGAGAAGCCCTCAAAAATGTGGTGGCGGTTTTTCAAGCAGAACGATGAATTGAATCTGCCGCATCTCACGTTCCATTGCACCGCGTTACCTTCGTCACGCGCGGGGCCAAGCAGGGCGTTCCACAGTCCAAAATGATGAAGCTGGTCAACCACGCCAGCGAGGAAATCCACCGGGTCTATCAACGGCTGGTCGTGGCCGACGTGCGCGAGGAATTGAACGCGATTAAATTCCCAACCACAGCCGTTCCCGTGCCGCCGCCGAAAGGAGGGGCGAGCGCAAATCCAGTCAAACACATCATTCCGAGGACGGCACGAAGGCGGCGTAGAATCTACGCCAGAACCAGTACCAGAAACTCGGCCACTTGTGCGAAATGGGCTTCAATTTCCGGGGCCATGCCGCACTCGCTGGCCAATTCAGCGAAAGGTTCTCGCCATGCTTCCGGGGGGGGAGGGAGCGTTGCGGGAACAGGATGCGTCGCGCGGCGGCGGAACGTGGCCGCGACGCTCTCGCGGACTCGCGCGGCATCGAGCGTGCCGGACACGGACAACAAAACCAAGTCCACCAAATCTTTGACGCGCGTGTTCGGACGGCCTTGCCTTGGCAGGGTGTAGGCGTGCAGCTTCTCGGCGAACTGTTCTTCCCGCGAGACGGCGGACACTTTCGCTCTCGGCAACTCGGCGAAACCAAGCCAGTCCCGGCCTTCGAGGATTTCGTAATGTTCCCGGAGCACGTCACCTGCGCTCACGTCAAGACGAAATTGTGCAAACCGACGTCCGGCCATTTGCGCCTCCACCGGATAACGCGAACCGCCATAAGGCGCGGCGTCCAAGTCCAACGTCGGCTCGCCAATGATGAATTCAAAGCTGTCCTCAAGATCAAATCCAGCGGCGTCCTCCAGCAAATTCCGAATGGCGGCGCCATCCCACTCCTTGGCTCCGCCCGGCAGTCGCCGGATGGCCAAATCAATGTCGCGCGTTGTTCGAGCAGCCTGAATGCGAAGTTCCACTGCGTAGCCGCCTTTGAGCAGCCAAGCGCGTTCGAGTCGCGGAAAAGGCGGCACAACAAACGGTCAAAGGCCGTTTGGCGGCGCAAACGGTTGATGTCTCCACCCTCGCGCCGCACCAGTGCCAGGAGGCGATCTTCCAGGGCGCGGCGCAGGGCTTGAGGTGTTTGGTAACGACTCATGGCAGCAGAGTGGCGACGATTTTCCGCGCATCCTTCCGCTCTTTCATGGCGGAAACTTCGCGCTCGGTGATAAGACCGCGCCGCCGCGCCTCGACCGCAATCGGGCGGAGATCGGCGACCGCATCCGGGTTGGCGCTGGCCAGGTCGCACAGCGCCCGCAGCGGTCGGCATACGGTCAGGCCGCGCAGTTGCGTGACCTCAGCGGGGGCGAGGGTTGTGCGATGCAGCACCACCGCCTTGGGAGTCGGGCTGTTGCGGCGGAATGTTTTTGGCACGCTCATGTGAACTTTGGCCGGGTTGAAATCCCCCAACTCGAACAGGCTGAGGGCGGTTTGGTGCGACATCGCGGCCACCGGCTTTTCATCGCGCCCCCTTGACCAGAGTAGCCAGGCCATCATTTCACCGTCCTCTGGCGGCGGGAAATGGGCCATCCGGTAGATGCCACGGCACACCCGCTCCCAATTGCCCGCATGGACGTGGTACGGGTGCGTATTGTCCGCGTACCCAGCCTCAATGGCCTGTTTGGTCGTAAAGTAGCCTTGCTGGTCTTGCGCGACCGTCATCAGAGCAGCGAAAGGGTCATTTTTCTTCATGCACATATCCTCAACTTATTTGAGGAATGGTGCAAGTCTGGATTCTTAAACGCCCTCAAATGCGAGACGCTCTTGCCGGGGATCATCCTTCGGGTGACACTCATACACGTCCTGCATCCGGAAGGAGGGGTGAGCGTAGATCCACTCCGAAACCTCCACCGGGTCCAGACGGCGGGGCCGCGCCGCCTCATGGGGATACATGGCCTTTTTGACCGCCAGAATGTAACTGACCGAGTAGCCAAATTCGCAGGCGATCTCGCCCGCCGTGCAGTGGCGGTGATGCTCGCCGGGAGGCTGTCCATGGCCCTCCACACACCGTTGCGAGCGCGGGGCCGAGCTTCCCGCGCCATTACGATGGCCATTGGGTTCGACTTTGCTGGCGGGCCGGAAGAACTCCCGGTGGTCATTGAATCTATACTTAGAACCATTCATAACTGACTGTCTTTTCCGGCAAACCGGCCGTCGAAACCCTCGCGCGCATTGGGGCGGATGTTTCCTCATCACTATATAGCGCATCCACGTCAACGCATTGTCCGCAATTGCGGACAAAAGGATCGCGGCGACGCATGGCTGGTTCATTCGAGGGCGCTGCGGAAACCTCGCCATGAGGGCGTTCCGGCTCATTTTCTATCGCATCGCAAACCATACTTTGGAACTTGTCATGTTCTTTGAGCGAAGATTGTAATGAATTCATTACAATCTCCTGCCTAGCATCATTTCGCCATAAAACCAGCATGTGTTGATTCTGCCCCCGATCTGTCATTCGGGGTGTACCGCCGGTGGTACAACTTTCAGAGATTTTTTATCACAAGCCGGGGAATCGGGTTGTTCAGAAGCCTGAACAACTTGAGCAGCGGTTTCAGAAATTGTCGTTCTCACAGGGCCAAGTGTGGCAAAACGGAGGCGCCCAAAGTTGTATGACATACACAGAATCACTCGCGCTGCCAGGAATGCTGCGAATGGAAGGCCAGTCGGCCAGTTTCGGGGCCGCTCATGGCAGCGACCTCCCTCTTTGCAATTCTTGTGCGCAAATAGCCAAGGGAGTAACCTATCGAATTATGTGGAACCCGTTTGCTCCCCTATGCCTTTACCGAGCACGGGGCATTGATGGCCGCAAACGTTCGGCGCAGCGCCCGCGCCATTCAAATTTAAAGGCTGGCAAGTTGGCGCGACCTTGTGTATCTGTAGTCACGAAAAAAACAATCCGTTGGGAGGCTGGCGTGTTGCTGATCATTTCTTCAAAAGGAATTATGAAAAATGTTGCGGGTTTGCTGCTCGGGGCTGTGCTTTTATCTGGTTGCGCGCATCACTATGACATGGTGCTGACCAATGGAATGCGCGTCACGCGGGTGAGCAAGCCTAAGTTCGATCAGGAGAGCGGCCAATATACTTACACAGATGTCGCCGGCAATAAACGAAGCATCAGCGCGGGACGAGTGGTGCAAATTGAACCGCATTCGAACAATTCTAAGACTTCCGGGATGAGGCAGTAACGAAGCGCTCAATGTATTTGCCGGCGCCCGATGTTTTGCCTTGTCGAGGCTGCCGTTCTCAATGATTCTCAGCGCCATGTGGTCTCCATTGGCGCTGGTTCATATCCCCAAGACCGGGGGCACTTCGGTGCGAACGGCGGTCGAGCAGGCGCTCCCGATCGAGCGCATCATGCGGGTTTATAGGCTGCACACCACCCGGTCACAAGCCCTGATCGCCCTGCAAAACTATGCGGCCGGACGAGAGCCGAATTTCACGCCGCCTGACTTTATCGTTGGACATTTCGGCAGTGAATTTGTGCAACTGGCCGGGATCCCGCAAGCCAGGCTGTTCACCGTTCTGCGCGACCCCTACAAGCGCTCGGTGTCGCTCTGGCGTCACGAGGTTCGGAACTTTCCCAATTCTCTTTTTGGGGTTCAAGCCCGCCAGTTGAGTTTCGTGGACTTCTTCGAGGCCCGCCTTTCACCCATTTATGAAAATTCCCAGGCGCGGATGATTGTGGGCACGATTGAGCAGGAGATTTTATGGAAATTGACCGGTGACGACAACAACCTCCTGGAACGGGCGAAAGCAAAAATGGACACGGCCTTCAGTCACATTGGATTGACCGAAGACTTGACGCCCACATTCGCGTGGGTGGGCGGACAACTCGGTCTCACTTTGCAAGCGGTCAGAACCAACGTGGACGACGGACCCCGCGATGACCTTCTCACCGACCCCGCCAATCGCAAAGTGATCGAGCGTTTCTTCGGAGTGGACATTGCTCTCTATGAGTGGGCCAGCTCCCGGCGCAGGGCCGTTTAAGGACGGCGCCTGCGAAGCGCGGCAATCTTCCGCTGGTCAATTTCCAAACAAGATGAATGAACCATCCTGGCTGGTCCCAATGTAATACCCTTTGGCAACATTGGTGCTATCCTGCAAAATAACGCTGTCAATCAGATTGGTATGGTGGCCTGCCCCGATAAAGGAGCCTAGAATTTCACCACTGGTGCGATTAATGGTCAGGGTCAGTCCGTTGGTCGCCGATGGATCCACAATGATGAGATTTTGGCTGACTGTTACCGCATTCGTGACGGGAGTCGAGAGATCGCCACCGCTTAGAATAACCGAGCCGCTGCTGAAAGACAGGAGGTCGCTGAGAGTCGAATCATAGAGCCACGTCGCGGGGACCGCTTGATTGGTGAAGCCCGCCGGATAGAGCGCGCTGGCGCCTGCTTCGTTAAACCACGTCAAGGCGGACGCGTCGCTGACACTGTTGGACGATGTCGCGGTAAAGTTGAGCCATCCCATGACGGACCCATTTCTGCCGTTGCTATACAGAGGGGCATAGAGAGGGTAATAGCCAGCCAGGGAAATTTGGCTTGCCTGGCTGCAATAGGTGTCGTCAGCCATGTACCCGGTCAAGGAAACGGCGCCGGCGTTGCTGATGCTGAGGTTGAAGATGCTGTCGCCCCCGGGGCCGGCGCTCGAGTCGCTCAAGCCCGGCATGGCCAGGCGATAGGAACCGGCCAATGGTGTGGGGAAAGATGGGGAATTACCGAGCAGGTAACTTTGCAGCGTCGCGTTCCAAGAGGCGGTTGTGTTGCTGACCGAGCCGCTGACAGTTTCGGTCCAACTCATGCTAGTATCAACGGTCAGGTCCAGCGAGTAGTTCGACGCCGTTACACTGGCGGTGGAGTTGGAGATGTCGAATTGGCCGTTGAATATGTTGCTGTCTCCGGCGCACAGGATGTAACCCGTAAAGGTGCCGTTGGTCGCGAGGGTCAGGTTAAAGTAACCGGAACTGGCGTTGGCCGCGCCGCTGGTGTCATAGAACAGTCCCGCGAACGGGCCCGTCAGGTAGGGGAACGGATTGTCCGGGATAACGATGGTAAAGGTCTGGACGGCCGAGGTGTTCCTGCCGCCGTTGGCTGTTCCTCCCGAATCCACCGCCTTGACTCCAACGGTCACAGTGCCGCCCTGCGCGGCCGGCGTGAAGGCCAGAGTGCCGCTGGCGTTAATCGATGGAGGCACCAGGAATGCACTGGGGCTGCTATTGGTCACGGTAAAGCTGACCGTTTGGCTGCTCTCGTTCGTCGGCCCAGCCAGAACATTGGTCACAGCGCTGGGGATCGATACCGCCACATCGTATTGATCCACCGTGATCGAACTGACAGCCAGGTTAAATGATGGGGCTTGGTTGACTGGCACAATCGTCAGCGTAAAATTTGTGCTGTTGGTCAGGCTGCCGTCATCGGCGGTGACACTGATAGTCGTGCTGCCGTTGGCGTTGGTCACAGGAGCGAATATCACAGTGCGCGCCGTGCCGGATCCGCCGGGGGACACCGTGACGAGGTTGGTATTTCCCGAGACGCAGGTGACGGTGAAATTTGTGGTCAGCGGATCATAAAGCGTGAAGGCCAGGGTCAGGTTCGTTGCGGCATTTTCCAGGATTGTCTTATTCGTTATGCCGATGAACTTGGGCGGATATTGAACCTGGGTCACTTCAATCTGGAAGGTGTTGCTATAAGTGTTGATTCCGCCGTTGTTGGTTCCACCGCTGTCGGTCATCACGACGGTCAGCGTATTGGTCCCAAATGAGTTGGTGGCCGTGGTGAAGGCTAATGTCCCGTTGGTAGAGATCGCCGGATATTGGGCGAATGTCGCATTGGTTGCATTGTTGGTCGCGGTGAAGACGGCGAAAGTCCAGGTTTGGCTGCTCTCATTGGGCGGTCCTGCGCTGATCGAGGTCAGGAAGTTACTGTTGGTGCTCGGCCCGGAGTTTTCGGCTATCGCCAATACATTGGTGGAAAACGCGAAGCTCGGGGCTTGGTTGACTGGCGTGATGGTCAGCTTGAAGGTGTTGGTCGTGGAGAGGCTGCCCTCGCTGGCCACTAATTGGATGGTGACAACCCCGTTGGAGTTGGCCACCGGCGCAAAGGCCATGGTGAAGACTGCATTGGTTGCGCTGGCCACATTG
>DASRLE010000479.1:0-7165 GCA_035648615.1 Saccharimonadales bacterium (SeqCode) | reverse complement strand
CACTTGAACCCACGCCGCCGCTGCCGCCGTTGACAAACAAAATTTCCCCAGCCTTCAATTTCGCTTTGGCCATCAAGCCGACATGCGCGGTGATTCGCACCAGCGAAATCGCGGCGATTTCCTCATCGCTCACCTTCTCGGGAATTGGATTGAGCCAGCCTTCGTCCAGGGCGGCAAATTCTGAAAATGTTCCCTGCCGTCCGTCCCACCCCTGCCCGACCGCCCAGACGCGGTCGCCGGTCTTGAATCGTTTCGCCTTCGCGCCGGTTTGCGCCACCGTGCCCGCAAGATCGCGGCCAAGGATATAGGGGAAATTCATTTTCGCCGGCACCGCGCCGCTACGAATGTAAATATCGACGGGGTTGACGTCCACGGCACCGACTTTGATGAGACACTGATTCGCGCCGCAAGCAGGTTGCGGCAAATCGCCGTAAATAATATTTTCCGCCCCCCCCCGGTTTGAAGAATGTAAGCAGCCTTCATTGCCGCAGCTTGGTTTCAGACGATAAAATGTCAAGCGCGCGCTGAAGTTTCAGTTTAAGTCGGAGGCGGCATGGAGTAGGGTCGCAAGCATGCGACGAAATATCCACCGGCAACGCCGAATCCCGCTCATCGGCATTCTACTGTTGGGGTTAATTAGCGTGGCTCACCCTGCCACATCGCGTTTGGAAAAAAGGTGGTTTTTCGTCTGGCGCAATATGAGCGACCCTAACGAAGTCGAACGCATGATTGCCCGCTTCCCACGGGCCGCCGCCGATGGATACAACGGAGTCGCCTTCTCCTACAATGTCGCGCCAGAGAAGGCGGCGAAGCTTCAGCAAGCCGCCCTGCAATACCACTTGGCATTGATCGCCATTGTCATGGGAGGCGCGCACGATCCCAACGATGTGGAAGGCGTGCTGGCCAGCAACGCGCTCTTTGTCGCGCATGGCAGGACGGCCGTCTTTCTGGCAGACAACCCTGCTCCAATACGGAATGGCGATTTCGAGAATGTCGCCGGCAATCATTTTAAAGAGTGGAGGTTTCAGGATGATGAAGGCGTGACTACCTTTGCCGACCATGAAGTGACTCACGGCGGCAAGACTTCGCTCAGGATGGAAAATATTGGCCGCAACGAAGCCCAACATTGCCGCATTATGCAACCGGTCCAACTTCAGCCGCGCCGCCAATATCATGTCTCATTCTGGGTTAAGACAGAAGGACTAGCCGGTGTAGAACCCGAAGTGAAAGTGCTGGCCCCTAACGCAAACTCCGCCATTAGTTTTCAGACCTTTCACACCGACCCGACTCAAGACTGGAAACGTTACGCTCTTTGTTTCAATAGCTTCGATTATCGGGAAGGGCTTCTCTACCTCGGGTCATGGTCGGGAAAGACCGGCAAGATTTGGTGGGACGACATGCGCCTCGAAGAAATTGGCTTGGTCAATGTTCTTCGTCGTCCCGGCTGCCCGATCACAATCCGCCAAGAGAATGGGCAGTCCTGCGAAGAAGGCCGCGACTATGAACCAATTCGCGATTCCCTGCTCCATCCCTGGCAAGCGTGGCATCAACCGTCGACGATCAAACTTACCCCTGGAAGCCGCATCCCGGACGGAGCGCGATTGCGCGTGAGTTATTACCATCCCATCATCGTTTACGAAGATCGCCTGACCAGTTGCGTCAGCGAACCTCGAGTCATGGAGGATTGGCGGGAGGAAGTGAAACAAGCCGACGAACTTTTTCATCCAGCCGGCTACATTATGTCACACGACGAAATGCGAGTGATGAACCAATGCGCGCTTTGTCAAAGCCGCCATCTCACTCCCGGTGAGTTACTCGCGGCCAACGTCCGCCAAGCCGCGCAAATCATCCGCGACCTGCGTCCGGACGCCGAGATCTGGGTCTGGAGCGATATGTTCGATCCTATGCACAACGCGGTGGCCCACTACTACGCCGTCAACGGCAGCCTCGCCGGTTCCTGGAAGGGATTGGACACTGGAATCGGCATCCTAAACTGGAATGGCGGCCTGAAAGGCAAGAACTGCAAATTCTTCGCCGATCTCGGTCTGCGCCAAATCTTGTGCGGCTACTACGACAGCGACAACGACGGCGCCGCCATCCCCCAATGGCTCAAAAACACCGCTGACGTTCGCGGAATCGCAGGAGCAATGTATACAACCTGGGAAGACAATTACGGCGCGTTGGACGTCTGGGCGACAAAAGCGTGGGGAAAGTGAGAAGTGAAGGCTAAAGGCTGAAGGCTAAAGGCTAAAGTACGAAAACATCATAACTTCAGCCTTTAGCCTTCTTGTCAATCGTTGTGAAGATGGCGATAAGCTGGCGGGTTTCGTCGAGCAAGGTGGTCATATCGAGGGCGGCGATGCAATCGCTATCGACCAGCAGTTCGAGCCAATACTCGGTTTCCTCGATTTCTTTGAGAGAGTCGCCGATCTTGGAAATGAACTCGGCTTTGGACCGTCCGCGCGATGCCTCACGATAATTCGCGCCTACCGAAGTTGCGGACCTAAGAACCTGTCGGCCGAGCACCTGCGCGACGGCGTGGTTCTTCGGCAGGCACGAGTACATACGAATGATACGAAGCGCAAACGCCTTCGTCCTCAACTTCAAATCCTGCGGTCGCTCACTCATAAACTTTAGCCTTTAGCCTTCTACCTTACGATTGTCGCCTCGATTTGTCCCTGTGGTTCAATAGTGGGAACGAATAATTCGTTTCGGTTTTCTATCCCGAAGGGGGAAAGGTTGATGAGGAGGCAATGCTGGTTTGGCATCGCCAGGGTGATTTTGGAAATTTCGGGGACGGCGTTTAGGGCGGCTTCGCCCATTTGGAATAGAGTGACTTGCACCGAGGGACTGTAGGTGGAGGCGAAGACGGCTAACATGGAGTCGAGTAGCTTGGTGTGGGATTGGGTATAGCTTGCGGGCGGACGGCTATAGAGCCAGGTGGCGCGTAATTGGGTGGCGAAGATTCGCTCTTTGGTTTCGGGTAGCGTGGTAAATTCGTCGCGGACGTAGCCTTCGAAGCCTGATTGAGTCGTTTTGAGGATGAGCAGGTCTTCGATGCCCGACTGGATGCTGGTTTGCTGGCGCGACGCGGTGATTTCGGTGAATGGCTTGGCGGCGCTTTTCTCGAGGAAGCTATGCGCATGGGCCGCGAGGCGATCCCAGCGGCGTTCGGAGAGGCGCACCGAGACTGTTTCAACCTGCGGATAATTTTTGAGGAAATGTTCGGCCACCACGATGCCGAAAGGCTCGGTCTCCGCTCCCAATTTTCCGTGGGCCAGGACGTTGACGATGTTTTTCATCGTGTCGGTGGGAACGACGAGGCGGTTGTCGGCTTTGGTGTAGGAAGCCTCGAAATCGCCTTGCAGCATGACGGAAATATCCAATTCTTTGAGCGAATGTTGAGGTCCGTCCCGGGTTACTTTCATGACGCGAACGTGCGCTTTGCCGTAATTATGGTGCAGAAGTTTCATATCGCTTAATCCGAATGCGCGGCTATCATAAGGAAGTCGGCGCGGACAAACAATCCACAATGCAAACGCACTACAGCATGGCTGAACTGAATGCCCTCAGCGGCGCTGAATTCGCTCTGGTGGTTGGGCCGGTGTTTGAAAACTCGCCTTGGATCGCCGAGCAAACGGCGCCGCAAAGGCCGTTTGCGCAAATGAATGACTTGCGGACCGCGCTGTGGGAAACGGTCCTAAACTCTTCCGACAATAAACGAATGGACTTGATTAAAGCGCATCCCGATCTGGTGGGAAACGCCGCCCTGTCAGGCACATTGACGTCGGAATCGGCGCGAGAACAGGCGGCGGCCGGTTTGAATCAGTTGTCGCCTGATGAGATTGCCCTTTTCAAAAAGCAGAATGCCGCCTACTGGCAACAGTTTGGTTTTCCATTTATCATTTGCGCGCGCGAGTCGAAGAAGGAGGCGATCATCGCGGGGTTCGAGCGGCGGTTGCGCAATTCGCGCGCAGAGGAAACCAGCGCTGCTTTGCGCGAAGTTTTTAAGATCGCCCATCTTCGCTTGCGAGATATAATCATAGAATAAAATCATGCCCGGCAAACTAAGCACTCATGTTTTGGACATCGCGCAGGGTTGCCCCGCGCGGGAAATGCAGATCGAATTGTGGCGCTTCGACAGCGGGGAGCGGCAATTGCTCAAAACGGTTTGCACGAATGCTGACGGCCGCACCGATGGCCCCCTGCTCGGCCCCGAACAAATGCGGGTGGGCGAATATGAATTGATTTTTTTCGTCGGAGATTATTTTGCGCGCCGGCCCAGTGTGCTGGACGGCCCGCCTTTTCTGGATCGCGTGCCGGTGCATTTTGGCATTGCCGACCCGGAAGCTTCGTATCATGTCCCGCTGCTTTGTTCGCCGTGGGCTTATAGCACGTACCGCGGAAGTTGAAACGCCATGGATCACGCCGCACAGGTGATGGAGCGTCTGGAAACACTCGGCCGCATCAGCGACGAACCCGGACGTCTGACCCGCGAATTCGCTTCCCCCGCGATGCGGCGCGCCAATGAGCTGGTGAAGTCCTGGATGGCGCAGGCCGGCATGACCACGCGCGCGGACGCCGTCGGAAATTTGATCGGCCATTCTCCGGGAGCGCACGACTCGTCAAAACTATTATTGCTCGGGTCCCATCTGGACACCGTGCGCGACGCCGGCAAGTTCGACGGCGCACTGGGGGTTCTACTGGCCATTGCCTACGTCGAACAACTCAAGGCCTCCGGTCAAACGGTTGATTTTGGGATAGACGTCATCGGTTTTGCGGATGAAGAGGGCCTTCGATATCAGATCTCCTATCTTGGAAGCCGCGCGATGACGGGACAATTAAACGAGACAGACCTCGAACGAGTCGATGCGAATGGAATAACGATGGCGGCGGCGATTGCGGAGTTCGGGGGCGACCCGAGCCAATTGAACTCATGCCAGATGGGATCAGAAACTTTACTGGGTTACGTGGAGGTTCATGTCGAACAGGGGCCGGTGCTCGAACAAAAAGGTCATGCCGTCGGAGTGGTCACGGCCATTGCCGGGCAAACGCGAGTGTCGGTCACTTTTGAGGGAAAATCTGGCCATGCCGGAACCACTCCGATGAAACTACGCTGCGATGCCTTGTGCGGGGCGGCCGAGTTTATTTTGCAGGTCGAACGATATGCCAAACTTCAGCCGGGATTGGTTGCTACGGTCGGGCAAGTCACCCTCGAACCCAATGTGAGCAATGTCATTGCCGCACATTGTCGCTTGACCTTTGACGTGCGACATCAAATTGATCGCATCCGCACCCAGGCTTGTCAAGACTTACGACTTTTCGCGACCGGTCTTCAGCAGAAACGCGGTTTGACAATGACGTGGCAAACGGCGCAGGAAACCGCCTCTGTTCCCTGTTCGGTGGAGCTTTCAAACTTAATGAGAAAGGCGGCGCAACGTCATCAGGCGGAAGTCATCGACCTGCCCAGCGGAGCCGGCCACGACGCCGCCATCATGGCCACGATTGCACCGGTGGCCATGCTCTTCGTGCGCTGCCGCGACGGTCTAAGTCATCACCCGGCCGAGTTTGCCAGCGTCGAGGACATTCGCATCGCGCTCGAGGTGTTGGTGGATTTTGTTTTGTCGCTCACGTCCACGACATGAACTCGTTCGACTTGATTATTCGCGGCGGAATGGTTGTGACCGAAACCGCCGTCACGCGCGGAGACGTGGGCGTGGCCAATGGCCAAATCACCGCGATTGAACCAACGCTCACCGGTGGAGCGGCCGAGATAATTGACGCCGCCGGTTTGCACGTTTTTCCGGGCATCATCGATGCGCATGTCCATTTCAACGAACCGGGCCGCAGCGATTGGGAGGGCATCCAAACCGGCTCGCAAGCGGTGGCGGCCGGAGGAGGCACGCTGTTTTTCGACATGCCTTTGAATGCCCATCCGCCCACGGTGGACGCGGAAAGTTTTCAAGCCAAACAGGCGGCGGCAGAGCAGAAGTCCGTGGTCGATTTTGCCTTGTGGGGCGGCTTGGTGCCCGGAAACGTGGATAAGCTCGATGAGTTGGCGCGTTGCGGAGTGATCGGCTTCAAAGCGTTTATGAGCAACAGCGGCATCGAGGACTTTCTCTGCGTGGATGACACTGTGTTGCGCGAAGGGATGGCCCGCGCCGCGAACCTCCAATTGCCGGTGGCGGTTCATGCGGAAAGCGAAACTCTCACCGCGCGCCTGGCCGCTGAAGCCATCGCCGCAGGCCGGACGGGCATTCGCGATTATTTGGCGTCGCGTCCGATTCAGGCTGAATTGGACGCGATCAGACGCGCTCTGGATCTGGCGGGCGAAACCGGGTGCGCGCTGCATGTGGTGCATGTCAGTTGCGCGGCGGGAGTGCGGTTGATAACAAAAGCCCGAAAGGCAGGCGTCGATGCCTCGTGCGAGACTTGCCCGCACTATTTCGTATTGACCGATGAAGATGTGGAGAAACTGGGCGCGGTGGCAAAATGCGCTCCCCCGCTGCGGTCCTTCAGCGAGCGGAATGAATTGTGGAGGGAAATTTTGGCGGACAATATCCTGACCGTTGGGTCTGATCATTCCCCTTCCCCGCCGAAGATGAAGCAAGGACGGAATTTTTTCGAGGCATGGGGAGGAATTTCGGGAGTGCAGCATCTTTTGCCGTTGTTGGTTACAGCGGGCCATTTCGAGCGCGGGGCGGACTTGCCTTTTTTGCTTCGGTTGTGTTCGAGCAACGTGGCTCGTCGTTTTAAATTGCCCTCTACTAAAGGCCAGGTTGCCGTCGGATGTGATGCTGACCTTGCCTTGGTCGCTGTCGAGGAACAGTTCGAGGTTCGAGCAGAAGATTTATTCTATCGGCATCGGCAGAGTCCATACATCGGGCGGCAGTTGCGCGGCGCCGTCCGGCGAACAATGGTTCGCGGCGGAACGATATTCCTGGACGGCAAAATTGTGGCAGAACCACAAGGCAGGCTGATCACGCCTAAAGCAGTTTGTCCGCCGTAATCGGCAGGTCGCGGATCCGTTTGCCCGTCGCATGATAAACGGCATTGGCCACAGCCGCCGCTGCTCCGGTGATGCCAATTTCGCCGACGCCACGGCTGCCGAGAGGATTGAAAGCGAGGTCCGCCTCGCCCACGAATCGAACCTCAATCTCCGGGA
>DASRLE010000478.1:0-6897 GCA_035648615.1 Saccharimonadales bacterium (SeqCode) | reverse complement strand
GCCCATGACCGAAAAGTTGAGCGAACTGTTGATGCCGAGGAGATTCACCAGATTTTGCAGCACTTGCAACAACGCCGTGCCGAGAACGATGCCGAGGATCGAACCTTCCCCCCCTCGCAGACTGCATCCCCCAAGCACCGCCGCCGCAATCCCATAGAGTTCGTAGAAATTGCCGTGGTTCGAGGGGGAAACGGAATTGGTGTAAAACGCCAGCATGATGCTCGAGACGCCCGTGAGCAAACCGGCCACTACGTAACTGCTCGCAATCACCCGCCGGGTATTGATTCCCGAAAATCGCGCGGCCTCCTCATTGCGGCCCACCGCCAGCAAATACCGGCCGTAAACCGACCGGTGCAACACCAGCCACATCACCACCGCGGTAACGACCAGCACCACGAAGGGCATCGGCACGCCGCATAATTTTCCGCTGGCCAGCGAGCGCAGCGTCCCCCACTCCTTGCCATCGCCCAGCCCCTTGGTGGAATCCGACGCAATGTAACGCGCCAGCCCCCGATAAATCAGCAGGCCGCACAATGTGACAATAAACGGCTGAAGATGAAACCGGGTGATGAGCCAGCCGTGGATGGACCCCAGCGCCATCGGAAGCGCAATCACGAACAACACAACCAGTGGGACCGGCCAATGCCATTCTCCCAGCGCCATGGAAAGCAGCACCCCGGTCAGCGCGAGCATTGAACCCACCGATAATTCGATGCCGCCGGTAATGATGACCAAGCCCGAGCCGATGCTGAAAACCCCGAACATGCCAATGACATTGGCCATGTTGGTCAAGTTTGTGCCGGAAAGAAAACGCGGATTGAGAAACGTGGTGACGGTGCATAACGTCGCCAGTAAAGTAAAAATTCCGAGTTCTTTTTTCATGGTCTAACTTTTTGCGATAAACGCCGGCCGGGCCGCAGCCACCGGGCGGCCCATCGCCAATTGCATAATATTTTCCTCGTTGCAATGCGGGCGCTCCAGCACGCCGGTGATTTCGCCATCGTGCATCACGGCCACTCGGTCGCTCAGTTTCAGGATTTCCTCCATGTCACTGCTAATCATTAAAACCACGGCGCCACCCTCGGCCAGGGAGCGCATCAATTGATAGATTTCCGCTTTCGCGCCGACGTCAATTCCCCGCGTGGGTTCGTCCAAAATCATGACTTTGGGTTGCATGGAAAGCCATTTGCCCAGCACAACTTTCTGCTGGTTGCCGCCGCTGAGATTTTTCACCAGCGCCTCGGCGCCAGGCGTTTTGACCCGGAGGGAGGCCACTTGCTGCTCCGCCACCGCTCGCTCGCGGCCGCGATCAATCAATCCAAACCGCGCGTAGTTTCGCAGGGAGGACAGAGTGATATTTTCGCGCACCGACATCTCCACCACCAAGCCTTCTTGCCGCCGATTCTCCGGCACGAGATAAATCCCGTGTCCAATGGCATCGCGCGGGCGCCGGATGGCCAGGTGCTGTTCGCCCAGCCATGCTTCGCCCGTGAGCGGCCCTTCCAATCCGACGAGAGCCTTGGCCATCTCGGAGCGGCCTGCGCCGACCAAACCGGCGAAACCCAAAATTTCGCCCCGCGCCGCGTCAAACGAAACACTCTTTTTCGGATAGCGGATTGAACGCAGGTTGCGCGCGCGAAAAAATCCCGGCGTTTTTTGCGCGATGGATTCGATATAGTGGTTTTGCGGGTTGCGGCCCACCATCATGCTGACGATCCGGTCGTGGCTGATTTCTTCGCGGCTCAAGCCGCCCGCGTTGCGTCCGTCGCGCAGCACCACGACGCGGTCGGCGCATTCATCCAGTTCGCCCAGACGATGCGAAATATAAATGATGCCGACGCCTTGCCCGCTCAGTTCGCAAACCAGCTCGAGCAATCGCTTCGTCTCGGCCAGAGTCAGGCTCGAGGTCGGCTCGTCCATGATGATCAGCCGGGCCTGGAGCGAGAGGGCCTTGGCGATTTCGACTAATTGCTGTTGCGCGATGGAAAGACGGTCCAATGGCGTATGCGTCGAAATATTGAGGCCGAGGCGTTTCAGGTAAGGTTCGCTATCGGCATGGATTTTTTTGCGATTGATCAAACGCCAGGGGCCGCTGACCGGTTCGCGCCCCAGAAAAACGTTGCCGGCCACATCCAGGTTGTCCAGCGTGTTCAATTCCTGGTGAATGAAGGCAATGCCAAGGCGCATGGCGTCATTGACGTTTTTGATTTGAACCGGCGCGCCGTCCACAAAAATTTCGCCTCCGTCCGGCTGTTGCACGCCGCCGAGAATTTTCATCAAGGTGGATTTGCCCGCGCCATTTTCGCCGACCAAAGCCACCACCTCGCCCGCTTGAACGCTCAAGTCCACCCCGTCCAAGGCAATCACGCCGGGGAATCGCTTGGAGACTCCCCGCACTTCCAGTAAGGGCGCGCTGCTCATTGAAAAATGGCCGAAGAGCGCGCCTTACTTGCCGAGCATCTTCTTCAATTTAGCCTGAAAGGCCGAAACATCTGGCTGCTTGAGGCTGATGGTGGGAATGATTTCTTTGCCGCCAGAGGGAAAAGCGTCCTTGTCGCCCCGCAATTTATGGGCCATGCGCGTGATGGCTTGCTTGCCGAATTCGTAGGGCTGCTGCACAACCGTCCCGTAAATATCGCCCGCCGCCACGCCCGCCAGCGTTTGGGCGTCCTCGTCAAAACAAACAATCTTCACCGCGCCCGTCTTGCCCGCGCTTTTGACCGCGTTAAGAATCGCCGGGCCGTTATAGCTCCACAATCCCACCAGGCAGGCCACGTCGGGATATTTGACAAGGGTGTCCTCCACATTCTTCTGGGCGCGAACCGGGTCGGTGTCGTCCGTCCGCACGTCAATAATACTGATGCTGGACCCTTCGAGTTGCTTCTTAATACCTTGATACCGATCCTTGGCGTTTTGGGCATCAAGCGTTCCGACAAAAATCATGATCTTGCCGCCTTGAGGCAACGCTTCCTTGATGAGCTTTCCCGCCTCGCCGCCGGCGGCGACATTGTCGGTGCCGATATAACAAACGCGCTTGCTGGCCGGGGCGTCGCTGTCCGCTGTCACCAATAAAGCCTGGCTCGCCACTTTGTCCAGGAGCGCCGTCTGATTGGCGGGATCGACGGGACTGAGCGCGATGCCGTCCTCCCCTTTGGCCAGAAGGTCGTCGAGGATTTGTTGCTGCTCCGCCGCCGTGGGCGCCGTAGGGATGAGGAAGTCCACCTCCACGCCGCCCAACTCCGTCGCGGCATCCATGCATCCGGCTCGGGCAATCGTCCAAAAAGTCGCGGCATTATTGGAGACAAACGCGAGTTTTAATTTTTTATTGGAGGGGGCTGCGCCGTTTGGCGGAGGGGAGGATTGGTCGTCATGTTTGCCGCAACCCGCGGTAAACAATGCCAGGCAAACGGCGCCCAGGATGCGAGTGGATTGATGGAGCTTCATCTGATTTTTAAAGTTAAGTGCTTTGTTTAATTTCTGGCCCGATGGCGAATTTCAAGCAGATTTATCATCACTGAATGGAGTCCGCCTT
The DNA here is from genome assembly GCA_035648615.1 of Saccharimonadales bacterium (SeqCode). Classification (GTDB taxonomy): domain Bacteria; phylum Verrucomicrobiota; class Verrucomicrobiia; order Limisphaerales; family Palsa-1400; genus DASRLE01. The sequence goes on along the minus strand of DASRLE010000478.1, from coordinate 3,365 downwards.
TTTGTCCGGGAATTCCGAAGGCATCATGGAGTTTCTGGTCGAGCGTGTAAAGTTCGCAGTAAATATTTTCAAAACACGCTCGTTGGGTTTCATTGGGTTTCACTTTAATTTGGTTTAATCTGGTCAAATCGCCCACGGGGCGCTTACATGACAATACAAAAAAAGCCGGTGTTGCAGGGTTAAGCCTATGGCTCAATTCCTCGAGGCACCCACCACCGCTAAAAGCTATGGTGGGCGAAAAGTCTCGGCCTCCGTAGCACCGCAGGGGCGAAGGTGGCAGCCTCGACACTACAACAAACTCGCTGGCCTTGGTGGGTGCATGGTTCGGTTCGGTCGCGAATGGCGGCATGCCAGGTTTTTCATCATGTATTCCCATCACCTTCCCATTCTATCCCAAAACCCGAAACCGCTGCCGCTCACCGTGCGCACTATTTTTGGTGCGCTTACGAGGGAGTCTGTCAAGAAGAGACGCGCACGGTGCGCGCTATTTTTTCCAATCGCCAGAAGACCGATGAATTGCGCCATGGTGGACTTGGATGCGGGCCGAGCGGCGATACGCGGAGGGAAAGCGGCGCTGGCGCGCGCGCATTCGTGCGCTTGAGAAAGAGCGTGCATAGGAGGGTGGAAGTCGCGCGGTTGCCGCATCCGATCCGCGAGCAGATTAACCGCCGCCTCCAAAATGGCCAGCAAGGCAAACGAATCGTCCAGTGGTTAAATACCCTGCCCGAGGTGCAAGCCGTTCGGGCGGCGGAGTTCAACGGCCAGCCGATCAATGCCACCAATCTGACGCACTGGAAAAACGGCGGATACCGGGATTGGCAGGAGCGGGAGGAGGTGGTGGCAGCCGTTGGCCGGTTCGGAGGGAGCGCCGCCGAACTGACCCAGGCAAGCGGCGGCGCGCTGACCGATCAGTTGGCCGTTTGTTTGGCGGCGCGGATTGCGGTGGCGTTACGCGAGTCGGCCTCGACCGGAGTTGATCCGGCTCGGCAATTGCATCAATTGCGCCAGTTATGCGCGAATCTCGTGCAGTTGCGGAGGGGCGATCACACGGCGCAGCGGCTGAAGCTGGGACGCGAACAACTGGAGCTGGATAGGAAAAAGCAGGCCGAAGAAATCGCCCTGCGTGAGCGCCTTTTAAAATTGGTCGGGGAGACGAAGTAAGGTTACACTGCCGGTTCGATGATCGAAAACGCCACAATGGCAACGGATGTCGCGGACAAGATTCGCGCGCCGTTGCCGCGTCCTGAGTTGCTCGCGCCGGCGGGCAATTGGGAGTGCGCCAAGGCGGCGGTCGAGAATGGCGCGGACGCGATTTATTTCGGCCTGGAACGGTTCAATGCCCGGATGCGCGCCGATAATTTCACCCAGGCCGATTTGCCCCGCCTGATGGAGTTTCTCCATCGGCGCGGAGTCAAGGGGTATGTGACGTTCAATACGCTGGTCTTCGCCAACGAAATGATGGACGCCACTGCCTACCTGCGCACGTTGATCGCGGCGGGGGTGGATGCGGCCATTGTGCAGGATGCCGGCATCTGCCGGTTGATTCGAAAACTCTCGCCCGATTTTCCGATCCATGCTTCGACGCAGATGACTGTGACCAGCGTGGCGGGGATGGATTTTGCGCGCGGGTTGGGCTGCAACCTGGTCGTGCTGGCGCGGGAATGTTCGATCAAGGAGATCGAGAAAATTACCCGCGCCACGCCGCTTCCTCTCGAGGTTTTTGTGCATGGGGCTTTGTGTGTGGCGTATTCCGGCCAATGTTTGACCAGTGAATCGCTCGGCGGACGCTCGGCCAACCGCGGCGAATGCGCCCAAGCCTGCCGGATGCCTTACGATTTGATTTGCGACGGCCAGCCGGTGGATTTGGGGGATCGGCGCTATTTGTTAAGCCCGCAGGATTTGGCGGGCTTGGAGGTTTTGCCGCAACTGGTCGCAGCGGGCGTGGCGTCGTTCAAAATTGAGGGACGGCTCAAGTCGCCCGAATACGTGGCCAACATCACTCAAGTTTATCGGCGGGCCTTGGATAAAACTTCGGCCGAGCCGCCCGCTTCACCGCGATACAACATGGAGATGGCCTTTTCGCGGGGCCTTTTCACCGGCTGGTTTGGCGGCACGAATAATCAGCGCCTGGTCCACGCGCGCTTCGGCAAGAAACGCGGCGTCTATTTGGGCGCGGTGCAGAAGGTCGAGCGCGAACGGGTTTACCTCCCGCTGGAAGCGCCCTTGAAACCGGGGGATGGAATTGTCTTTGACGCCGGACATCCCGACGAGGAAGAGCAGGGCGGGCGGGTCTATCAGGTGGACCAATCGGCGCGGCAGCCGTCCGCCGTTCTTACTTTTGGGCACGGCGATGTGGATTTCGACCGCATCCGGCCCGGCGACAAAGTTTGGAAAACGAGCGACCCCGAACTGGATCGAAAGCTGCGCCAAAGTTTTGCGGGCGACGCGCCTCATTTCCGGCGTCCGCTCGATTGGCAGGCGCACGGCAGCGCCGGCCAGCCGCTGACCTTGATGGCCCGCGATGAAATGGGCCATGTCGTGCGGCGCGATTCCATCATGCCGCTGGCGGTGGCTCAGAAACAGCCGCTGACGGATGAGCGGTTGCGGGAACAGTTGGGCCGCCTTGGCGGGACGCCGTTCATTTTGGGCAGCCTGCAAAATTTACTAGAAGGCGAAGTGATCGTGCCGATGAGCGAGTTGAACCGGTTGCGGCGCGAAATCGTCGCCGAGTTGGAAAACCTGCGCGCCCAGCCCAAGCGGTGGACCTTAAACGAATACAATCCTGAACCGCTCGTCAGCGCCTCTCCCAATCTCGCGGTCGCTCCGCGCCTGATCGTGCTGGCGCGCGACTTGCCCCAACTCGAGGCGGCCATGCAAAGAGGCGTAAAGACTATTTATTGCGAGTTCGAGGACCCGAAAAAATACCGCGAAGCGGTCGCGCGCTTCCGCGCCGCAGGCTCCCCGGGAGAAATTTTTGTTGCGCCGCCGCGCATTTTCAAGACGGGCGAGGAATGGATTTTGACCCAGGTGCGCTCGTGCGAGGCGGATGGATACCTCATGCGCAATTACGATCATCTGCAGTTCTTTGCCGGCTGCCGGAGGGTGGGGGATTTCTCGTTGAACGTGGCCAACGGTTTGTCGGCCGAATATTTCAAAAATCAATTCGGGTTGGAACGCTTGACCGCTTCCTACGATTTGAACATTGCGCAGCTCCAGGCGCTGCTGGCCTCGGCGCCGCCGGAGTGGTTCGAGATCACCATTCACCAGCACATGCCGATGTTTCACATGGAGCATTGCGTCTTCTGCGCTTTTCTCAGTCAGGGGACGGACTACACCAACTGCGGACGGCCCTGTGACACGCATAA
>DASRLE010000477.1:0-3831 GCA_035648615.1 Saccharimonadales bacterium (SeqCode) | reverse complement strand
GTCCCGTTTGCCGACTACGGGCCGATTAAAATCGAAAGCGATCTGGCGGACGAGCAGGTGGTTTTTCTTTCCGACATTTTTCCCACTGGCTACATGGCGGCGGAAAACTGCGCGATCAAATCCGGCCAGGTCGTGGCGATTTGGGGTTGCGGTCCCGTCGGCCAATTCGCCATCCGCAGCGCGGCTTTGCTGGGCGCGAAGAAAATCATCGCCATCGACCATGTTCCCGAACGCATGAAGATGGCCGAACAAGGCGGCGCCATGGTCATCTCCTCGGAGGACGATGTGATTGATTTATTGAAACAAGCCACCGGCGGACGAGGCCCGGACGCTTGTATTGACGCCGTGGGCATGGAAGCGCACGGTTCCTTTTACGACGATGTCAAGCAGAGTCTAAAACTCGAAACCGACCGGCCCCATGCCCTGCGCCAGGCCATCAACGTTTGCCGAAAGGGGGGTACCATTTCGGTGCCGGGAGTCTATGCCGGATTCCTGGACAAAGTGCCGTTCGGCGCAGCCTTCGCTAAGGGGATCACTTTCAAAATGGGCCAGACTCATGTGCAACGGTATCTGACGCCGTTGCTGAAACTGATTGACAACGGGGCGATTGACCCTTCTTTTGTCATCACGCACCGCGTTCCGCTGGCCGACGCCGCGCAAGCCTACGCCACCTTCGCCAAAAAGGAAGACCGCTGCATCAAAGTCGTGCTCAAGCCTTAACCTACCGAGGCCGGCTGGCGCCCTCGCCCACCGGGCTGCTGCACCTTGGCCATGCCCGCACTTTCTGGACGGCGCAGCAACGCGCTCTTGCCGCCGGTGGCGCTCTCATCTTGCGCAACGAAGACCTCGACTGGACTCGAGTGCGTCCGGAATTTATCACGGCCATGATCGAAGATTTGCGCTGGTTTGGGTTTAAGTGGCAGGAAGGGCCGGATGGTGGCGGCCCGTATGCGCCTTACTCGCAGAGCGAGCGCGGCGAAATTTATCGGCGCGCCTTCGAGCGATTGCGCGAGGCGGGTTTGGTTTATCCCTGTTCTTGCTCGCGGCAGGATGTGCTGCGCGCCTTGCAAGCGCCCCACGCCAGTGATGACGAACCCATTTACCCGGGAACATGCCGGGCCGCCGCGGCCCCTCCCGTGGGAAAACGAATCAACTGGCGATTCCGGGTGCCGGACCATGAAGCGGTCGAGTTTCAGGACGGCCATTTTGGCCCCCAACGTTTTGTCGCCGGAAAAGATTTTGGTGATTTCGTGGTCTGGCGGCACGATGGCGTCCCGTCCTATCAGCTCGCGGTGACGGCCGATGACAGCGCCATGCATATAACGGAAGTCGTGCGCGGGGCGGATTTGCTGGTTTCGACGGCGCGTCAACTCCTGCTTTACCGCGCCCTGGGTCTCACGCCCCCGGCCTTTTATCATGGTCCCCTCGTGACCAACGAAGCGGGCGAACGCCTGGCTAAACGCCATGATGCCGCCAGCCTGCGCCGGTTGCGCGAGCAAGGACGGACGCCCGAGGAAATCCGCCGCGAATGGGAAACCCAGTCCAAATGAGAATTGCGCGTCCGCTTTTTCCACCCCACATTCTCCCTGAAATGAAGCAACCCCGCGACGCGGAATACCACTGGCTGCCCACGGGGGCGGCAGCGCTGGCCCAGATGCTGGCCGAGATCGACTCCGCCACGCAATCCGTCCGCCTGGAAATGTATATATTTGACAGCAGCCCGGCCGGACTCGAATTTCGGCAGGCGCTGATCAATGCTTCGCAGCGCGGCGCGCGGGTTTCGGTGCTGCTGGACGGGTTAGGCTCCGCCACTTTGCCCGAGTCATTTTGGGAGACGCTCCGGGCCGGCGGCGGAGAATTTCGCTGGTTCAACCCGATCCGCCTGCATCGGATGAGCATTCGCGATCATCGGAAGATTCTGGTTTGTGATGACGAACTGGCGTTCATCGGCGGGTTCAACATCGCCACCGAATACAGCGGCGACGGCGTCACGGGCGGGTGGTGCGATTTGGGATTGAAGGTCCACGGCCCGCTGGTGCAGGAACTGGCGGCGGCGTTTGATGAAATGTTTTCCTGCGCCGATTTTAAACACCAGCCTTTCGCGCGCCTGCGCAAATCCTTCCGGCAAAAAACCATCGCCATGCCCGAAGCGAAACTGCTGCTCGGCGGCCCGGGACGAAACAATCCCCTCAAGCGCGCCTTGCGAGCGGACCTGAAAACCGCCCAGGAAGTGCGCGTCATTTCACCCTACTTTCTGCCGCCCTGGAAAATCCGGCGTGAACTGATGCGTCTGGCCCACAAAGGAGTCAAAGTGACCTTGATCCTGCCGGGCAAAAGCGACGTCCCGTTAATGCGTTTGGCCGGCCAAAGTCTTTATCGCCGCTTCATGGCCGCGGGCGTGGCCCTCTACGAGTATCAACCGCAAATCCTGCACGCCAAACTCTTTTTGATTGACGATCTCGCCTATGTCGGCTCCGCCAATCTCGATGGCCGAAGCCTCAACATTAATTACGAGTTAATGGTGCGGCTGTCCAATCCGCCACTCACGCGCGAGGGCGGAGAAATCTTTGCCCGCATCCTGGGGCATTGCCAGCGCATCGAAGAAGAAAGCTGGCGCCGTTCGCGGACTTTTTTCAAACGAATCAAGGCGCGGCTGGCCTATGTGCTCCTGGCGCGGATTGATCCGTTCATTGCCGACAGGCAGTTGCGTTCGTGGACGATGAGCTTGAAGAAGCGAAGCCTGTTAGGCGGTGGAAATAAATAAAGGAAGCAAGATGCCGCTGAGATTTCGCCGCCCAGCGAGGCGTGAACGAGGCGCATATCCGCAGCGATCTGCAACGAGTGAACAACGAAGCTGGGCGGCGAAAGAACAAGGCAGATTGCTGCCTTTATTTATTTCCACCGCCTTACTTGGCCAGCGCAAATAAATAACGCTGCAATCGCTCGATCTGGGAGGGCGATTTTCGCTGGGTGTAGATCTGGTGAAGGTTGGCGCAAATGCGCAACAAAATGCGGCGGGCGCTGACCGGGGCCAGGCAGCCTTCGTCAAAATGCTGGCGCAGCTCCACCACCTGCTTGATGCAATCCACCTTGCTCATCAGGCGTCCGCCGCGAAAGGCGTCCACATAAACTTCCGCCCGGCTGGTTTGAAAGCGGACCAGAAAATGGCCGGGCAGCCCGATGCCCACCATCGGCAGACGCAACCGCCGGGCAATGAGCAAATAAACCAGGCTCAAGCTGATCGGGTTGCCCATGCGGCGATCCAGCACGCGATTCAAATAGCTGTTGTCCGGATCGTAAAAATTGTGTTCATCTCCCATGAATTTCAATTCGCGGAAAAGGTAGTCGTTGGTGATGCGCAGAATGTGTTCCGGGCCGCCATTCAAATCCAGGCGCTCGCGCAATTCATCGGCAAATCCATCGAGCACCGCGCTATAGGCCTCGGCATTGATATTCGGATACTGGGTGCGGGCCAGGAGCAAGACACTTTTTTCCAGATCGAAATCCTCGCCTTGATTCAAGCAGAAGGCGAGCAGGCGGGTATCGGCGTCCTGGCTGCCAAAATGATTGACAATTTCATGGGCCCGCCGCCGCAAGAGCGGATCGCTGCTCAGGATATGCTCGCGCATCCATTGCGCGCTGGAGGGGCCGTAGGAAATGATTTTTTGGCGGACGGTGCGATAGACATTGAGGTCTTCATCGGCCAGCAAACTGACCAGCGCCTTCTTTTTTTTCTCCTCCAGTTTTCCCGGTAATATGGCGGGCGGCAAATTCATAGCGCATAAAGAGAATGACAGACCCCGCGCGAAAGTTCAATAAAGAATATAAAAG
>DASRLE010000476.1:0-3085 GCA_035648615.1 Saccharimonadales bacterium (SeqCode) | reverse complement strand
GCGGACGGCGACGTGGCCGCAGTTGGGGCAGGTGGGCGCGTCGCTTTGGAAGATGACTAGTTGCTGGCTGAAGATGGAGAGCGGCCGGACGGCGGCGGGGGCCGCGTGGGCGTGGCCGTGGCCGTTGCCGGGGCTGGTAGCGGCGCGGTTGGGCTGAACCATGATGTCGGTGTCGTCGGAGAGGGGGAGGTCAGGGACTGGCCGGTTTATTTTTTTTTTGACCTCTTCGAGGAGGCCGGGCATGGCGAGTTCGGGCTGGGTGCGGGAAGTCGCGTTGGCTTCGCGGTAGCCGGGGATGAATTGCAGGGCCAGCCAGCGGAAGACGTAGTCAATAATGGAGGCGGCGTTGCGGATTTCCGGGTTCTTGGTGAAGCCGGACGGCTCGAAGCGTTGATGCGCGAACTTCCGCAGCAACGCTTCGAGCGGCACCCCGTATTGCAGCGCCATGCTGGTCAGGGTGCCAATGCTGTCCATCAGTCCCCCAATGGTCGATCCCTCCTTGGCCATGGTGATAAAAACTTCGCCGGGCTGCCCGTCTTCAAAGAGGCCGACGGTCAGGTAGCCTTCGTGGCCGGCCACGTCGAATTTATGCGTGACAGCGCTGCGGGTGTCCGGCAGGCGGCGGCGCAAGGGCTGGCCGGCGCGGGTTTTGAGCCTGTCGATCTCGGCTTCCAATTCCTTGAGGCGCGCGCCGGCGTTTTCTTCGCCGCTTTCGTTGGTCCGCTTGGTGTTGAGCGGCTGCGAGCGCTTGGAGCCGTCGCGGTAGATGGCCACGCATTTGAGGCCCATTTTCCAGGCTTGCACGTAGGCGTCTTTAATGTCCTCGACTTTGCAGCCGTTAGGCAGGTTGACGGTTTTGGAAATGGCCCCGCTGATGAACGGCTGGGTCGCCGCCATCATTTTGAGGTGGGCCATGTAACTGATGCTGCGTTCGCCGCGATAGGCCTTGAAGGCGCAATCGAAGACGGGCAAGTGGGCGGCCTTCAATCCGCTGCGGGTGTCGGCGCTGTCTTCGAGGACATCCTCGATGGTGTCGAATTTTTCAACATGCGCGATGACCGTGGCAATTTCCTTCTCGGCGTAGCCCAATCGGCGCATGGCTTCCGGCACGCCGCGGTTGACCATCTTCAACATGCCGCCGCCCGCCAATAGTTTATATTTGACAAGTGCGATGTCCGGCTCGACCCCGGTGGTGTCGCAATCCATGAGGAAGGCAATCGTGCCGGTGGGGGCGAGGACGGTGACCTGCGCATTGCGATAGCCCGCCGCGTGTCCGGAGCCTATGGCGCGGTCCCAGCAATGGCGCGCTTCGTCCTTGAGATAGGCGAAGTCGGCGCTGGGATGAATTTCTTCCACGGCGTCGCGATGCTGCTGGATGACGCCGCGCATCGACGCCACGTTGTCTTTGGCGACCGGTTGAGTGACGTGGGCGCAATGGGCGTCGCGATAGCCTTTGAAGGGTCCCATGACGCCGGCCATCGCGGCGGATTGCTCGTAGGCATGTCCGGTCATGATCGCGGTCAAAGCGCCGGCCAGGGCGCGGCCTTCGTCGGAATCGTAGGGCAGGCCGTAGCTCATGATGAGCGAGCCTAAATTGGCGTAGCCCAACCCCAGGGTGCGGAAGATATGGGAGTTTTCGGCAATGGCCTGGGTGGGATAGCTGGCGTTGTCAACAATGATTTCCTGCGCGGTGATGAAGATGCGGACGGCCGCCTTGAAGCGCTCGATTTCAAATTTTCCATCCGGCCCTTTGAACTTGAGCAAATTGAGCGAAGCCAGGTTGCACGAGGTGTTATTGAGGAAAACATACTCGGAGCAGGGATTGGTCGAGTGGATAGGCTCGCTGCCTTTGCAGGTGTGCCATTTCTGGATCGCGCCGTCGTATTGAAGGCCGGGGTCGCCGCAGGTCCAGGTGCCGGAGGCGATTTTGTTGAGCAGGGTCGCGGCGTCCTTCTTTTCCAAGGGCGCGCCGCCGGCCACTTTGCGGGTCCACCATTCCTTGCCGTCCAGGGCGGCGCGCATGAATTCATCGCTGACGCGCACGGAGAGATTTTCGTTTTGATACATGACGCTTCCGTAGGCATCGCCATTGTACGAACCGTCATAGCCTTGTTCGATCAAGGCCCATGCTTTCTTTTCCTCTTTTTGCTTGGCGTCGATGAACTCCTCGATGTCGCCGTGCCAGTCGCGCAAGGTGTTCATCTTGGCCGCGCGCCGGGTTTTGCCGCCGGATTTGACCACGTTGGCCACCTGGTCATAGACCTTGAGAAAGGAAAGGGGACCGCTGGGACGGCCGCCGCCGCTGAGCTTTTCGCGACTCGAACGAATGGGAGTTAAATCCGTGCCGGTGCCCGAACCGTATTTGAAGAGCATCGCTTCGCTGTAGGCGAGGTGCATGATGCTTTCCATGTTGTCATCGACGGACTGGATGAAGCAGGCGCTGCCCTGGGGATATTCGTATTGGGTGGCGGCGCGTTCGCCGGCTTGAGTCTGGCGATTGTAAAACCAGTTGCCGCGCGAGGATTGTTTGCCCACGCCATACTGATGGTAAAGCCCGACGTTGAACCAGACGGGCGAATTGAACGCGCCGTATTGGTTGACGCAAAGCCAGACCAGTTCGTCGTAAAAAATCTCGCCCTGGGCCTGGTCAAAGTAGCCGTCGCGCATGCCCCAATCGGCAATGGTCCGGCAGACACGGTGAATCAACTGGCGCACGGATGTTTCGCGTTCGGCGGTGTGTTGTTCGCCGTAAAAATATTTTGACACGACGACTTTGGTGGCCAACTGCGACCACGATTTGGGCACTTCGACGTTCTCCTGTTTGAAAATGACCTTGCCGCCGTCATCGGTGATTTCGGCGGTGCGGCGTTCCCATTCGATCTGGTCGAACGGTTTTATTTTTGCATTGCTGAAGACCCTTTGCATCGGCAGCGATTTCGCGGCGGGGGCATAGCCCGGGCGTCGGCCTTTGTTTGTTTTGGCGCGTCGGCCAGTATGAGATTGAGTGGACGGCGAAATTTCATCACGAGCATCGATCATGGCATTACCTTTGTCTTTGCTTAACCAGCGGAATGACCCGCTGGGC
>DASRLE010000475.1:0-2117 GCA_035648615.1 Saccharimonadales bacterium (SeqCode) | reverse complement strand
GATGCGGGTGCGTGGTTTGACACTTCATGCAAAAAGCCGCAAAACAATCTGGGCGATTCTTTGTCAACCGGACGGACAAGTGCTCTACGGCACTGAATTCCAAGGGGTGGCGGGCATTCACGATGGCGGCGTGATGCGCTTGAACCAGGAAGGCGGCGTCGATACCAGCTTTGATCCCCATGTACAAGGCTTGGTCTATGCCCTCGCCTTGCAGCCCGACCTTAAAATTCTCGTCGGCGGCGTTTTCAAGGAGACCCACGGCCAACCGCATTCGCACATTACCAGGCTTAATCCAAATGGCCACACTGACAAAGATTTCCAAGGGGTGGCCAATGGCAGCGTCCAAACCATTGTCCTGCAATCGGATTGGAAAATACTGATTGGCGGAACATTCACCCAAGTCAACGGAACCGTCCGCGATCACATTGCCCGCCTGAATCCAAACGGTTCGTTGGATACAACTTTCGATCCAAAAGGATTTGGCGTGGTCGTGCGAAAAATTGCAGTGCAGCGTGACGGAAAAATACTGGTGGGCGGTTTTTTCGATGAAGTCGAAGGCGTCCCCCGCACCAACATCGTTCGACTCAATTCATCCCCGGCGAAATGAGCGCAACCCCCGATTCCGATCTGTCCCTCCCTGCCACGTTCTACGTGGTGATCGTCCATCTTTGGCTTAATATTATAATTTATTCAGCATTATCCCAATGATCCACAGTGAACCATCAGGCAAATCTAAACCTCCACTGGTTGGGTGACTGGTAGGTTAACTGGTGGAGTGACTGGTGGGGTTGCAAGTTCTTTAACCTCTTTGACTCGCCAGTTGATCAAAGTCGTCATCTCCATTTTTCCAAATCGGCTTAGCGAACAAAATACATCCCTGGTTTCCATGGAATAATATTTTGGTTGGTTGGCGTTATCAATGTTGGTGGTCCCACTACGAGAAATGGCCCGCCTTTGGACCCACAGAATACCCAAATTTCGGGAGGCTCTGCATCGGGACGGACCCGAATAATAAGATCAAAACCTTTCACTTTTTTCAGCCCCGCCGGTGCATTCTGGTCATATGAATCATCAAATGAATATTCGCCCGCATGATGGGCCAGCATGTTAGTCGCCCATCGCTGAAGCTCCACCGGATCCATATTGTTTTTTACCTGATGGACAAGGCTTCTCGTAATTATCCACGCTGGTAACGAAGATCGGACGAATACAATCATAAGCACGACACCACAGAGAAAGACCGCCAGAATTACTGTTACGTTTCGTGATGTTCTCATTGATTCACGCTCTGATCAGCGGCGTCACTACCTCGTCGCAAACGGATTGAAAACACGCAGACCAGGCCGTTGATAGTCCGTAACATTCCGAGTAACGATGGTCAGATTGTAACGGCGCGCCGTGGCGGCGATAAAACTATCTGGCATCGGCATGGCGCAACCAAGTCGGTAATATTCAGCTTCCTGTTGCGCCCAAACCATAGCGACAGTGTCATTGAAGTTGAGGATTCGTCCATCCAAGCTTTTGATGAGTCGCCGGAGCCATTCCTGAAGTTCCTCTTTTCTTCGGCCTTTCAATCGTTCAATTCCGGCAGCTATTTCACCAATTACATGTGAACTGGTATAAATGTTGCCGGCATTATCGCGAAGCCAATCCATGACCCGCGAGTTTGGTCTCACCTTTGTTCGCTCGCTTAACACATCGGTGTCCACGAGCCAACTCATGTCTTAGCCCGGTAAAACTGTTTCTGACGTGGCGGGATTTTGAATGAATGCGGGCAAGCCATGTAAATATCGAACCAAGACTCGCTCAATTTGGCGGAAGTTCCAGTGGAATGATCCGCTTTCCCTTGATGTTGCCCCATCCAGGCAGCCAGTTTGGCGAAGTCTTCCCGCGGCAGTTTCTCCACCGCGCGTTCAATTTCTTCCACAGTGCACACATCCCGAAAATAACCGAACAAGCGCGGAATAGCAAGTTCGCACAGACTCACTTTGCGTTAAAAATTCGGTTGTGAAAATTGTCGGCATTGTTCCATCCGCTCGGATATTTTCTTCATAAACATGAATTGAGCTTGAAGGCCGCTTTGCGCGCTGTACCGTCTTGTGCAATACCGTTATGAC
>DASRLE010000474.1:0-14003 GCA_035648615.1 Saccharimonadales bacterium (SeqCode) | reverse complement strand
TCAAAAAATATGTTGCCGGAACAACTCAGAGCTCTTCTGTTCATTTTCCCCAAAGTCGGTGCAGCGGACAGTTTTACAGAAGCAAACGAAGGCAACGAAGAGTGCGTTTTTTTACCAGGGGTGAACGGGGCCGTCGAGGTTGGACACGGACACTTCAAATTCCTCGTTTTTTGTTTCGATGTTAAAGTCAGGCGTCTGGGGGGGACAAAGCGAGCAAAGCATTTATTTCTGGATCCAGGGCCGCCTTCAGCAACCGCTGCAATTCGCCGTCCATGTAGGTTAGGTTGTCGGGAATGTCCAGGACTTGGATGCTTGGGAGAGGGAGGTCCTGGAAGCGTTCCTGGATGATGCGCCTTTGCTCGCGGTCCATGACGAAAATGGCGTCAGCCCACTTGAGGTCGGCGGCACTGATGTGGCGCTTGGCGTGGGTGCGGACGCCGGCGGACCGCACTTCCAGGCGCGGGTCATTGCGATAGAGGGTTTCCGCAGTGGGGCTGCGCCACTGGTTGAGGGCGCAGACGAAGAGGACGCGAAAGCGGCGGTTCATGGATAAGTTATACTTTTTCACGCCCTGAAATTCGGGGCAGAGCGTTTGAATTGATTGAGCCACAGGCTCAACGCTACAGCTATCGGCGGTTATCCCAGGATGCGTTTGCCTTCGGTGAGGAAGATGCCTTGGAAGTTCATTTCCAGGGCTTGGGCGTTTGTCGCTTTGGCCAGGGCTTCTTTTTGGGAGACTTTGCCGTCTTTGACCAGTTGGAAGAGGTGCTGGTTGAAGTTGATCATGCCTTCTTCGCCGCCGGTTTCGATGGCCGCGCCGAGTTTCTCGAGGCGGTTTTCTTCGATCAGTTTTCGAACGGTGCCGGAGTTGATCATGATTTCCTGGGCAGGCACCATTCCGCCCGCCACGGCTGGCACCATGCGCTGGCAGACGACGGCTTGGAGCGTGCCCGCAATCTGGCGGCGGATTTGGTCGCGTTCGTCGGGTTTGAAGAAGTCGAGGATGCGTCCGATGGATTGGCTGGCGTTGGTGGTATGCAGGGTGGACAAAACCAAGTGCCCGGTGTCGGCGGCGCTCATGGCGGCGGAAAAACTGATGGCGTCGCGCATTTCACCGATCATGATGACGTCGGGGTCCTGGCGCAGGACGTATTTCAAGCCGTGCTCGAAGGAAGAGGTGTCCAGGCCGATCTCGCGTTGCTCGATGACGGATTGGTTGTCTTCAAAGACGTACTCGATGGGGTCTTCGAGGGTGATGATGTGTTTGCGGCTGTTGGCGTTGATGTGTTCGAGCATTGCCGCCAAGGTGGTGGATTTGCCCGAGCCGGTCGAACCGGCCAGGAGGACGATGCCGCGCTGAGATTCGGCAATTTGTTTGAGAACGGGGATGAGGCCCAATTCCTCAAAGCTCGGCACTTGCGTCTTGACGAATCGCATGGCCAAACAAGGCGTGCCACGTTGGTAAAAACAGTTCGTGCGATAGCGGCCAATGCCCGGCAGAAAGTAGGAGAAGTCGCACTCGTGTTCGCGATCAAGCTGTTCGCGGGCATGGCGGGGAACGATGTTGTCGATCACTGTGTGCATCCACTCTTCGGTGGGCAATGGGCCTTCCACCACCACCAGCTTGCGGTTAATGCGGAAAATGATGGGAGCAGCGACCTTGAGATGAATGTCCGACGCCCCGCCTTCAAGGGCGGTGGTCAAAATTCGGCGAAAAGTTTCCATGCCCCAACTTTACAAAGCAAACCCGGTCAAAATCCAGTCAGGAATAAGCGAGCAAGCGCGCCTGCGACAGACGGGAAACGTGGGTGAAGAGCATGGAAATCAAAAACCCCTGCTTGCGATCACCGGAGCAAGCCACGACGACGCCGTTGAACTTCACCTTCCGGGCCGGGTTCGGCCCTTGCAAACTCACGGTCATTTCTGTCCAGGGAGTGATGGGGTCGCTGTTGCGAAATTCAATTCCGTTCTTGCGCACGCGGACGGCGGTGCTGGGAAGAGTCAGGCATTGAGTGGGGCCGGGCGTAAAGGCGACCGGGTTGGAGTCGAGTTTTCTTGCGCTCATAGTAAGGGAATCTACCATTGAATAAAGGAACGTCAAATGGGGATGGCCTTTTTTTTGAAGATATTTTCGAGGGTGGTTTTGCGGCCTACCACTCGATGACTGCGGCGCCCCAGGTCAAGCCCGCTCCGAAAACAATCAATAAGACGAGATCGCCCGCTTTGACCCGGCCGCTTTGCACCGCATCGTCGAGCGCAATGGCGACGGAAGCGGCCGAAGTATTGCCGTATTTGTGGACGTTGACAAAAACTTGTTCGGGCTTGGCACCCAGGCGTTCGGCCACGGCGTCGATGATGCGGAGGTTGGCCTGGTGCGGAATGATGCAGTCAATTTGGGAAATCTCCAACTCGCAACGCTTCAATACTTCTTCCGCTGCCGTTTGCATGGCGGTGATGGCGTACTTGAAGGTTTCCTTGCCGTCCATCCGCAGATAATGCAGCCCAGCCGCGACAGATTCATGCGTCGGCGGGCAACTGGAGCCGCCGCCGGGCATGCAGAGTAAATTGGCGCGATTGCCGTCGGACCCCATGCACGCGGTCAACAAGCCGTGAGCGTGGGGCCGATTGCGCAAAATCGCCGCGCCCGCGCCGTCGCCGAACAACACGCAGGTGTTGCGGTCGGTCCAATTGATGATCGAGGAAAGTTTCTCCGCGCCGATGACCAGGACGGTATCGTAAGTGCGCGACATGATAAATTGCTGGCCAATTTCCAAGGCGAAAATAAACCCCGAACAGGCGGCCTCGATATCAAAAGCCGCCGCCCGAACCGCCCCAATCTTTTGCTGAACCAGGCAGGCGGTGGAAGGAAAGGGCATATCCGGCGTGATGGTGGCCACGATGATTAAATCAATCTGGTCCGCCGTAATCTTGGCGCGCTCCAAAGCCTGGAGGGCGGCCTTGGCCGCGAGATCGGAGGTGCTTTCGTGCTTGGCGGCGATGCGGCGCTCTTTAATTCCAGTGCGGGAGATGATCCATTCGTCGGAGGTATCCACCATCTTTTCGACGTCGGCATTGGAAAGCACCCGCTCGGGCACGTAGGAGCCAACCGCAATAATCGAGCAGGTGCGGCCTTGAAAGTTATGGCGGGCCCTCGGGTTTTTAAATTTCTTGGGGGGCGGCGTCATGTTTTGGCGGAAGGGAGGCGTTGATTGGCGCTGGCCACCTCTTTTTGAATAATCTCGGTGAGACGATGCTGCACGGCCTGGGTTGCCTGTCCAATGGCATTCGTAATGGCGCGCGCGCTGGCCGAGCCGTGCGCTTTGAAAACGATTCCGTTGAGGCCGAGCAACGGCGCGCCGCCTCGGGTGTCCGGGTCGGTCCGGCGCTTGATGGTGCGGAGGGCGTTTTTGACCAGAATCGCGCCTAACATTCGTTTGGGGTTCTTGGACACTTCCTCTTTGACCCATGCCGCCAGGCCCTTGGCAAAGCTTTCCAGGGTCTTGAGCACAATATTGCCAATGAAACCGTCACAGACCACCACGTCCACCCGATCGTGAAATAAATCGTGTCCTTCGACGTTGCCAATGAAATTCAGATCAACCATTTTGCAAAGCTTATGCGCTTCCAAAGTCAATTCAGTGCCTTTGTTGGCTTCCGTGCCATTGCTTAAAATGCCCACGCGAGGGTTTTTATACCCCAGAATCTCGCGCGAGTAAATACTTCCCATGATGGCGAAGTGCAAGAGATGATTGGGCCGGCATTCCACGCTGGCCCCGGAGTCCAACAGGACAAACTCATTTTTCGCCGCCGGAATCACCGTCGCAATGCCGGGCCGGTCCAATCCCGGCAAGGGCCGCAGCCGAATCGTGCTGGCCGCCACGATGCCGCCCGTGTTGCCCGGAGAAATCAAGGCGTCCGCCTGTCCTTCTTTAATCAAATCGACCGCCCGCAGAATGGAGCAGTCTTTTTTGCGGCGCAATCCCTCGACGGGCTTGTCCTCCATGCTCAAGATTTCGCTGGCGTGGACGACTTTCACGCGCGAATCGCGCAAGCCGGTGCGGGTCATGGCGGGATTGATTTCATCCTCGCGCCCCACTAAAAATAATTGGCTGATCGCCGGGTCCGATTCCAAGGCCAGCCGCACGCCTTCAATGATAACCTCCGGGCCGTGATCCCCGCCCATCACATCCACGACGATTCGCATAAAAAAAGAGCGCGGAAGAACGAATATCTTCCACGCTCCTCAAAGCGGACTAAGCGGTCGCTTCAACCGTAATGACCTGCCGGCCTTTATAAAAACCGCAGGCTGGACAGACCCGGTGAGGGACATAGGGAGCGGCACACTGGGGGCAGGTGCTCAATTGCGGCAACGTCAGGGCGCTGTTGTAGGCGCGCCGCATGCGTTGACGGCTGTGCGATGGCTTTCGTTTGGGAACTCCCATAATATTTCTCGGTTAAAACTTTAATTTATTTAATTCCGCCCAGGCGGACGAACCCTGCGTCTGACTGGCGCCGTTTGTTTGTTTGGCGGTCTTTTCTGCGCGATTGGCCAATCCGGCACAATCGGCATCACACAACGGATGTTGCGGAAACTCAAGCAGAATATCCTCTCGAATGAAAGGCGTCAAGTCCACGCTGTCGTCCTTAATCTCGACCTTTTCCGCGCCTTCCAGCGGCAAATGGGCCATCCACTCCGCTAATTCCAGCCGCTGTTGGAACGGTTTAAGGCACCGCGCGCACTCGCAATCCAGCACCAACTCCAAGCTTCCCTCCACCAGAATGTTGTGGCCGGCCTTATGGGCAGTCAACTCGTAGTGCAACGGCTGGCGGACATGGACCAATTCATCCGCGCAATCCAAATCCAGCTCCTCCGCCGCCAACTCCCCCGCCAGGATGGCATCCTTCGCGTCCAAACGCCCCATGTTCAATTTCAAAGACATGATCGTGCCTCACTTGCGCAACTTGCGAGCCAGCGCCGCCTGAACATGCTCGGGCACAAAGCAATTAACATCCCCTCCGAGGCGCGCGATCTCCTTCACGATGCGCGAACTCAAAAAGGTGTAAGTTTCCTTGGGCATCATAAAAATCGTCTCCACCCTTTCGTTCAACTTACGGTTCATCAAAGCGAGCTGAAACTCAAATTCAAAATCGGACACGGCTCGCAGGCCGCGGATGATCGCCTGCCCCGATTGCCGTTCCACATAATCGACCAGCAGCCCATCAAACGAATCCACCTCCACCTTGGGCAAATGGCAGATCGACCTTTGCACCAGGCCCACCCGTTCCTTCAAAGTAAACAGCGCCTTTTTGCTTTCGTTGTACGCCACAGCCACAATGACCCGGTCAAACAGCTTGGCGGCGCGCAAAATCAGGTCCAAGTGTCC
The DNA here is from genome assembly GCA_035648615.1 of Saccharimonadales bacterium (SeqCode). Taxonomy (GTDB): domain Bacteria; phylum Verrucomicrobiota; class Verrucomicrobiia; order Limisphaerales; family Palsa-1400; genus DASRLE01. The sequence continues at coordinate 8,619 of DASRLE010000474.1, read as the reverse complement.
ATTCGTCAGCGGGTCGAAGCTTCCCGGATAAATAGCCGTTCGCATGGCCAAAGATAGCCAGATCTTCCCGGAAATCCCAATCAAAAATGACGCCCTTGGCAGCACCCGTGATCTTTTTGCCTTTGAAGCCAACTGAAAACCAGCCAAAATTTGACCCGACAAGATATTTCTGCGGTCATACGAGATTGAAATTAAAACTTACAGCTTTGGTCGCGGTCGCTGTCGCGCTCCTGCAATGTTCGGCGCGGGCGGCCACTAATTTTTTGGCGGCGGCGGACTTTTCTGACCTGGCGCTTTTTGAATCATGGGGCGTCGCCTATAAAGATGGCGGCCAAGCCGGTGATGGGCTTCAGATCCTAAAAAATCATGGCATCAATTGCGTGCGGTTGCGCCTTTTTACCAGCAGCGCCGCCCAAGCCAGCGCAGACCCCTACAACTACGCCAACAATATAAATTACACGGTGCCCCTTGCTGTGCGAGTCAAGAAGGCCGGTTTGCTTTTCTCGCTGGATTTCCATTATTCCGATACATGGGCGGATCCGGGCCACCAAGCCACTCCCGCCGCCTGGACAAACCTTAACCTCACCCAGCTTGCGCAACAGATGCGGACCTACAACAGCAACACCATCGCCACGTTCGCCGCCGCCGGCGCCATGCCCGATTATGTGCAAGTCGGCAACGAAATCACCTCCGGCCTGTTGTGGCCCTTGGGACAACTTTCGGGAAACGACCCATCATCCTGGCCGCCGTTCGCGCAATTAATGAAAGCGGCCATTCAAGGAATCCAGGACGCGGCAGGCGCATGGCTGCCGAAGATTGTCGTCCATATTGATCGTGGAGGCGATTGGGCCGGCACCCAGTGGTTCTTTGATAACCTCAACGCGCAGGGCGTTCCTTTCGACATCATCGGCGAGAGCTATTATCCCTTTTACCAAGGCTCGCCCACGAACCTGAGCAATTGCCTGAATAACGCCGCGGCCCGCTACGGCAAACCTATTTTCATCGCTGAAGATGCGTTTCCCTGGACCAACACTTGCCCTTCTTCGTGGACGAACAGCCTTTACGGCTTTCCTCCCACCACTGCCGGCCAGGTGAGCTTTATCGCCGCCCTGGCTCGAATTGTAAAAAGCGTTCCCAACCAACTCGGCGCGGGTTTTTTCTATTGGGGCGCGGAATATCAAGCCGTCCCCGGCATTAACGAAGCCGGCTACAACACCGCCTCGTTTTTTGATTCCAGCGGCAACGTTTTGCCGGTGGCTGACGCGGTCGGAGGAATGGGCGCTCCGTTATTACTCAGCGCCTCGTTGGACGGCTCAACGCTGCATCTGCAATGGCCCTTGAGCGGCGCGGCTTCCAAGCTGGTGATGGCAACCAACCTTGCTCCGTCCGCTGTTTGGTCGTTTGTGGCCGGCTCGATTCAAACGACTGGAACGGTTTTTACCGTTACCTTGCCGATCTCGAACAACGCCGGCTTTTACCGGCTGCAACCGGATTAAGCGCCGGCGTAAATTTCCAAAAACGAAACTGGCCCGGTCGCGAAGGCGCTGCTCGCGCAACACTCGGCGGGAATCAAGCAGAATCCTCCAGCGGAAATAATCAGCGGGCCGCCCCCGCTCTCCACGCGCAGCGTTCCAGAAGTGACGCCCATGATTTTCATGCGGCCCTCGACTAAATTCAGCCGGTCGCCCGCCGCCAGATGCCGCAGATTGACCTCGAACAACTCATTTTTAACCAAGAGGCGCACTCTTCCAGGATGCGCCGCAACCGTCGCCTGCGGCAGCATCTCCGGCTCGAAGTCCGCAAAATCGATGCTGGCCAGCGAGTGCTCGACGTGCAGTTGACGGCCCTTGCCGGTCGCATCCAACCGATTCCAATCGAAGACGCGATAGGTCGTGTCCGAATTCTGCTGCACTTCGAAAATGACCGTTTGCGCGCCCAAGGCGTGAACCCGTCCACTCGGCAAAAACATCGCATCGTCCGCAGCCACCCGAACGCGATGGAAACATTCGGCCACAGTTTGGCTGGCCAGCTTTTTTTCAAAGTCCGCCCGGCTGACGCCCTTTTTTAAACCGACAAATAATTCCGCCTCCGGCCCGGCTTGGGCGACATACCACATTTCGGTCTTGGGTTCGCCGCCCAGTTGCGCCGCCAGCCGGGACGGCGGATGCACTTGCAGGGATAGAGTTTCGTGGGCGTCAATTATTTTAACCAGGAGCGGAAAGCGCGCGGGCCGGGCGGCATTCGGACCAAAAAGATCGCCGGGAAACTGTTCCACCAAGTTGTGCAACGTTTTTCCAGCCAGCGGCCCGTTGGCTATGACACTTTCGTCGCCGGGGCGGTCGCTGATTTCCCAGGATTCGCCGATGGGCTTTCCCGGCGGCAGCGTTTTGCCGTAGAGCGAGGCCAGATTGCGTCCGCCCCAAATGCGCTCTTTGAGAATCGGCTCAAAAGTCAGCGGGTAGAGCATTGCTTAAGAAGGTCCGCCAAGGTAGGTGCCGTTGCCGTTGCTCTTGTGCGGAGATTCTGTCAACTCGGCCGCGGACACCTTCTCCTTTTTCTCCAGGAATCGCCCGTAAGCGCGATACTTCTCGTAACGCATTTTGAGGCGCTGGACCCCGGAGAGTTTCTTCAACTCTTCCAGGTTTCGGAGCAAAGCGGCCTTGAGGGTTTGGGCCATTTCGCCCAATTGATCGTGCGCCCCGCCCAGCGGTTCGGGAACGATTTCATCCACCAGCCCCAGTTCCCATAAATCTTTGGCAGTGATCCGCAATGCCGCAGCCGCTTTAGCCGCCGCCGAACGGTCTTTCCAAAGAATGGCCGCGCAACCCTCCGGGCTGATGACCGAATAATACGCATTTTCCAAAATCAAAACGCAGTCCGCCACGCCAATGCCCAAAGCGCCGCCCGAGCCGCCTTCGCCAATGACGGCCGCAATGATCGGCGCTTCAAACAGCATCATTTCGCGCAAGTTGACCGCGATGGCTTCCGCGATATGCCGCTCCTCCGCCGCAATGCCCGGAAACGCGCCCGCCGTATCGATCAGTGAAATAATCGGCAAACAAAACTTCTCGGCCAGCTTCATCAGGCGCAAAGCCTTGCGGTATCCCTCGGGATGGGCCGAGCCGAAATTGCGGCGAATATTCTCTTTGGTATCGCGGCCCTTTTGCGTGCCGATGACCATCACCTTATGTTCGCCCAACTTGGCAAAACCGCCGACCATGGCATGATCATCGGCAAACAGCCGGTCACCGTGCAATTCGGAGAAGTCGGTAAATATCGCGCCGATATAATCCAGGGTAAAAGGACGCCGGGGATGGCGGGCGATTTTGATGCGGTCCCAAGGGCTAAGCTGGGCAAAAATCTGGCGTTTGGTCTCCTCGATTTTCTTTTCGATCAGCGCGACTTCCTCCTCGAAGCGGATGCCCATCGAATGCGTTTCCGGATGTTTCTTCAATTCGTCCAGCTTGCGTTGCAACTCCAGAATCGGCTTCTCGAAATCAAGCTGATGTTTCATCAGCCCCTAATTTAGATTCCCGCCGCCCGGGAGGCAACCGGTAAATTCACCATGCAACCCCGATGCCCCTCGACGCGATTTGGCGATAGGGCGAAGAGAATTCGGCTGCGAAAAAGTCAAGAAGAACATTTGTTCCTTGTGAATTAGTCGTCATCTGACCTCCTGATTAATTTATTTTGTGCAGAGCTTTGTCCACCACTCGAAGTCTGGCTGGCCGAATTTTGGGTGATATTTCGCACGGAGGGAAATATTCGTCAGAACGCTTCTCAAGGCGTTATCGGAAATCGAGCATTTGTTTTGCCAATGACGGAGCAGCTTGCAAGTTGACCACAATTCAATTTTTAATCCCCGCCGTTCAATGATGTTGCGGGCCTTTTTATCATCGGTCGCAAGAGCGAGATTACGGACTTCCGCGATTGCAATCGACTCTGCTTCCCCGTCATCAAGTTCGAGCGCAATTTCAATGTAGCGCAGCTTTTCCGTCTCACTTTCAACAGTAACAATTTCCATGATGCCACGTTCAATGATTTGTCGCAGGTCAATCTTTTCGCGCTCTCCTGATTCGGTATTGCGCAAGAACAAAGCTTCCTCAGCGACCACGGACGAGATCGCGAATCGAAAGTCGCACCCGCCCGCGATGTCTTCAAAGCGCCCGCTGGCCAGCAGATTAATCAGAACACACGCATCTTGGACGATAATGGAAGCCATGCCGGTGATTTCACTCGACCGAAACTGGGGACGCCAGATTTACCGGAATGATCGAAAACTCTTCGCCTTCCTCCAAGACCACGAGACTATCCAATTCTTCCATGATTTCACGCGCGCTAACAATGTCAGTGCGAAATTTCCTGGCCAATTGGTTTTCGGAAAGCTCACCCATTTCAAAAGCTGCCTTGGTCAGCAGCAGATACCTGGCCGGCCATTCAGAATGACGCCGGGCTGAACGCAATAGACCGAGTGGCCGCCGCGCTTTATCGGGTTTGAACTCCCCCGCTTTTAGGTGGTCCCAACTGCCCGTCTGAATCCGTTTGAGGCTTTCGAGTCGCAAGCACATGGCCTGAACGGAAACCCCAAAATAATCCGCGAGTGTCACCAGGTCTGCGATAGTGATACGCTCTTTACGTGACATCTCAACTTCGGATAACCGGCGGTTCACGCCACTGCGCGGCATGAGGAAGTTTGCGGCAAAACTGTCAGCGAAACGTTCCGCCCGATGCTTGCCCCAACGCCCATTTTGCATTATGTCCACGTCCGCATAAAAACGAGTGGTTAGAAAATGGCCGCATTCATGCGCCAAAGACCAATTCCCACGATACCAAGGCTGTTTTATGTTTACACCAACGCAACCACCCAAGCGATCGTTGTAGCCGAAAATCCCTGCCACAAAGGACGGCATCTCGTAAAAGAAAACACGAAGCCCAATTGCCTCCTCAAGCACCGCGCGTAAATCGCTTATTGGCGCATCTCCCAGACCGAGGCGATTTCGTTCTTCTTGGGCGACATCTTCGGCGAACTGTTCGGGACTGATTCGTGAGTCCTCCAACGGGTATTGCTTGGGGTAGTCCTGCGGCAGGGGCGCCTTGCATAGTCGTTCCAGTTCAAGATAATCCTCTGCTCGCGCTTCCAATTCGTGGCAAACTTGAAAGAGTTGATCTTCGGGAAAGGGCGTCTCCAAGTGGCTGTTAGAAAGCGCCGCTCGAAACTGCGGAGTGAGCGCTTCCGTAAATGCGCTTTGCTTCATTAGTTCCGACACATTGCGTCCATAACACTTGGCGAACGCTAGAAGCTCGTCGGTGGTCACCCGGCGTTCACCCTTTTCAATCGCTACGACAGTCGTTCGGATAAAACCCAGCCTGTCAGCGACAGCCTCTTGGGTAAGGCCAAAAGCGCGGCGGGCGCTTTTCAGACGCTCCCCGAGAATTTTTGCGTCAATTTTTTCCAGGACGTTTTCCGGCATGTTGGATCTTTCAATTGTAAAGTTTCGCGCCTATTAGAGACCGATTCCTGTTACTAATCAGCCATTATACGACATTTGTCAATGTTTACTGCACTTAGGTCTGACATTGTCATTTACGAGTGGTTAGAAAAAGTGCAAGATCCATGAAAGTGCGGAATCGCACTTCGTCTTTTAGAGAAGATCCGTCTCAACCCCAAAACAGAATTTACTTCGGCGTGACCAATACCCAGGTCGCCGCGGCGGTTTTTGCTCCAGGCGGCTTCGTTGTGGCCGGGATCGGCGGGCCGGGAGGCACCGTAGGTGACGGTCTTGATGCGTTGCGGGTCCATGCCCAGGTTGGCCAGGTATTCGCGGACGGCCCAGTGGGCGGTGGGTTCACGAGCGCGACTGGGCCCCGATTCGGAGGCGGGTTCAGATTCGGATTCAAATGGGCGGCCACGGCATGAATTCGGTCGCAGCGTTTCGGAGAACGCACAATCCGCTCCGGTGCAGTGAGTTGCGATTGCAGATAATTCCGCCATGCTTTTCTTCCTCGGCATAGAAGGGAATTTGGGTCTTGCAGAAACCATCTAATTTGGTTTGAATCGCAGCGTTCACGATAATGTTTAGGTAACGGATCAAAACCCGAAAGAACATCGTATGGCATATTCAGCGGAAATTAGTCGAGCAAATCCTTCGTGCTTCATGTTTCTTATAGATCAATCTGGTTCTATGGGGGATGCGTTTGGAGCAGGCGAAGGAAACCAGAAAAAAGCTGATGGAGTGGCGGATGCAATCAATCGATTATTGCAAAATCTTGTCCTCAAATGCGCTCGGGACGAGGGGATTCGTGACTTTTTTCATGTTGGTGTTATTGGTTATGGCGTACAAGTTGGCCCAGCTTTCTCCGGCGCTCTGGCGGGCCGACAACTCGTTCCAATTAGCGAAGTTGGCAACTCTCCTGCTCGCGTTGAGCAACGAAGCAAAAAAGTCCCTGACGGAGCAGGAGGCATTGTGGAACAGCCTGTGCGTTTTCCTGTTTGGTTCGATCCCGTCGCCAACGGAGGCACGCCGATGAGTCAAGCTCTTGGTCAAGCAAAAAGCATTCTTGAAACTTGGCTATCTCAGCACCCAAACTGCTTTCCGCCAATTGTGATTAACATTACTGATGGTGAAGCGTCGGACGGAGATCCGACTGGTGCCGCTGACGAGATACGCAAGCTCCAGAGCAGTGATGGCGGCGTGCTGCTTTTTAATGTCCATTGTTCATCACAACGAGCGCAGCCAATTAGTTTCGCAAGTACCGATGCGGGTTTGCCTGACCAGTTTGCTCAACAATTATTTCGCATTTCAAGCGTTCTCCCTCCACAGATGGCACGCCTAGCTCAAACAGAGGGGTTTAATGCCACAGAGGGTGCGCGTGGCTTTGTCTTCAATGCAGGCATGGTCGAAGTAATTAAGGCCTTGGACATTGGCACTCGGCCAAGTGCAATGAGATGAAATATTCTTGCCGTGGAGATCTATGCAAAAGACTTTTTCTTGCCGAAGCGAGGCAACACCGAAGCTGAATATGACGATTCTTTCAGCTCGGCAAAAGACAAAACACGTTTTGCGGTTGCTGATGGCGCGACCGAGGCTTCATTTTCCCGCGAATGGGCTAAACAACTCGTGCGTGCCTTTACAGCGAAGAAGCTTTCTATTCCTATTGCACTCGATGAGTTGAAACCACTTCAAAGTAAATGGCAAAAATTTGTTCATCGTCATCCTTTGCCTTGGTATGCTGAGGAGAAAGCCAATACCGGTGCTTTCGCAGCTTTCGTCGGAGTAGAGTTTTTAGAGGATGCACAGGAATCACTGAAAATATGGCGCGCCACAGCAGTCGGCGACAGTTGCCTCGTTCAAGTCCGGGCGAATGAAGTCATTGAAGCATTTCCTTTGGCTCATTCAACTTCATTTGGCAACCGTCCAAATCTTTTATCTAGCACGCCAAATTCGAATGAAAGCATCGCGGAGTTCGTGATGCAATGCGGTGGTTTCTGGCGTTGTGAAGACGCTTTTTTTCTTATGACTGACGCTCTCGCGTGTTGGTTCTTTCAGGAATTGGAGCAAGGCAACAAACCTTGGACAATTTTGCGAGATTTGGACACACAAGGCAGCGTGTCATTTCAAAAGTTTATCGACGATTTACGATTCGAGGGGCGTATTAAAAACGATGATGCTACACTCATGCGAATTGACATTATGCCATAAACTTCCTTTCTTATGGGCTGGCCAACTCCACAAGATTATAATGAAGCGGTCCAAAATCCGCGTTTATCATTTGCTGATTCCGATCTTCGTACTGGTCAGCCGGAGTTAAATCAACTTGGCTTGCCCCGCGCCATCGCTGGCAATTTCGCGTGCGTTTACAAAATTCAAAATGGCGGACAGCGCTGGGCCGCGCGTTGTTTCAACAGCGAAGTTTCTGACCAGCAACGGAGATATGAAGTTATAAGCACATATCTCGCCAAAGCTGCTATTCCTTACACGGTTCAATTCATATATATACCAATGGGTATTAAAGTTTTGGGCAGGCCTTACCCCCTCCTTAAGATGCAATGGGTGGACGGTGAGTCATTGATTTCCTTTGTCGGGAGAAGCATTGGTTATCCAGATACTTTAGTTTCGCTTGCGAAGGTCTGGGCACGAATGATGGCCGATTTGCAGGAGGTGAGTATCGCACATGGGGATTTGCAGCATGGAAACGTCCTTGTTGTTGGTGATCAGCTTCGTTTGATTGATTATGATGGCATGTTTGTTCCCGGCTTGGCGGGAGAGCAAAGCAACGAGTGCGGGCATCGTAATTATCAACTTCCAACAAGGACAGGATGGCACTACGGCCCGTACCTCGACAATTTTTCGGCTTGGGTAATCTTTGTCTCGCTTGTAGCATTGGCAGTGCATCCCGAATTGTGGACGAAGTACCGCGGAGGGGATGAATGTTTGATTTTCCGCAAAGAGGACTTTCTGCAACCCGAAAGATCAACGATATGGTCAAGTCCTGAAATAAATTTGGTACTTTGAACATTGTTGTTGATTGTTGTTGTTGATTGTCCTCCTCCCCCAGTGCGCAGTGGAGGTGAGCGTAGCGAACCGGAACGAAGCACTGGGGGAGGAGGGATTTCATTTT
>DASRLE010000473.1:0-3504 GCA_035648615.1 Saccharimonadales bacterium (SeqCode) | reverse complement strand
GCGGAACGCCAGTTCCGCTTTGGCCCCGAAACAGGTTTCGCGGCGATTAGAATTTTGTGTCCCACCGAGGGAAGCTGGCGGCGCGGTGTCAATACTATTAAAGCCCTGATGGCGGCATCGGGGTTTCCTCTACTGACCCTCCCGTTTTGGCGCGTTTTGGTTTGACTGGCTTTGACTGAGTTTGACTGGCGCCTCCTTCGTTCTCTTTCTCGGGATCGTAATTGACCAGCAGATCGAGCGGGGTTTCGGGCAAACCGAGCTTGCTGGCCAGGATGTAATCGGCCACTTGCTGGCCCAGCGGGCCGCCGCCCCACTTTTCGGCCATATAAGCGCGATAAGGCTGGGAGGTGAGCCATTGGGCGATCTTCTTTTGCGGCGATCGTTCCTCCTCCTCGGTTTGTCTGGCCATCGCCGCTGCGTATTCCTCATGGTCTTTGAACGCCTGGCGTGTGCTGCATTGCAAGCGAATGACATCCTGGGAGAGTTGGCGGAGCAACCGCGCCTGATCCTCAAAACGAGCATCCACTTCGCCATTCCAATTGGCGACCAGGGCGCAGTAGCGCGCGCTCAGGACCATGGCCAGACTGTCGGCTGGCAGGGGTTGATCTTCCCTGAAGATGTCTTCCGCGTACTCGGTCGTGCGGCGGGCATGGGCGGCAAACTCCTGGTGGGACAGCCATTCGCGAAAGCCGCCCTGCCGCCATTCGCTCAAGTTCTGCTTGCTGATGGGAATGCCGGCGAAGTTCGCTTTCATGAGTTCCAGGACCTCGGGCAGTTGATTGAGCCAGTCCAAAAGCTGTTCTCCCTCCTCGCCGTCATCGAGGCGGACATTGATTTGTTCGCGCAGCGCGCGGGGCAGGGTGGCGATTTTACCGTTGCGGCTCATAATTTCCTCCAAGTTTTTGATTTTGTTTTCATAGTTGTGTTTGTTCTTTTCCGCGTTGGATTCCGTCCAACGTGTAATTAAACTATCGCATTAACCAAACTATGCAACAATAATTTGTAATTTAATTAACAAGGCATGCAGCGAGGAATGGAGTTGCTAGGGCAAATCGCTCATCTAGGCGAGGATTCCGGGGTTTTGAACCTGGCTTTCAGTTCGTGTCGTTTCTGAGTTGATAACCTCAAAGGCAAAAAAGGAAGGCAAAACTGGCGAGCGAATTGACGATGGCCAGTTTGGTTGCCAGGTCGTTCATGGTATGTTCTTGTGGCCGGTGTGAAAGCCAATTTCCGGTTTGGCGGGGACCGGAGGAGGCGCTAGCAGAGGTCGCAGTTTTCGATAAATATCGCGCAGGGCGGCATCGTGAGTTAAAAGAGTTTTGTCGATCTCGGCCAGCCGTTTCATTACGGTGACATTGGCGACAAGAGTTTCGCGCACCTTCACGAAGGCGCGAATAAGATAGACGCTCATCGTGATGGCCTGGGTACTATTCAGAATGTTGGCGGCCATCAGTGCGCCGTGCTCGGTAAAGGCGATTGGAGCGTAGCGCCGCCCCCCATGGGAACTTGAGGCCGCAATCTGCGACCTCAAATCGGCCCATTCTTCTGATGAAAGCTGGAAAGCAAAATCCTCCGGAAACCGATCGCGATTGCGGCGAAACTGTTCATTGAGGCGTTTGGTGGGGACCCATAAAGCGCGGAGAGATCCGCATCGAGCACCACTTTATGGCCGCGGATGGTCAAAATGCGTTGTTCGAGAGGGACGCTGGCCATGGATCGGCCCGGTTGAGAAATTGTCGCACCACTGGCGCGACTTTTGTCCGCAACCGAAATACTCTCACCCGTGGTTAGAATTATTGGTTTGGGGGCTTTGCGTTTCATAGCGCTTTAATGACAAGCCAAGTAATGAGTTCAAAATCCGTCGTTTCCCGCGCCTGCTCGGACCGATGTAAAATGACGAAATCACGACCGGATTGCAAGCTGGCGGGCAACCTTCAAATTTGGAGTTTGAACTTGGCTTTCATCGGGGGTCGTTTCTAATTGAACGGTATGGTTTCCTTTAAACTTCTTTTCCTTTCCTTGGGCGTGGCGGCTTCGCTGTCCATGGCGAGGGCGGCCGATGAGACGGCGACGAATGCCCCCAAAATTCTGCGCGTTTCGACCGGCCATTCCGCTTTGACGTTGCGGGTGGGCCGCGATGGGCGCGTTTATCAATTGAGGTATGGGATGGCTTCGAGTAATGCGCCGTCGTCCCGGCGCTCGCCCGCGCGCGAGACGGAGTTTTATCCGCCCTACGGCGATGGGTATGTGTTGGACCCGGCGGTGCAGGCTACCCATGTCGATGGCAATACTTCCACGGACCTTATTTACGTGAATCATGAAACCACGCGCGTGGACGACAATGTCACGTTAACGCGGGTTGAATTGAGGGATCGTTATTATCCGTTTTTCGTCAATCTGTACTTCAAGGCTTACGCTAATGAAGATGTCATCGAAGAGTGGACGGATTTTCGCCATGACGAGGAGGGAACGGTCACGCTTTATCGCTTTGCCTCGTCGGCGTCGCTGGTCAAGGCCAGGGAATATTGGGTGACGCAGTTTCATGGCGATTGGGCGCGCGAGGCGGAAATGAGCGAGGAGCGCCTGACGCCCGGCATTAAGGTGCTCGATTCGAAGATCGGGGTGCGGGCCAGCAAATTTAGGATTCCTTCCTTTATCCTGGCGTTGAACGGGCCGGCCCAGGAGACGAATGGAGAAGTTTTCGGGGGCAGCCTGGAATGGTCGGGCAGTTACGAGCTGGCCTTCGAGGTCGATTCCACTAACCGCCTGCATGTTTTGTCCGGCATCAATCCGTTTGCCTCGGAGTATCACTTGGCGCACGGGCGGACGTTTACCACGCCGGCCATGCTATGGACTTGGAGCGGCCACGGCAAAGGCCAGGTCAGCCGGAACTTCCATCGCTGGGCGCGGCGGTATGGAATTCGTGACGGGGCCAAACCGCGTCCGGTCTTGTTGAACAATTGGGAGGCAACCCAATTTGATTTCGACGAAAATAAACTTGTTTCGTTATTCGATGGCGCGAAGGAATTGGGCTTCGAACTGTTTCTGCTGGACGACGGCTGGTTTGGCAACAAATACCCGCGCAACGGCGACGCCGCCGGCCTCGGGGACTGGCAGGCCAACACCAACAAACTGCCGCACGGATTATCGTACTTGACAGAGCAGGCGGCCCGGCGCGGCCTGAGGTTTGGCATCTGGCTGGAGCCAGAAATGGTCAATCCGCGCAGCGAACTTTACGAGAAACATCCGGACTGGGTTATTGGCCAGCCGCATCGCGAACCGGAGCTAAGCCGCCATCAGCTTGATCTGGACTTGAGCAATCCGCAGGTGAAAGAGTTCGCCTGGAAAGTCATTGATGGCACTTTGGGCGACAATCCGGGCATCAGTTACGTCAAGTGGGACGCCAATCGCTATGTCACCCAGCCCGGTTCCACCTGGCTCAAGCCCGGCGAGCAATCGCATCTTCTGATTGACTACAATTTCGCGCTCTACGACATCATGGGG
>DASRLE010000472.1:0-3434 GCA_035648615.1 Saccharimonadales bacterium (SeqCode) | reverse complement strand
AACCCCGCCAACGGCGCGATGAACGTGACCTTCCGTCCCACCGGGAGCCGGGCCAACACCACCGCCCACGGCGTCGTCCTCCAGCCCGCCAGCGCCGCCGGCCTCTTCCTCACCCCCACAGAGTCGGGCGCCTTCTGGCTTCAGTAAACCGAAATTACCCCATGTCGAAAGTCTCGGAACTAAATGTGAACGGCAAAAGCGCCGCCATTGACGCGGAGGGTGAACGGACCTTGTTGAGCGTTTTGCGCGATGACCTTAATCTCACGGGGTCGAAATATGGATGTGGGGAAGGACGCTGTGGCGCCTGCACCGTTTTGCTTGACGGCGCTCCCACCCGCTCGTGCCAGGTTGCAGTGGGAAGCGTTGGAGGGCGCAAGGTGCTCACCATCGAGAGCCTCGAACACGATGGCCGATTGCATCCGCTGCAACAGGCCTTTCTCAACCACGACGCGCTGCAATGCGGCTATTGCACCTCCGGCATGATCATGTCCGGCGTGGCTCTGTTGCGAAAACATAAAAATCCATCGGAGGCTGAGATCGTCCGGTTCATGGACGGGAACGTCTGCCGTTGCGGCTCTTACCAGCGCATTATCGCCGCGATCAAAGAAGCCGCCAATGCTCCTGGAGGTGCAAAATAAATTCATCCGTAAATCGGCGAAAGTTTTTCAAACTGCTCGGCGGCGGCCTTATCGTGTTGTGCGTGGCGGGGCCGGCGCCGGCTCAGGAATCGGGAGGCGGCCGCCGGCGTGGAGGGCGCGGCGGACAGATCCCCGATAACATCGACGCCTGGCTGCACATTGGCGAGGACGGCGCAATAACGGTCTTCACTGGCAAAGTGGAAGTAGGCCAAAACATCCGCACCTCACTCACACAAGCGATTGCCGAAGAGTTGCGCGCGCCCGTCTCCTCAATCCACTTGGTAATGGGCGACACGCAATTGACGCCCTATGATATGGGTACTTTTGGCAGCCAAACGACGCCGCAAATGGCCTCGCGCTTGCACAAGGTTGGCGCCGCCGCCCGCGAAGCTTTGCTTGACTTGGCGGCGGATCACTTCAAGACGGAACGCGCGTCGTTGATCTTCAGCGATGGAAAAATTTCCAAAGCTGGTGGCGCCGAGTCGGCCGCCTTTGGCGAACTGACCAAAGGTCAAAAGCTGGTCAAGTCCGTGACCCATGAGGGTTCTCCCACGCCCGCCAAGGACTGGAAAATTGCGGGCACTTCTGTCCCCAAAGTCAACGGTCGCGACTTCGTCACCGGCAAACATCAATACTCTTCCGACCACACCTTGCCCGGAATCCAGCATGGCCGGGTGCTGCGTCCCGCTGCGTTCCAGGCATCGCTCGAATCGGTCGAATCGACCGCAGCGGAGGCGATGCCCGGCGTCAAGGTGGTGCGCGACGGCGATTTCATTGGCGTAACGGCTCCCGATGCTTTGACCGCCGAACAGGCGGTGGAAGCCATCCGCGCCAAATGGAAAGCCAAGCCACAAATTTCCAGCTCGGAACTTTTCGATTATCTGCGCAAGAATGCCAGCGCGGAAAGCGGTCGTGGCGAAAGCGAGAATTCCGGGTCCATTGCGGAGGGCTTAAAAGCGGCGGCCCATAAAGTGCAAGCGACCTACACCATCGCTTATATCGCGCACACTCCTTTGGAGCCGCGCGCGGCTGTTGCATCATGGGACGGGGGCAAATTGACAGTTTGGACCGGGACGCAACGCCCCTTTGGCGTCCGTTCCGACCTGGCCGGCGCCCTCGGCATCGCCGAGGGGAACGTTCGCGTCATCGTGCCGGACACCGGCTCGGGCTACGGCGGCAAACATACCGGCGAAGCCGCCCTCGAAGCCGCCCGGCTGGCCAAGGGGGCGGGAAAGCCGGTCAAGGTCGTTTGGACGCGTCAAGAGGAATTTACGTGGGCCTATTTCCGTCCGGCGGGCGTGATCGATGTCACGGCGGGAGTGCGGGATGATGGCACCATCACCGCCTGGGAATTTCATAATTACAATTCCGGCGGCTCGGGCATTCGCAGTCCCTACGACATTCCCCACCAAAAAAGCCAGGCGCACCGCTCCGATTCTCCCTTGCGCCAGGGTTCGTATCGCGGACTGGCCTCGACCGCAAACCACTTCGCGCGCGAGTCGCACATGGACGATCTGGCCGCCGCCGTGAAAATGAATCCCTTGGATTTTCGCCTCAAAAATTTGAAAGACCCCCGGCTGCGCGCCGTCCTCGAAGCGGCGGCCGAAACCTTTGGATGGCGCACCGCCAAAAGCGGCGGCGGGCATGGTTTTGGCCTGGCGGCGGGCACCGAAAAAGGATCTTACCTCGCCACCTGCGCCGAAGTCCTGGCCGACAAAGACAGCGGGACAGTCAAGGTGATTCGCGCGGTCAGCGCCTTCGATTGCGGCGCGGTTGTCAATCCTAACCATCTGAAGAACCAAATTGAAGGCGCGCTCATGATGGGCGTGGGCGGAGCGCTTTTCGAGGCGATCGAATTTGAAAACGGCATGGTGACCAATCCTCGTCTCTCTGACTATCGGGTCCCGCGTTTTAGCGACCTTCCGAAGATCGAAGTCGTGTTAATCGACCGCAAGGACGTCGCGTCTGCGGGCGCGGGAGAAACCCCGATCGTGTGCATCGCGCCCGCCGTCGGCAATGCCATTTTCAACGCCGCCAACATTCGGCTGCGCTCCATGCCGATGGTTCCCGACGGGTTGAAAAGTTAAAGCCCGTTCAATTCAACGGTGTCACTTCAAGATTGCGGAATGCGACGGCCCCATGATCGCCCTGCAAGTAAATTGGACCCGTCGGATGCTCTTTGGCCGTGCGTCCCACATTGGTGCCGTGGGCAATTTCCACATTGTCTTGCACGACCTGGCCATTGAGCGTGACCTTGACAAATTTGGCGTTGGCCGTTTTGTGCCCGGCCTCGTCGAAACGCGGCGCCCGGAAATCAATCACCATCTTTTGCCATTCGCCGGGCTTCTTGCAGGCATTGACCAGGGGCGCGGTTTCGCTGTAGATTGCGCCGCAATCAATTTTGCCGGGCGTCTCCTTGCCGTAACTGTCAAACATCTGGATTTCGTAGATGTTCATCATCTTGATGCCTGAGTTGGAGTCGGTCGAACTTCCCTCCCTGGATTTGCCCACCATGAACTCCACTTCCACATGGCAATCGCCAAAGACCGCCTTCGAGGAGAGATTCACCGTCCGGTTGGTGCTGATCAATTCCTCGCCCGGGCCGGCGACCTTGAGTTTCGCCGGCGCTTCCGGATCCATGGCGGCCTGGCCGAAGGTCCATCGGCTGGTTCCCCGGCCGACGGGCTTCCAGCCGGTCAGGTCTTTTCCGTTGATCAGCGAAATTGTTTTTCCGGTATCCGCGCTGAAAGCAATCGATCCAGAGGCGGCCACCGTGAGGCAAACGACGATAAGGGC
>DASRLE010000471.1:0-4710 GCA_035648615.1 Saccharimonadales bacterium (SeqCode) | reverse complement strand
AACCCCGCCAACGGCGCGATGAACGTGACCTTCCGTCCCACCGGGAGCCGGGCCAACACCACCGCCCACGGCGTCGTCCTCCAGCCCGCCAGCGCCGCCGGCCTCTTCCTCACCCCCACAGAGTCGGGCGCCTTCTGGCTTGGGCCTTGAAAATATTATGGCTGCGTTTTTGCATCTGAAAAATGTCTCCAAATCTTACGACTCCGTTTTGGACGGCCCCCCCGTGCGGGTATTGGAAGGCGTCAGCATGGAAATTCAGGAAGGGGAATCGGTGGCGATTATCGGCCCGTCGGGTTCGGGAAAAAGCACGCTGCTCAACATCGTTGGCACGCTGGACCGGGCGACGAGCGGCGCCGTTTTTTTGCGCGACCAGGACCTGGCGCAATTGGATGAACTGCAATTGGCCGCGCTTCGAAATCGCCAGATTGGTTTCGTTTTTCAATCCCATCATTTATTGCCGCAATGCACAGTGCTGGAGAATGTGCTTATTCCCACCCTGGTGTGCTCCGACCTTGCGCAACGCGACAGCGCTCCAGAACGGGCGCGGCGTTTGCTGAACCGAGTCGGACTGGGTGCGCGCGTGGATCACCGTCCCGGCCAGCTTTCGGGCGGCGAGCGCCAGCGCGTCGCCGTGGTGCGGGCCTTGATTAATCAGCCTGCGTTGCTGCTGGCGGACGAACCGACCGGCGCGCTTGACCGGGCGGCGGCGGAGGAAATGGCGCGCTTGCTCATCGAATTGAATCGCGAAGAGTGCGTGACCCTTTTGCTCGTGACCCACGCCCCCGATTTGGCGCAGCGGATGAAACGAATTTTCGAACTCAACGATGGACGGATCGTTTCCACGCAAGTGTCCGCTCCTTGACAATGGCCGCCAAACCCTGTGCCATTCGGGGAGCAAGAAATTGTTATGAAAATTTTGAATGTTGGCATCATTGGCTATGGCTGGGTGGCGGGAGCGCACATCGCGGCGATCAATGCGAGCGGCAAAGCGCAGGTGACGGCGGTCTATTCCTCGCGTCCGCTCGACTCGAAAGCGCTGACGGAAACGCATCGCAGCCAAATCACGACCTATCGCGATTTAAAAACCATGCTGGCCCACCCGGAGTTGGATGTGGTCTCGGTGTGCAGTTATCCCTACCAGCATGTCGCGCACGCCATGGCGGCGGCGCAGGCTGGCAAACACTTGATCATTGAAAAGCCGCTGGCCTTGTCCTGGAAAGATTGCCAGACGATTGAGGCCGCGGTGCAAAAGGCGAGGGTCAAGACCTGTGTCTGTTTTGAGTGCCGTTACTCCGGCCAGTTCGTTGCCATCAAAGCTATGCTTGACGAAGGTTTGCTGGGCGATTTGCATTATGGCGAAGTGGATTACTATCACGGCATCGGACCCTGGTACGGCCAATACCGTTGGAACACGCGCAAGGACGCGGGGGGCAGCGCGCTGCTGACGGCCGGCTGCCACGCCTTGGACGCGCTCTTGTTGTGCATGGGCTCTGAGGTCGCCGAAGTGACGAGCTACGAGACGAAATCCAAGAACAAAATTTTCAAGCCCTACGAATATGCGACCTCGAGCGTGAGCATCTTGAAATTCAGCGATGGGCGAATCGGCAAGTGCGCCGCAATTGTTGACTGTTTGCAGCCGTATTATTTTCACACTCATCTGGTGGGAAGCGAAGGCAGCCTGCTGGACAATAAATTCCACTCGATGAAGCTTCATACCAACAAGAACCAGTGGAGCACGCTGGCCATGAAACTGCTCGATTCGGGAGATGTTTCCGATCACCCCTACCAGACGCAATTTGAGACGTTCTTCGACTCCATTGCGAAAGGAGTGGAAATGCCGCTGACCAGCCTGGCCGACGCGCTCCAATCGCATCGAGTGATGTTTGCGGCGGACAAATCGGCCGCGACCGGAAAACCGGTGCGGCTTTAAGAACCCTCGCCTTTGGGTTGGAGAGGTTGTTTTTTGAGGCGGCGCAGTTGCTCCAATTCGTTGCAAAGCTCCCGGTTTTCCGCCTCGGGCAAATCAGGCGCCGCCAGCCGCTCATTGAGCAGAGCCAACTGCCGCTCAATATGTTTGTCGCGAAGAGTTTTGATCAGGCCGGGCTTTGTAGGAGAGCCTTTGATGACGGTTTCGACATCGTGCGTGGGACGCTGGTCGGAAAGGACTTCGGTGATGAGGCTCTGCCATTCGGGCTGTTCGATCTGCGAAAGCCACGCCGCCAGTCCCGGCCACTCCTCACTGGCCTCAGCCGAAAATCGTTGGGTCACAATCTCACGCACCATCGGATGGACAATCCATTCAACTTCCAAGTGCGCGGCCATCCAGGAAACCGAGTCGTCATTCTCCAACAACAATCGAAGCAGCCAGCATTCGTGCAGGGAGGGGCGCTCCGCGGGCGAAGTGGATTCGGGCGAAGCCTCTTCGGAGTCAACGATTCGAGCGCCGGCCGATTTTTTAAACTCGCTGCGCATGGCCGCAGCCGCCACTCCCAGGCGCAGGGCAGTTTTTTGCGCATACGTGTCAAGCAGAACCTCGTTGCCGGTTTTATGGACGGCCTCGGCCATGGATTGAACAACGGCGCGCCGTCCGCGATCCGTGCTGATGTCGTGCAAAGCACAAAGACGGTCGAGGTAATAATCAAAAAATCCGCGCGCCTTGGCAATCAGTTGGCTGAAGGCCGGCCCGCCGAATTCCTTGATGTAACTGTCCGGGTCATGCGGCGCGGGCACCGTCGCCACCCGCACGGCCAAGCCCGCGGCGAGAAGACTGTCGAGTGAGCGCACCGCCGCATTTTGTCCGGCGTTGTCTGAATCAAAGCAAAGGACGATTTCCTCGACGTAACGTTTGAGAATGCGGGCGTGGTCGGCCGTCAAGGCGGTGCCCTGAGGGGCGACGACGTTGGTCACCCCCGCCATAAAACAAGCGATCAGGTCCAACTGCCCTTCGCAAATAATGGCGCTATGCGTGTCAAGCAAAGCCCGCTTCGATTTGTCCAGGCCGAACATCACTTTGCCTTTGGTGAAGAGCGGGCTTTCGGGCGAGTTGACATACTTGGCCGTTTTTTCGTCGCCCGCGAGGATGCGTCCGCTAAAGCCAATGACCCGGCCTTGCTCGTCGCAAATCGGGAAAATCAAGCGTCCACGAAAGCGGTCGTAAAAGTGGCCGGTGCCTTCCTTGCGCAAAATCAAGCCGGCTTGCTCCATCAAAGCCGGCTCAAAGTGTTTGCTCTTCGACCAATTGACCGTGTCGTCCCAGGCTTCCGGGGCATAGCCGAGGCGGAACAGTTGAACGGCCTCGGCCGAGACGCTGCGGCGGGCGAGGTAATCGCGGGCGACCTGCGCGCCTGCATCCGACGACAGGGCCGTTTGCCAGCGTTGCGTAATCTGCTCATGAATTTGGAGCAGTTGATCTTTGAGGTGTCTCGTTTCTGGATGCCCCGCCTCGATCTCGAGCGGAATGCGCGCACGCTCGGCGAGGCGGCGGACCGCATCCGGGAAATCGATGTTCTCGAATTCCTTGACGAACGTGAAAACGTCCCCCCCCTTGTGGCAGCCGAAACAATGAAAGATTTGCTTGTGCGGATTGACGTTGAAGCTGGGAGTCTTCTCTTTGTGAAAAGGACACAACGCCACAAAATTGGCGCCTGCGCGCTTGAGCGGAACGGACGCGCCGATCACGTCAACAATATCGCTGGCGGCGCGAATTTGTTCGAGCGTGGCGGGAGAGATCATTCCGCGCATGGCCGGAAGGGGAATTATTTTTTCGGACTCTTCGGAGTATCGAGGATGGCGTTAATGGTCGCCTCGCGCTTGCTGGCAATCGTCTCGCCCTTGGGACGGTCCACCGGAGTGGTGGAGGCGATCAGGACGCTGTGCAAATTCTTTTCGATCAAATTGCCGGAAAAGGATTGGAACAGCACGGCCTGTTGAATGGAACCGTAAGTCGGGAAGCGAATGTCCTCGAAATTCTGCTTTTGCATTTTCTCGGTTCGCGCCATTTCGGCCTTGCTGACGACGCGCGAGTTCATCAACGCGCACAGCACGACGAGCATGCAGGCGAAACGAATCAATCCCGCCAGCACCCCCAAATAATATTCGGCGCGCCCAAAGAAATCGCTGCCGACCAGTTTCTCGCCGACCCAGTGTTTGATCGCGATAAAAATCAGATGAACGGCGGCGGCGATCAAAACGTACGCGATAATGTTGGACCACAAAAGATCGAACACATTTCCGGTATTTTGGAGAATGACGGAGCTGAAGGGCCGGTAGAACAATCCAGCCAGGGCGACGATAGCCAGCCATTGCAGGGTCGGCAACAATTCCTGGGACATGCCGCGCTTGCGTCCCCGGACCATGCCGATGATCAGCCACACCACCGCGATAATATCGAAGTAATCGAACGCGCTGCGGTTCAAGGCCGGCAGGGCAGCCATTAATATCATACACCCTGACCGTAGCAGTTTTCAGGCCGATGACGAGACTTTTGTGGCGGGGTTTGAAGCCGGGGGCGCATTTCACTTTTGGCTTCGGCGGTCCCGGACACGGAATTTTGGCATTGGTCGATTGAAAAATGGTCATTGAAAATTTGTTATTGACCATCGTTGTGGAGATTCAGGTCAAGTCCTGAAATAAATTTGGTACTTTGAACATTGTTGTTGATTGTTGTTGTTGATTGTCCTCCTCCCCCAGTGCGCAGTGGAGGTGAGCGTA
>DASRLE010000470.1:0-5963 GCA_035648615.1 Saccharimonadales bacterium (SeqCode) | reverse complement strand
GATTTGATCTTGGGCACAGAACAACCTCATCTTCTCGACTAATATGAAAAGGCTTTTTTTGTTTCTTTTCGCGCTGGCCATGGGAGCCAGAGGCGACGAAGGCATGTGGCTCTTCAACCAGCCGCCGCGCGAATTGCTCCGCCAACGTTACCAATTTGACGTCACGGACGCATGGCTCAACCACTTGCAAAAATCGTCCATCCGCTTCAACTCCGGCGGTTCGGGCAGTTTTGTCAGCGCGGACGGCTTGCTGATTTCCAACCATCATGTCGGCGCCGATGCGTTGCAAAAACTAAGCACCCGCCAGAAGAATTATTTACGCGAGGGCTTTTACGCCCGTTCTCAGGCTGAAGAAATTCGATGCCTCGACCTCGAATTGAATGTCCTCCAATCGATCGAAGACGTGACCGCGCGGGTCAACACCGCCATTCCGCCCCAGGCTGAACCGTCGGCCGCCTTCGCCGCCCGCCGCAAAATCATCGCCGAGATTGAAAAGCAATCTCTCGATCAAACCGGACTGCGCTCGGATGTCGTGACGCTCTGGCAGGGCGGCGCTTACCATCTCTATCGCTACAAACGCTATACCGACGTGCGCCTGGTTTTCGCGCCCGAACAGCAGGCGGCCTTTTACGGCGGCGACCCGGATAACTTTGAATTTCCCCGCTACGACCTCGACATCTGCCTCTTCCGGGCCTACGAAAATGGACGCCCCGCCAAAATCGAAAACTATCTGCGCTTCTCGCCCGACGGACCGCGCGACGGCGATCTGGTCTTCGTCTCCGGCCACCCCGGCGCGACCAGCCGATTGTTGACTGTCGCGGAACTGGACGAATTACGCGACCAGGCGCTGCCCTTTCGCCTAAACGTGCTGCGCGACCAGGAAGTTCTCCTGAGCAATTGGAGCGCCCGCACCGAAGAAAATGCCCGCCGCGCCAAAAAGCTTCTCTTCGGAGTCGCCAATGCGCGCAAAGCCTACAATGGACGCCTGGCGGGATTGCTCGACCCGGCATTAATGGACGCCAAAATCGAAGCCGAAACCGCTTTCAAAACCCAACTTGCCGCCCACCCTGATTTGTCCAACGCGCAAGCCGCCTACGACAAAATTGCCGAAGCAACCCGTATTCTGGCCGCCCAATCTGTCGCCTATAATTTATTCGAGAGCGCGCTGGCCTTTCGTTGTGACAGTTTCCAGATTGCGCGCACCCTCTTGCGCGCCGGCGAGGAACGGCCCAAGCCCAATGGGGAGCGTCTTCGCGAGTTTTCAGATTCGGGCCGCGTCTCGCTCGAACTCTCCCTCTTTTCGGAAAAGCCGATTTACCCGGATTTGGAAATATTATCCCTGGCCGATTCGCTGACCTTCCTCGCGGGCGAATTAGGCGGCGGCGATCCCATGGTGAAAAAAATCCTGGCCGGCCAATCCCCTCACGAACGGGCCCGCCACTTGATCAACGACACCAAGGTGCGCGACGTAAGCGTCCGCCGGCATCTCTATCAAGGCGGCGCCGATGCCATTGCCGACGCGCACGATCCAATGATTGACCTGGCGCGTCTCATCGATCCCGAAGCGCGCTGTCTTCGGGGCATCGCCGAAGCGCAAACCGAAGTCAAAGAACAAGCCCACGCTGCGCTGTCCCACGCCCGGAACATCCTGTTCGGCGTGACGGGCTATCCTGACGCCACCTTCACCCTGCGCCTGGCCTTTGGCGCCGTCAAAGGCTACGAAGAAAACGGCCAGCTCGTGTCCCCTTTCACCATTTTAGGCGGCCTCTACGCCAAAGCCGCCGCCATGAAAAATCGCGAGCCTTTCGACTTGACTCCACTCTGGCAGAAGCGGCGCTCCTCTCTCAATTTAAAAACCCCGTTGAATTTCGTCAGCACCGACGACATCATCGGAGGCAACTCCGGCAGTCCGGTGGTTAACCGCGCCGGCGAATTCGTCGGCATCATTTTCGACGGCAACCTGCAAAGCCTTCCCTGGGATTATGCCTACACCGACCAGCAAGGGCGCGCCACCTCCGTCGATTCCGCCGCCATCCTCGAAGCGCTCCGGCACGTCTATGACGCGCCCGACCTCGCCCAAGAACTCACCAGCGGCCACCGTTGACAAATCAAGAGCATCTAAATCCAGAACGTTGACATCGGGCAGAATCATGCGCCTCGTTCCATCAAGGCAAGCAAGGCGGCTGAATTATTTAGGTCAACTCCTGGGAGAACACCCGCACCCCCTACAGTGGTCAGACGAAGGAAGGGTTCGGGAACAACAGACGGTTTTGGGCCGATTTTATCGCGCAACGTTTCCTCAATAAGACGCGACAAGTCATGCCCCTTCTCATGTGCCAGCTTGGTGGCTTCTGCGAGCACGGCATCGTCCCGCCAAAAGGATTGAAATCGGCTTGAATGCCCGTGACAAATCAGCAACATTGGCCGGGATGACCGCCGCTATTCTGGAAAATGCGTTAAAAAGCCTGCCTGAGGCTGAACGAACACGCATCATCCATGTCGCACTGCAGCAGCTTTCTCCGCCCTCACTCAGGGCTTTGGAAAGGCAATTCCGACGTCTTGCGCATCCTGAAGTGCCGGAGGATGTCTGGATTGGTTTCGAAGAAGCCGAAGAGGGCCGGGGGCTCGTGGTTCAAGACGAGCATTTTGAACATCCTCCCGTTTGAAGGCCTACCGTTACGTCGCCCAACCACAATTCTGGCGCAATTTTAATCGTGATTCTACTTGTCACATTGGGTGTTCAGTGATTTGCCAATTTGCCAAATCAAAATGGTGCAGGAAAGTGCAATTGGGTTTGACACCGGCGCGGGGCAACTTTAGCTTTAAGGCACGATAAAAATTTATGCCTGATATTACTCCTACATCCGGGGGCGCTTTGCCGCCCAAGCCGGCTGAGGCCGCCAAGGTCCAGCCAAAAAAGGAAACTGTCCGCATTAATTTGCCGCCCAAGCCGACGTCCGCGCCGACGATTAAGCTGCCGACACTCGCGCCTGGCGCTCCTCCGCCGACCACAGGGGCTGCGGCGCCCGTGGCTTCGCCTGCTGCGCCTCGCGCGGCGGCCGCTCCCGTGCCTCCGTCGGCTGGGGCTCCGGCCTCGCGCGTCGCTGCCGCTCCGGCCTCGGCCGTCGCCCCCCGTGCGGCGGCTCCGGTTCCCGCGCCCCGTCCGGTGGTTGTCAGCGGCGTGGGGTTGAGCACGGTGGATATGGTGCTGGCGATTGTGGCGATGATTGCCAGTCTGGCCGGATTATCCGCCGTTCTTTATTTGGCGTTTTTCTTGAAGGACACCACTGGGGTTTAATCCGCTTAATTTATGACTTCGCCTAATAGTTTGAAATTGAACGAGGGGAATTTCTCGCAGGAAGTGCTGAATGTGCCGGGCCCGGTCGTGGTCGATTTTTGGGCGGAATGGTGCGGTCCCTGCAAAATGATCGCGCCCCTGCTGGATGAACTTGCCTCCGAATACGATGCGCGTGTCCGCATCGGCAAGGTCAATATTGACGAGGAACAGGCGCTGGCCGCGAAATATGGCATCCGCGCCATCCCCACCCTGCTCTTTTTCAAGGCCGGCGAGGTCGCGGGCCAAATCGTCGGCATGTGCTCGAAGCGGGACCTGAAATCGAATATTGACAAGCTGTTGGGCAATTAAGGCCGCACTGGCGTTTTCTTAATCTTAATCTTAATCCTAATCTTAATCTCTTTTTCCGTTTTTAGATTAGGATTAAGATTAAGATTAAGAGTGGAAATGCGCACATGCCACTAATCATCACTCCGCAGCAGTTGAACCAGCGCGCAGAGCTGTATCATCAACTGGCCATCATGATCAGCGCCGGGTTGTCGGTTCACAAAGCTCTCGAACAACTCAAGGCCAATCCTCCCAGCAACGCCTTGCGCCGGCCGATTACCGAATGGCTGGGCTATTTGACCGAAGGCCACACCGTCAGCGATTCTATCGTTCGGATGGGCAACTGGATTCCGTCCTTCGACGCGGCGTTGATCGATGCGGGCGAACGCAGCGGTCGATTGGATGTCTGTTTCAAGCTGCTTTCTCTCTACTACTCGGAGCGCGCGCAAATGGCGCGGCAAATGATTTCCGACCTGCTTTACCCGGCGTTCGTTTTCAATTTCGCCATTATTCTTTTTCCGTTCCTGGATTTCTTTAAGTCCGGAAATCTGACGCGGTTTATTTTAATGACGGTGGGCATCGCCGGGCCGCTCTATGCCGGGATTTTTTTAATCATTCTGGCCTGCCAGGGCCGGCACGGAGAAAAATGGCGCAGCGGGATCGAGAAAATTTGCCGTCCTGTTCCGATGCTGGGCACGGCGCGGCACTTTCTGGCTTTGGCGCGGCTGTCGGCGGCGTTGGAAAGTTTGCTCAACGCCGGCGTTTC
This sequence comes from Saccharimonadales bacterium (SeqCode), assembly GCA_035648615.1. Classification (GTDB taxonomy): domain Bacteria; phylum Verrucomicrobiota; class Verrucomicrobiia; order Limisphaerales; family Palsa-1400; genus DASRLE01. Next base: position 1,575 of record DASRLE010000470.1, on the reverse strand, counting down.
CATTTTGGTCGCCTGGGACCTGGCGGCAGCGGCCAGTGGATCGCCCGCCATGGTGCGCACGGTCGAAAGCTGGAAGGCGGACTTGCAGGAAGGTTCGACCCCGGGGGAATTGGTTTCCCATTCGGAGCAATTCCCCCAACTTTTCGCCAATCTCTATAACACCGGCGAAGTCAGCGGACAATTGGACGAGGCGCTGGGGCGTCTGCACCGCCTTTACCAGGAGGAAGGCAGCCGGAAAATGAGGGCCTTGGCGCAATGGACGCCCAAGCTGATTTACTTCGCCGTCGTTATTTTTGTGGGCTGGAAAATTATTTCCTATTATGCCGCCTCCGCCCGCGAGCTGAACGATATTATGAAATGACCATCGCCGAGCTTTTGGCCAACGAAGAACTGCGCCGCCACGAATTTCCCGTGACCCGCGCGAAAGTTTTCCTGGCCCACGCGGCCGTCGCTCCCTTGCCGCGACGCGTGGCGGAAGCCATTGGCGCCGCGGCCTTGCGATCAACCGAGGGCGACCAGGAAGAGGCGGTGACCCTCGCGGACATCCAGGCCACGCGCGCGCTGGCTGCCCGCTTGCTGCGGGCGCAACCGGAAGAGATCGCGTTTGTCGGCCCCACTTCCATTGGGTTGAGCTTTGTGGCCAGCGGACTGCCCTTGCGCAAGGGCGACAACATTCTCATTTATTTCGACGACTACCCTTCCAATGTCTATCCGTGGATGGCCCTGGCGGAAAAAGGCGTCGAAGTCCGCCTGCTCAACGTGCGCGAGTATGGGCGCATTCGCTCGATTGATGTCCTGGGCCAATGCGACGAACAAACGCGCCTGGTCGCCCTGGCTTCGAACCATTTCGTGGCCGGTTTTCGGCCCGACCTCGACGCCATCGGGAAAGCCTTGCGGCTGCGCAATATATTATTTTGCGTGGACGGCATCCAAACCGTGGGTGCCTTCCCCACCGACGTCGCGCAAATCGATTTCCTGGCGGCGGATGCCCACAAATGGATGCTCGGCCCCTGTGGAGCGGGAATTTTCTACGTCCGAAAATCGTTGCAGTCGAAACTGCGTCCCACCGTCTATGGCTGGCACAATGTGCGCTGCCCTAACTTCGTGGCGCAGGAACAATTGGTTTATCCCGAGGACGCCCGCCGCTACGAAGCGGGCTCCGCCAACTTAATGGGTTTGACCGGCATGAAGGCGGCGATGGAATTGCTGCTGGAAATCGGCGTGGAAAACATTGCCGCGCGCTTGTTGACATTGCGCGGATTGTTAGTCCCCGCGCTGCAAGCCAAAGGCTGGACCGTTCTGCAAGCAGACGCCCCCCCGCAAAACGCCAGCGGCATCGTCACCTTCCACCGGCCCGAGACGGATATGGCCGCCTTGCACCACAAGCTCAGGGCTGCGAACATTGAAACGTCATTGCGCACGGACCGAAACGGGCGGCATTACATCCGCGTAACACCCCATTTTTACAACGCCGACGAAGAAATTCACCGGCTGCTCGAACAGGTGCGCTGTGATCTTGTCTAGCAGCCTGTCGGACTTAAAACTAATAATTAAAGTAAGCGTATCGAATATAAC
>DASRLE010000469.1:0-5269 GCA_035648615.1 Saccharimonadales bacterium (SeqCode) | reverse complement strand
TTGCATGAGCACGTCAGATATTCTCCGTCTTCACTCATTTGATTGATTGTCGAATCCTCAATAAGCCAAATCGATTTTGAAGTAAATGCAAAACCCACTATCAAAACCCACTTGCAATTTCCACGGCTCGGAAACAGCCTCCCTCAGAAGTTTTCACCCTATTTAAGATCATGGAACAGCTTGTTGCCCTTGAGTTCGCGGAGACATGGAAGGAACTCCATCGCTTCATAGATTTGACCAGCGAGGCACCACACCCCGGTCAAAGCGTGATGTCGTCAATGGAGATAATCGAACTGCGTAACCTAACGGCCAGGTTGAGAAAATTATGTGAACAAGTTCATCCTGACGTGGCGTTCCATAAAATGCTTGATCTGGAACTGGCGGTGGGCGATGCGCGCCTTCATCATTACGATGAATTTGGACGGCTTTTGGTAAATGTGGAGGATGCAATCAGGCAAGACTTTCATAGGCGAGCGTACGTTCAAATTCGAGAGAAGAATCGAGGTCTCTATGAAATCCCAATAAACGTGTTTGGGGCGGATTTATATCAAAAATTCGAGACAGCAAGAATGGATATTAAAGAGGCTGGAAATTGTCTAGCCTTGGAGCTAAATACTGCGGCTGTATTTCATTTAATGCGGATCATCGAATATGGATTGCGCGCCATCGCCTCCGCGCTTCGGGTGAAAACCGAAAAGCCGATTGAGTCCTGCGATTGGGGACAATTGATTCGGGCGACACGAAATCATATTCAAACAAGGCGGAAGGAATTCGGCAATGGTTCTAAGCCAAAGAAGGGAGAGAAAGACGCCCTAAACGCATACGAGACCCTAATTGATCATGCAAACGTCTTTCGATTTTATTGGCGAAACAACACGATGCACAGCCGGTCCGTCTATTCCAATAAGGAAGCTGAAGGCGTGTATGACCAGGTGAAGGAATTTATGGATAGGCTCGCACAACAACTCTCGAAATGATGCTCTGTTTGGCCGGCCACACCTGGACGATTGAGGAGTTGCTGGCCCAGAATACTTAAAAATAACTTCAACGGTTAAATTTTTCGCTTTACATGCTGTCAATGTGAACTAAACTAACTCATAAATTTGGTGTGGCCGGATGGATTTGAACCACCAACCTCCGCCGCGCAACTTTCTGTAGGTGCTCGAACGGCGATGCACGATCCCATCGTGCTACGGCCACATAATCCCCCGGCTGCGCAAACAGCCGGGGAAGCTCGTTAAAACTTAGCTTGCTAATAACTTCCACACTTTCCCATCCTTAATAAAGGACTTGGAATTATTTTTGTTCGTCAGGGTGAAGTTGACCGATGACGTGCCGATTCCTGTCCCCTTAACAATCTCAGACATCCTTGCTCCCTTATTGCCTGGAATCCCGCTCAGGAACCCCATTACCTTTGATTTGTTCTCGCCAGCGGGCGAGCGGGAAATTTCGCCATTGGCACCGTTTATTTGTTCTCTTAATGACTTAATCACATGCTCAAGTTTTCCAATTTCTTCAAGCAGGTCGTTCTTTTCACTCCGCTTTGCCGCGAGACCTTCTTCGTATTCGTGCAGAATGTGCTTTGCCATTTCTGGCTCAACTTGCAATGTGACCATCTTCATTGGATGTAAAATTACAGTACTCGCATATCATTGCAATTTATTTTTACAGTTATTTTTTGAGACTGCAAAAATAAATGTTGACCCGTTATCACTTGCCTGTGATGTGATAAGTTTTGGTTTGGGCGGACTTCAGCATGACCCTAATTTCAGCAACAATCTAATGACCCCATGACCATAGATTAACTTTGATGCTTCTTTGCCAAGGCAAAAACATGGAGGCAAAAAAATGGAAAATAAGATTTTATTGCCCCCCATGTTTTTGCCTCGCTTCCCTCATATTTCGAAGATGCTCTTTAGTCTTGGACTCCCGGCGCTTTAATGCGCGTTCGTGTTTTTTTGACAACCGGTGGATTTTCCAAAACATTTTGGTTGATTTTGCGGCAAGTATTCTCCTTTATAGGCAAAACAGTAATTGCATGATTGATCCCCCGCGGGATGTTTCTAAACTTAGCTTATGAAATGGAAATTGTTACTTTGCGGTGCGGCCTTGGTTGTCACGGTCACGGGATGCGCGTTTAGCCACAATGAGTATTCCTCTTACAGCGAGTTTGGCTACACCTACGATCTGGTGCCGCCCCCCGTGATGGGGCTGACGCCGGACGAAGCGGTGCGGATCATGCAGGCGCCACCCATTAGCGCGGCGCAGTCTCCGTCGCCGGCTCTTCCTTACGGAGATGTCGTGCGGCCGACGAGCAAGTCCGGCATTTGACATGCGGGGCAACATCCGTACGTTGTGGGGATGTTTGAGTTGTCCGCCCCTTATCAACCCGCCGGTGATCAGCCCCAGGCGATTGCCAAGTTGACCGAAGGGGTTCTGGCCGGCGCGAGAAACCAAACGCTCATCGGCGTGACCGGCTCGGGCAAAACCTTCACCGTCGCCAACGTCATCCAGCAAACGCAGAAGCCCACCCTCGTCATCTCGCATAACAAAACGCTGGCCGCGCAGCTCTACGCCGAGTTCAAGAGCTTTTTCCCCCGCAACGCCGTCGAGTATTTCGTCAGCTACTTCGATTATTATCAGCCCGAGGCTTATATTCCGCGGACGGATACCTACATCGAAAAGGATTCCAGCATCAACGAGGAGATCGAGCGGATGCGCCTTTCCACGATGAGTTCGCTGCTGACGCGGCGCGACGTGGTGGTGGTGGCGAGCGTTTCGTGCATCTATGGCATTGGCAGCCGGGAAAATTACGAGGCCCTCGTCCAGCAGGTTCATCTGGGAATGTCGTTGACGCGCGATCAACTGCTTGTCCGCCTGGTCGAATTGCAATATTCGCGCAACGACGTGGCCTTCGAGCGCGGACACTTCCGCGTGCGCGGCGATGTGGTGGAACTGCGGCCTTCTTGGACCGAAGACGGTTTGCGCATCGAGTTTTTCGGCGAGGAAATCGAGCGCATTTCGCGGTTTGATCCGTTGACGGGGCATCGCACCGGGACGCCGCAATCGGTCATAATTTTTCCGGCCAAACAATTCGTCACTCCGCAATCGAAAATCAACAACGCTCTCCTGGCCATTCGCGAGGAACTGGGCGACCGCATTGCGTGGTTTGAAGCGCGCGGGAAATTGATCGAGGCGCAGCGCATCAAGATGCGCACGGAATACGATTTGGAAATGATGGAAGAAATGGGTTTTTGTTCGGGCATCGAAAATTACTCGCGCCATCTGGCGGCCCGTCCGCCCGGCTCGCGTCCCGGCACCTTGCTGGATTTTTTCCCGAACGACTACCTGTTGATCGTGGACGAATCCCACGCGACCGTTCCCCAGATTGGCGGGATGTATGCGGGCGATCGTTCGCGCAAGGGCGTATTGGTCGAGCACGGCTTTCGTCTGCCCAGCGCGATGGACAACCGTCCGCTGGAATTTCTGGAATTCCAATCCTTGCAGAACCAAACCATTTACGTCAGCGCGACCCCGACCGAGCGGGAAATGAAATGGTCCGAAGGCCGGCTGGTCGAACAGATTGTCCGGCCCACCGGCTTGGTGGACCCGAAAATCACCGTCAAACCGTTGCAAGGCCAGATCGACGATTTGCTGGAGGAAGTGCGCAAGCGCAGCGACGCCAAAGAGCGCACGCTGGTCACGACCCTGACCAAACGGTCCGCCGAGGAACTGACCGATTACCTGCGGGATTTGGGAATCAACGTCCGTTATCTGCACAGCGAAATCGACGCGATCGAGCGCGTCGAGGTCCTGCGCGCCTTGCGCAAAGGCGAGTTCGACGTGTTAATCGGCATCAATCTATTGCGTGAGGGTTTGGACCTGCCCGAGGTGTCGCTCGTCGCTATTCTTGACGCGGACAAGGAAGGTTATTTGCGCAGCGCGACGAGCCTCATTCAAACGGCGGGACGGGCCGCGCGCCACATCAATGGCGAAGTGATTCTTTACGCCAGCGTGATGACCAAGAGCATTCAAAAGTTTCTGGCCGTCTCCGAATATCGCCGGCAGCGACAACTGGCTTACAACGTGGAACACAATATCACTCCGCGCAGCGTGGTGCGCGCGGTGGAAGACAGCCTGGCTGTTTATCAAAGCGCCCATTCCAAGGCGGCCATGGTCCTGAACGAGATCGGCGGCGATTTCGATGTGACAGAGACGTTGCGCGAGTTGCAGGAACAAATGGTCGAGGCGGCCAACAATTTGGAATTCGAAAAAGCCGCGCTCTTGCGAGATCAGGTCCGGGAGTTGAAACGAAATTTTACGGACAATCCCGGCGGGCCGCCGCCCGCGCCGCGTCCCGTCAGCTATAAACCAGGCAAGCGCAGAAAACAGCGGGTTTAGCATGTGTTGAAGCGGCAAAATCAAAATGAAGTTAAGTCCAAATCACTCGCTGGCCGGCATCCTGGAACCGGTCTTTGCCATTCGCACGGAACAGGACCTGGGCATAGGCGATACCGATGGCGTCCGGCAAATGATTGACTGGTGCCATCACCATGGCCTGAATATTCTGCAAACCTTGCCGATCAACGAAACCAGCGACGACAACAGCCCCTACAATGCGATCAGCTCGCTGGCCATCGATCCGGCCACCCTGGCGGTCAGTCCGCAATTTCTCCCCGATCTCTCGAAGCACAAATTCAGGCAACTGGCCCGCGCATCGCTGCTCGAGGAACTGCGCCATGGCTCTGTCAATTACCCGAAGGTCAAGGCGCTCAAGCGGACTCTGCTGCAAGCGGCCTTCGAGTCATTCCGCAAACGGCACTTCAACCATGCCACGTCCCGCGCCGCCGAGTTTCGCGCCTTCCTGGCTGAAAACGCCGACTGGCTTTCCGACTATGCGCTCTTTCGCGTTTTGATGGAGGAGAACGGCGGTCTCCCGACGTGGGACCGCTGGCTGCCCGAGCACCAGACGCCGCGGCGCGCCCGCACCTGGCTGCTTTCGCTTCCCGAGAAACGGCGCGAGGACTTAATGCGTCAACAACTTTTCTTTATGTACGTGCAATGGGTGGCCTTCAGCCAATGGCAGTCCCTCAAAAGTTATGGCGCGGCGCAGCGCGTCTATTTGATGGGCGACATTCCCTTCGGCGTCGGGCGTTATAGCGCGGATGTCTGGGCCAACCGCGCTATTTTTGACCTGGATTGGAGCGGCGGCGCCCCGCCGGAGAAGGTCTTCAAGGTCGATGCCTTCACCGAGAAATGGGGGCAGAAC
>DASRLE010000468.1:0-7732 GCA_035648615.1 Saccharimonadales bacterium (SeqCode) | reverse complement strand
TCTTAATCTTAATCTTAATCCTAATCCTCTTAACACGAATAGATTAAGATTATGATTACGATTAAGATTAAGATCAGGTCTCCGCCCCTACCGCTTGTTGCCAGTGCGTGAAACCGTTTTGACTGAGGCGGCTTTGCAGGCCGCTGATAATTTCGCGAATCGCTCCAGGCCCTTGGTAAATCAGGCCGGTATAAAGTTGCAGCAGGGACGCGCCGGCGGTGATTTTTTCCCAGGCGTCGGATGCATTGAAAATTCCGCCGACGCCGATTATCGGCATTGCGCCTTTTGATTGGCAATGGAGATGCCGGATGACTTCGGTGCTGCGCTGGCGGAGGGGACGTCCGCTCAAACCACCGGGCCGGGCGTAAATTTGTTGCAGCGCGGCTTCGTCGGTCAGCGGACGGGTGATGGTGGTGTTGGTCGCGACAAGGCCCGCGAGGCGGCGGGCGAGGGCAAGTTGCAGAATTTCATCGAGCGCCTCGAAAGAAAGATCGGGCGCCACTTTGACCAGGAGCGGCGCAGGCGCGGGAGCGAGATTGAGTTCCTGGAGCGCGGCCAGGATTTCGTCGAGGGCCGATTTGTCCTGAAGCTGGCGAAGGTTGGGCGTGTTGGGCGAACTGACGTTGACCACAAAAAAATCGGCGTGCGGACGCAAAACGCGAAAGGAATTCGCGTAATCTTCCGCGGCGTTTTCCAACGGCGTGACTTTGGACTTGCCCAGATTAATCCCCACCGGATGATTCGGCCATTGGCCGCTTTTTTTCCAGGCGGCCAGAGTTTCGGCCAGCGCGCTCGCGCCGGGATTGTTGAATCCCATCGAGTTGACCAATGCCTGATCGGGAATGGCGCGAAATAGGCGGGGGGCCGGATTGCCCGGTTGCGCGTGCCAGGTGGCGCCGCCCAATTCGCTGAAACCAAACCCGAGCGCGGCCCAGGCTGGAACCGCTTCCGCAAACTTATCCATGCCCGCCGCCAGACCGAGCGGATTGGGAAATTTCAAACCGAAAAGCTCGACCGGCAATTCGGGCGGCCCATAAAGGAATTTCGCCAGGCCGCGAAGAAATCCATGGCGGCTGACGCAACCCAGCGCCCGCAAAGTCCGGCGATGAATAGTCTCGGAATCCTGCGCAAACAGCACAGGCCGCACGATCCCGCGATAAAGCCAGCTCACCGCCCACTGATACCCGGGAACCGAGACCGGTGAAAGTCAAAAACGACGGACGAAGAGTTCATCCAACGACCCATCCTATTCGCTCCGCAAATCCGGTGTGAGACAAAATTCTTCGAGGCGATGCAAATGCTGGACGCCAGAGGGAAAGCGGCACTGGCGCGCACGCAGTCCAAAACCTGCCGGTTCTTCGGCGGCGGCAGTGCGCGCGAAGCGTCTTGGAGTGCGGAGCGCCAGTTCCGCTTTGGCCCGGAAACAGGGTTAGCGGCTATTGAAGAATTTTTTCTCATACGCCGCAAATCCCGTCCGCCTGAATTTGGCTTGTGTTAAATCGCGGATACTCTCATTATCCCTGCCAGTAAACTACACAACCAAACATGAAACTAAGTTTTACTACGCTTCCTTTGGCATCGGCCATTGCTCTCGCTCTATTGGCAAATTCCACCCAAGCGCAGTTCCAATGGGCCAAACGCCTCGCCAGCGCCACCAGCTTGCCGAGCGACGTGCCCGATATCGGGATGGCCTTGGACAGCCAGGATAATCTCTATGTAACAGCATGGTTCGATGGCACGAGCGATTTTGGCGGGGTCACTCTCACCAATCAAAGCGCAGGCGGATCGGATATTTTCGTGGCCAAATACAATTCCACCGGAACGCTGCAATGGGCGCGGCGCGCCGGCGGCAGCGATGCCGGCGTGAATACTGGCCGCGGGGCGGGCGTGGATAACGGCGGAAACGTCTATGTTACCGGCGGTTTTTACGGCCCGGCGGATTTCGGCAGCGTTAATCTGGACTCCGATGGAGTGGAAGAAATGTTCCTCACCAAGTATGATAACGCGGGGGACGTGCAGTGGGTCCAGCAATCGTTTGGCGGGGTTTCCGGCCTCGGGTTGGCGGTGGACGGCGCGGGAAATTCCTATGCCATCGCCTTCGGCGGCTTTGGAGGGGCAACCATCTCGTTTGGTTCGGTGAATTTGGACATGCCGGACGGGTATGACGAGAGCACTTTTTTGGTCAAATATGACAATACCGGCGCGGTCCAATGGGCGAAGTTGATAGGTGGAACCGCCGAAGTTTACGCGACCAAGGTCGCCGTGGATGGGGGCGGCAATGTGTTTTTGCGCGGTACGTTCGGGTCCAAAAATGCAAGTGGGGCAAACATGACGATCGGGACGAGCACCCTGGTGGTCAGTGCAGGTTCAAAGAAGAACATGTTTATTGCCAAATTCGACAGTTCTGGAACTTTGACATGGGTTCAACAGCCCACAGGTGGCAATGTGGACGAAGGCGGCGTGGCGGTTGACCAAAATGGGGACGTTTATGTGACAGGCTTTCTTTCCAGCACGGTAAACTTTGGCGCCGTCAGCCTCAAATTCGCTGGGATAGATAGTGCCTTTCTCGCCAAGTACAACAGCGCGGGCGCGATCCAGTGGGCGCGCCAGGCTGGAACTGCCGGCCTTAATTGGTATCTCGATGTTGCCGTGGATGGGCAGGGAAATGTTTATCCGGCAGGGGTGTTGAGTCCCAATGCCACCGCCGGCTCTGGTTTGGCCGCAGCGGCGAAATACGATGCGTCTGGAACACTGCAGTGGGCCTATTCGGCCAGCGGACGCCCCGCAAATATGCTTTCTTCAGCGGTTTCAAAATGTGCGGTCGATTCGGCCGGAAATTGCTACGTCGCCGGATTCTATCAAGGAACGGGCACTTTCGGCGCAACCGCTCTGCCAGCGCAGGGAACTTGGAACTTCTTCCTCGCCAAAGTGGAGGGTCCTGCTCCAAAAACTGTGATCACAACCACCGACTACCCGACTGGCGCTGGCACAAGCTCGGCCAAAATTTCCGGCGCAAACGTGACATTGACCGCCAAAGCCAGTGCCGGGGCGGCCTTTCTGGACTGGACGTCCAATGGCGTCGTCCTCAGCACAAAATCCCCTTACACATTCACCGTCTCTGGGAGTGAAACGGTGGTGGCCAATTTTGGTTATTCCGTCACGACCACATCATCCCCGGCCGCTGGCGGAACCACCGGCGGGGCGGGCCTGTACCAGACCGGACAGAGTGTGACCGTCACGGCCAACCCAAATGGCTGCTACGATTTTGCCAGTTGGACCAAACACTCCAAATTGGTCAGCACGGAGCCTGGTTACACGTTTACGGTCAGTTCCGGTGATGTCTTGGTGGCCAACTTCAAGTTAAAAGAGGACATCATCGCTACGCTGGTCAACCCGCCCAAAAGCGGCACAACCACCGGCCAAGGCTCCTATGGTTGCGGCAAGACTGTCACTTTGCGGGCCACAGCCGCCGCCGGTTATAAATTTCTCTTTTGGACGGTAGGCGCACCCATTCAGACCGCGTCGAATCCTTACCGTTTCTCCGCCGAATCCTCCGAAGCTTGGACGGCCAACTTTTCCGACGTTTCAGTGCCGACCGTGGCCATCACGTCCCCGACGGCAAAGCAAAAAGTGGATGCCACGCTCCTCACGGTTTCCGGCACGGCGAAAAATGTTTTGGGCGTGGGAACGGTTAACTTGACGGTCAACGGCAACCGAGTCCCGGCCAGCACCGCCAACCATTGGACCAACTGGTCGGCCAGTGTGATGTTATCCCCCGGAGCCAATGTCATTTCCGCCGTCGCTCTTAGCGAGGCTGGCAATCCGTCGAAGGCCGCAACCGTCACCTTTGAGAATACAGCCACAGGCGAGGCCCCGGTGGCGCTGGCCGGGTTGGTCGGCTACGTGCAAATCGGCAACAACGCGCCTTTTCAGGTCAGCTTTGGGTCCGCCACATTCGAGCAATTTAGCGCAGACCCCAATCAGGGCTCCAGCGTCAGCTATTACACTTATACCCAAACCGGACCGAACACCGCCACATTCATCACCACCCCCTTGGCGCCCCCCTCTCAATCGGGAACCGGCGGGGCGCAATTTACATTTACCAGCCCGACCGCCGCGACTTTTTCTGATGGCAATGGAAATACAGGAACGCTCACCCTTTCCGCCGGACTGAATTTGGATGTCAGCTCAATCTCCGGCTGGACCATTACCTCGGTGGATGCTTCGAGTAACACCTTTACTACTACATTTGGCGACGGAACGTTCACGAGCACTGACAGCAACGGCGCCGATACCTCAGGCAGCTACGCCTCGATGCAGTATGGGCCAATGGCCACAATGGTCATGGAAACTTATACCGATCCGTCCAATGGCAACCTGGCGACCAACTATTATATGGTAACGTTCACTTCGCCCGGCAACGGGAGCTTTTTCTCCACCGCCTACGACGGCGCAGGCGGCGGACCTTACTATGATTCAGGAACTTTCACCGGCGCTTATCAGGCGAGCGGGCTGCGCTATCTGGCGCCTGCCTCCCTCAATGGAATGAGTGTCACGGTAACGCCGCTGCAGAAAGCGAACAATCCCGGCCCCGCCATTGCCTCCTGCGGCCAAGCCACCTTGGCCACAACTTATCCCTCGACCAAGGGCTCATCCAAGGTCGCCGGCTACACTTACGCTCGCACCGGCGCAGATACAGCCGTCCTGATCGTCCAAACCTTCGCGCCTCCTTCGAGTGACAGCACCAGTGACAACAGCGACACGCTCAATGTGACGTTCACGAGCGCCACCAGCGCCACTTACACCAACCCAAACGGCGACTACGGAAAGATGACTTTTGCCCGATTGTCTCCCTCCGGCTACTTCGCTCCCGCCGCGCTTGCCCAAGGCACGCTTCAAGGCAAGCTCAACGGCGAAAGCGGCTCGATTTCGCTCAACTACGGCAACTTTACCAAAAGCGGCGGCTCCGGGACCTTCACCTATGCGCAGTTCAGTCCGACCGTCGGGATGCTCATCATGACCGATACAGATTCCAGTGCCGCAGATGAAGTGGATTATGCTCAGTTGACGTTCAACGGCCCGTCCGGCGGGTCCGCCGCAGGCGATCTTTACAGCACCAAGGCTGGAACGGCCAAGCTCGGAACGTTTTCGCTGGTCAAGTAGCGCCTGAGACTTTTCAGGCCGCCTGACGGAATTTGACATTGCCCTGCGTAAATCAGCGCATCAGGCACCGGCTGGCCGTCATTGAACCGCAGTGGCAGGAGTATCTCGTAACGACGTGAGACGCTCATAAGTAGCTGGACCTTCGACGATGAAATGAAAACCTTCCAAGGCTAATGAGGCCAAAGCCGCCTCGGGCACCATTACTTCGCCCGTGGCCCAACTCTTGCCCGGAAAACGCCTGGCGATGTAACCGAGCGCTCTCGATTTTGACTCTTGATCGGCAAATCTTATCAGAACCATGTTGCAAACATAAGGGAACTGGCGAAGACAGACAAGCCTGGTTTCCTACAGAATTCGGAATAACGTCACGGCGAAAAGCGCATGTTCTGCTTGGCAGCGGGGGGCCGATTCCATAGTTTGGAGGCGTGACCGGATTTTTGAAGTTCGTCGGCCTGCTCAATGCCGCAGTTTGGTGCGGCTCGGCCATTTTCCTGATGATTGGGCTTCCCGCCCTCTTCTCCCCCGACCTGACCAGCAAGTTGACCATCATCGGGGTGGGATTTGCGGCGCAATCCATCGTGGCGCGCTATTTTGTTTTGCAATATTGGTGCGCGGGAATTGCGTTGGCGCATTTGATCGGGGAATGGTTGTATTGCGGACGGCCACTCTGGCGTTTCAACCTCGGCCTGATCCTCGTTCTCCTCTCCCTCAGCCTGGCCGGCGGCCTTTGGATGCAGCCGAAAATGCGCTCGCTGCACCTGGCGAAATATTTCGGCAGAACCACTGAGCAACAACAGCAGGCCGGGCGGGCCTTCGCTGTCTGGCACGCGGGGGCGGAGACCGTCAATCTCTTTGTGATGGGCGCGCTCGTGCTGTATCTTTGGCGCGTCAGCAAGGAGCCCGAGCATCCGCGTTTCGTCAGTTTTAGCAAAATCCGGGGTTGACAAAACCGCCTTTGTAACAAATCAGTAATAGAAGGATAGAACCGGTTGCCTGCGGACCCTAACACCGAAAGAAAACTTACTATGATTTCGAATGAACGACCTTCCCCTCAAGGTTACCGCTCCTACAGCGCCGGGCCCCCCAAGCCACCGGTCAATGAGGACACCCTGAAGACAGAGAAAATTCAGATCGAGCGAAAGACATTTATTTTTACTTTGAAAGAAAACCCCCGCGGCCGTTTTTTGCGCATTACCGAAGATGTGAATGGCCGGCGCGATAACGTGATCATTCCCTCCACTGGCTTGGAAGATTTTCGCAAGGTGGTTGAGGAAATGGTTAAAGCGTCCGCTGAGATTCCGCTCAAAAACCAGTAAGGTCTTTCCTCGACGTCATCTCTTGGCGCCGGCAGTTGGTTTCGTTTTGGTCCGTTTCGTCCGTTTTACTCCCGCTCGCGGAGCGTCGCCCCACAGGCTCTCCAAGTCATATTTTTCACGAACATCCGCCCGCATGACGTGGATGATAACGTCAAAATAATCCAGCACTTGCCAAGCCGCCCCGGCGCCGCCATCGATCGCCCGCGGGCGCAGTTGAAAGTCTTCGCGCAGATGGTCGGTGATTTCATTGACGATGGCCCGCAAATGCGGCTCGCTCGTGCCGGAGACAATGACAAAATAGTCGGTCACAGAGGAGAGTTTGCGGACGTCGAGGAGGACAATGTCGGCGGCTTTTTTATTTTCAGCCAGGTCGCGGCAACGCAAGGCCAATTTCTTGGAATCCATTTTGGAACAATCCTAGCGCAAGTGAGCCGGAAGATAAAGCCGATTTATTTTGATGGCTTCGGCGACCGCCGCCGGCGTCAAATGAGTGATGGGCAGCCCCGCCTGACAACGCGCGCGAATCTCGGATGAAGAAACCCCCAAGGGAAAGCCGCGCAAGGCCCGTCCGCGAAACGGCGCGGGCAGAGCGGGCGCAGGTTCGCCCGGGCGGGGAATGACGAGAAATTCGACCAGCCGGGCCAATTCCGCCGCATCGCGCCACAAATTCAGTTGGGCCGGCTGGTCTGCGCCGATGACATAAAACAATCCAGCGGTCGGAAATCTCTTTTTGTAGTCGCGAACGGTGTCGATGGAATACGAAGTTCCGCCGCGGCGCAGCTCCTGGTCATCTACTTCATAGGCGGCCTCGCCGGCCAGGGCCAGTCGCAGCAAGCGGAGACGTTCGTTGGCGGGGGCGGGCGCGCGCTCCGGCTTGAAGGGAGATTGCGCGGCGGGAATGAAAAACACCCGGCTTAATTCCAACTCTTCGCGCGCCGCCATGGCCACCAGCAAATGTCCCAAATGGACCGGATCGAACGAGCCGCCAAAAAGAGCGATTTTCATGGGCGCAACTTTAGCAGCATCGATTTATCCCCTTAAAACGCTTTTCCGCAACCTGCAAATAAATCTGGCGGCGGCGGGCGGCGGCGGCGGCGGTGGCCGCATGAGCCTCGGCGCAGGCGCACGCGACATCCGAGGCATGGGCGCGCTCCATGGCTGCTTCGCCGGAGAGTTCTTTGAGCAACAGCAGTCCCAACATAAACAAACTGAACAAATGAAATGGCCGCGTTTCGGCCACGGCATATTCCGGC
>DASRLE010000467.1:0-21960 GCA_035648615.1 Saccharimonadales bacterium (SeqCode) | reverse complement strand
GGTGGATGCCGGGTGACAAAGGAATTTTTTACGCGGGCAACATGCGATTTTTTTACAATACATTTTTCAAGAACCCGCAGGCCAAGTGGCGTTACATGGTGGGCTTCGAACCCGCGCTGATGCCGCCAGAGGCGTTGAAAGTTTACCGCAGCATTCAGCGCAGCGGCGGCGATCTTTCGGCCTATCAACCCTGGATCGATAAAATGCGCCCCGAGGACCGCCTGGCTGTGGAAAGCCCGGGACAACCCGCGCTGCCCGCCCTTGAATGGAAGCGGGCGGCGGGCGATATTTGGATTGGCCGTTTGCCGCGGCCCAACGATGTCAAACATTGAAACGTTATGCCTATTTACGAATTTGCCTGTCCTCAGTGCCGGAAGATTTTCAATTTTCTCTCGAAGAGATTGCAACCGGAAGGGCCGCCGGCCTGCCCCAAATGCGGCAGCCGCAAGATGACCAAACAAGTCAGCGCTTTCGCCATGCCGCGCGGGGCCAAAGAGACCTCCGAACCCGGCGGCGGACCGGCCCCGGAGATGGACGATCCGCGCATGATGCGGGCGATGTCGGAGATGGAACGCGACATGGAGCATCTCGACGAAAACAACCCCAAGCACATGGCGCACTTGATGCGAAAAATGAAAGACTTGATGCCCGCTGGCAGCGTGCCCAAGGAATTGGAAACAGCCATCAAGCGCCTTGAAGCCGGTGAAGACCCCGAAAAAATCGAGGCCGACATGAGCGACCTTTTAGGCGGCGACATGGACGAGGGCGGCGGCGGCCCCGGCAGTTCCTACTCGCACGACACCGGCCTTTACGATTATTGACCGCTTCGGTGGAATAGAACTCAACTTCTACCACGATGGAAAAAGAAGAACTACTGAAAAGGATTACTGTGCGCTCATTGCCGGAGCTTGAAGCAAAACTGCTTCAAGCAGCAGAATCGCTGGACGCTGGCAAAGGCGTGGACGGCGAGAAAGTGTTTGCACGGTTGTGTAAGCAGAAAAGATTTCTGGGCTTACCCTCTCCGAATTCATCGCACAAGGCTGGCTAAACTTCGGCCACGGGCAGAATCACCTCAAATTCCGAGCCTTCGCCAGGTTTGCTCTTAACTGTGGCAGCGCCGTGGTGAGCTTGCACGACTGCCCGCACCACGCTTAGGCCGAGGCCGAGGCCGCGTTGCGAGCGGCTTTTGTCGCCGCGATAGAGCCGGTCCCAAATGCGGTTCTGCTCGGCTTCTGGAATGCCCAGGCCAGTGTCGCGGAATCGTACGATGGCTTGCGCATCGGTGCGGCTGGCGGAAATGGTGACTGTGCCGCCTGCCGGGGTGTATTTGAGGGCGTTGTCAAGCAAGTTGCCAAAAGCCTGCCGCATGCGGTTCGGGTCCACGGACGCCTGGCAGTTCTCCGGCAGTTCGGTCAGGACGGTGATTTTTTTCTCCTCGGCCACATATTGATACATGTCCACGATTTCGCGGATGAGCTGGCAAAGATCGAAGGGCTTCCGGTCGAGGCGCATGGTTCCGGCCTCGGCTTCGGCGATGTCCATCAGCGTCTTCACCATGCTCAGGACGCGCTCGGATTCCTCAACGCAATCGGCCAGGGCTTCGCGGGTGGCGACCGGGTCCGGGCTTTGGCGCAAGGCCAGTTCGGCGGAGGCGCGCAGGCGGGTCAGCGGCGTGCGGAGGTCGTGGGCCACGTTATCCATGGCTTCGCGCATGGCGCGGATAAGGGCCTGGTTTTTGTCAAGCAAAGCGTTCAACAGGCGCACCATCTCGTCCAGTTCGTCGCGGGAAGGGCGGATGGGAACGCGGGCATCCAGGTTGCCAGTGCGCAGAATGTCGCGGGTGGTCGCGACCATCTGGCGAACGGGCAGCAGCGCGCGATGGGCGAGCAGACTGCCAAAAGCCAACCCAGCCAGCGCGACGGCCACGATGATGGGCAGAACGGTTTGGCGCACCGGTTCCCAGAGAAGATCGCGGTTGTTGGTGCTTCGCCCGACGAGGAGGAGAGCGCCATCGGGCATTTGCGCCTCGGCCAGAGCAAAATCTTTTTCGGCATTTTTAGGGACGCGAGTGATTTCAAACTGATGCAATTCCAAAGCGCCGGGTTGCAAGCGAAACCCGTGCCATTCGTCCGGCACTATAATCGGATGCGAAAACTGGGGAGTGATAAGATTGACGTAAAATGATTTTTCGTCCTCTGGATTATTTTCCTGGAGGGCGGCGGCGCTCAAGGTCCGCACGCCGCCGGCGTGATAGAGGGCCGAGTATTCCTTTAATTTCGCCATGATGATTTCTTCGTCCTTGGTGCGAAATTCGTGCGCAACCAAATAATAGACCAAGGCCAGAAGCGCGGCCGTGCTGATGGCGAAAAGCAGGGCGTACCACAAGCTGAGCCTAAAGGCAAAACTGCGCAGGAGACTAGGCTGGTTTAAGAACATAGCCAACGCCGCGAATGGTCTGCAACCGGGTTTTGCCGGGATCGATTTTGGAGCGCAAGCGGTGAATGAGCACATCGACGACGTTGGTTTGCGGGTCAAAACTATAGTCGAAAATATGCTCGAGGATCATCGTCTTGGTCACGGTCCGGCCGGCGTGGCGCATGAGATATTCAAGCAGCGCAAACTCGCGGGTTTGCAGATCGATTTTTTGGCCGGCGCACATGACCTCGCGATTGAGCAGGTCAAAGGACAGATCGCCGACGGTCAAGCGGGTCGGCTCGGCGGCCTGGGTGGCGCGGCGAATCAGGGCCTGCAAGCGCGCGGTCAATTCGGAAAAGGCGAAGGGTTTGGTCAGGTAATCATCGCCGCCGGCCTGCAAGCCTTTGACGCGATCGTCCACCGTGGCTTTGGCGCTGAGAAAAATGACAGGGGTGCGGATTTTTCGGCTGCGCATGCGCTGGACGAGGCTGAGGCCGTCGAGCTTGGGCACCATAATATCTACGACAGCGGCATCGAAGGCGGTCGTCTCGGCCAGCAGAAGAGCCTCCTCGCCGTCGGCACAGCGATCGACGGCATAGCCCGTTTGCTTCAGCCCTTTGACCACAAAGGAAGCAATCTTGTCGTCGTCCTCAACCACCAGAATGCGCATTTCGTCGGTCATACTAGTTCCGCATGGACGGCAAGTAAAAGGGAATGCGGTGGAAACCGCGAAAGTGAAAAGTCAAAAAATCTCTCCCGCCCCCTATGAGAAGGGCGGGAGAGAGGAACTAACGGGCAGATCAGCCCGCCTTGCTTTCATCGACCACGATAAAGTGACTGCCGTTGCTGCTCCAAATGTGCAGCAGCGTCGTCTTATCCTTGGCGTGTTCGGTAAGTTTAACCGCGTCGTCAGCGTCTTTGACCGCATGGCGATTGATTTCCGTGATGACGTCGCCGGTCTTGAGACCCGCTTCGTCCGCCGCGGAGCCAGGATCAACCTGGGTCACGACCGCGCCTTTGACGTGTTCAGGAATGCTGAATTGCTGGCGGGCCTGGGAATCCAGATCCGTCACGGCCACGCCTTTCAAGGTATCGGTATTGTCCGAATTGTTGTCGTCGTTCTTGGCCATCGCGTCCTCGCCGGGCATTTCTTTAACGCGCACCTCGAAGGCCTTCGGCGACCCATCGCGCAGAATATTGACGGCGATCTTTTGTCCGGGAGCAATACGGGCCACGTCCAGTCTGAGATGCTGGGTGTCAAGAACTTCTTTGCCGTCGAATTTCACGATGACGTCGCCGCTCTTCAAACCGGCCTTGTCTGCGGGGCCGTCTGTCACGACATCGCCAACCAGCGCGCCGCGATCATTTTTGAGATCGAACTGCTTGGCCAGGGAAGGGTTGATATCCTGGATCATTACGCCGAGATAGCCGCGGGTCACTTTGCCGTATTTGATCAAACTTTCCATCACGCCCTTGGCCAAGTCGGTGGGGATGGCGAAGCCTATGCCTTGATTGCCGCCGCTGCGGCTGTAAATGGCGGTGTTAATGCCCACCAATCGGCCATCCGCATCGACCAAGGCGCCGCCCGAGTTGCCCGGGTTAATGGCGGCGTCGGTCTGGATGAAGTCCTCATAGGGCAAGCCCATCGTAGCCCGGCCCGTCGCGCTGACGATGCCGCGCGTTACGGTCTGCCCGATGGCAAACGGATTGCCAATGGCCAGAACGAGATCGCCGACTTCGCATCGATCGCTGTCCGCAAAGGTGATGGCCGGCAGGTCATGGGCGTCGATCTTGATTACCGCGACGTCGGACTTGGGATCCTTGCCGATGACTTTGGCCGTAAATTCGCGGCCGTCGGTCAAGGTCACTTTGACTTCGTCGGCATCATCAACCACATGGTTATTGGTCAGGATAAAGCCGTCTTTGGTGACGATCACGCCCGAACCGACGCCGTGCTCCGGAGGCGAAAACATTTTTCGATTGCCAAAGAATTGGCGAAAGAGAGGATTTTGGGGCATGCCGTTGCCGTCCATCTGAACTTCCTTGGAGGCGATTTTCACTTCGACCTTCACGACGCTGGGCGCAACCTTTTTAATGATGGGGGCGAAGCTGGTATTCTGCTTGACATCGGTGGGGAGAGGGCGGTCATCGACAATCAGGTTGATGGATTTGGTCTTGGCGTCGTGGTCGCTGGCATGGACGGTGGAAACCACCGCAACGCCGCCACCCAGAAGCACGCCGCTTAAAAGGAGCGCGGCAATTTTGTGGGGTATATATTTCGTATTCATATTCGTATTCGTAGTCGTCATTAAGATTTTCGGTTCCGTTGCACTTTAGCTACGGACACATTGCCACGAGGGAATGACGGGAAGCTTTCCCGAACATTACAAATTGGTAAGAAAACTACGGTTTGGTTTCTTTGGCGGAAAGCACGGAAATGGCGCGCAAAAGCTGGGCGTCGCCCGAGGAATGGATTTCTTCCGCAGTCATTTCTCGTTCGGCCCCCGGCAGGAGTGGACTTGCTTCGG
Source organism: Saccharimonadales bacterium (SeqCode) (assembly GCA_035648615.1). GTDB lineage: Bacteria > Verrucomicrobiota > Verrucomicrobiia > Limisphaerales > Palsa-1400 > DASRLE01. The sequence goes on along the minus strand of DASRLE010000467.1, from coordinate 17,017 downwards.
GGGGTTGGGACACTCGAACGTCCGGGTCGATCCCTTTGTGCCAGAACGAGCGTTTGTCCGGCGTGAGCCATTCTTCGACGGCCAGCAGCAGAGCGGAGCCATCCGCCAATTGAAATTCGCTCAGGACGGTGCCGGTTCCAAAGGTCGTTTCGCCGACCAACTCGCCGCGATGGGCGTCATGCAGGGCGCCCGCCACGATTTCCGAGTCGCTGGCGGAACCCGCATTGATCAGCACTACGAGGGGAATTTCGGACGCCACCGCGCCCGGTTGCACCGGGATGGCTTTTAATTTGCCCTGCGCATTCCTTTCCCAAAAAACGTTGCCGGATTTGAGGAACTGGCTGGCCGTGGCGGTCGCTTCATCCAGGACGCCGCCCGGGTTGTTGCGGACGTCAAGAATAATTCCTCGCAGCCCCTGCCGCTTGATTTCGAGCAGCGCCTGGCGCAGGTCATGCCCCGCTCCCTCACTGAACATGGCAATGCGCAAATGCACCAGGTCCGTCCCGGGCAGCCGCTGCCAGCTAATGTTATTCAACTTGATCGCAGCGCGCTCGATTTTGAGGTCGCGTGTGCGATTGTCGCGCGGGTTCACCACTGTCAATTCTACGGATTGGCCGGCGTCCCCGGCAATCCGGGCCGAGACCTGGCTTTGGGTCAAACCGGCGGTGGAGTGCCCATTGACTTCCAAAATAATATCGCCCGCCCGCGCGCCGGCCAATTGCGCGGGCGAACCGTCCATCGGCGCGACGATGACGGTCTGATGCTCCCGGCTTGAGATGGTGACTCCGATGCCGGTCAATCTGCCTTGGACGGCCGAGCCGGCTTTCTTAGCCTGGGTGCGGCTGAGAAAAGTGCTGTGGCCCGTGTCGCCCAGGGAATCGGTCATGCCGCTAATCGCCCCGTAAGCCATGGCGGTATGACGGACCGCGGCGCGGTCCACGTAAAAACGGTCAATCAGATTCCACGCCTGGGCCATCAAACGAAATTCGTCCGCCGAGTCCACCGGAATGCCGTTCATAAGCAGCCAGCGGTCCAGCACCGCGCCGGAGGCAAAGGTCATGGCCAGCAGCAGCGCCCAGAGAAAACGGCGGCGCGGCAGCCGCCATGAAAGCAAAGATAAGTTCCCTTGGGGGTTTGAGTTCATGGCGAAGGGATTGTATCCAGGTTCATCGGCACAAAGCGCGGCGCCAAAAGATGGTTGAGCAGAAAGGCGGCGAGATACGCGCACCCGCAAATGCTGAAAAGAATGGAATAACCGGCGGTCGATTGATGCAGCTTGCCGAAGTGATCGAGCAACCGGCCGATAAAAATCGGGAAAAACATCCCGGCGGCCGAGCCGGCCATGCCGCCAATCCCAATGACCGACGCGACGGCCTTTTTGGGAAACATATCGGAAACGGTGGTGAAGAGGTTGGCCGACCATGCTTGGTGGGCCGCCGCCGCCAGGCCAATCAAGCCGACCGCGCCCCACGTTCCGCACTTGGTCACGAAGAAAATCGGGGCGACGCACAACGCGAAGAACAGCATGCCTGTCTTGCGCGCCAGGGTGATGCTCCAGCCGCGCCGGTTCAAGTAGCCGGTGACCCAGCCGCCCATGATGCTCAACACGGTGCAAATTCCGTAGATGGAGGAAATATAAATCCAGCCCTTGCGAATATTGACGCCGCGGCTGGCCTGAAAATAATCCGGCAGCCAGGTGAGGAAAAACCACCAGATGGGGTCCGTCATAAATTTGCCTACGACAAAGGACCAGGTTTGGCGATACTTGAGCAAGCGCAACCACGGCACTTTCTCTTTGCTTTCTTCCTTCGTGTCGCTGTGGATGTAGGCCAGTTCGGACGCACTGACCCTTTTGTGCCGCTCCGGCAATTCGTAAAAGAGCCACCAGGCAATCAGCCAGATGAATCCCGCCAGGCCGGCAATGACAAAGGCCGAACGCCAGCCCCACCAAAGCGCGATGAAAGGAATGGTCGCCGGGGCGATGATCGCGCCGACGTTCGCGCCGGAATTAAAAAGCGCGGTGGCAAAGGCCCGCTCTTTTTTGGGAAACCATTGGGCCGTCGCTTTAATGGCCGAAGGGAAATTGCCGGATTCCGCCAGGCCCAGGCAAATACGGGCCGTCATAAACCCTTGAATCGTTTTCACCAACCCGTGACCGGCGGCGGCGAGGCTCCAGGCCGCGATGGAAATGGCGTAGCCGATCTTGACTCCAAACCGATCGACAAACCAGCCGAACCCCAGCAGGCCCACGCCATACGCGCCTTGAAAAACAGCGTTGACCATGCCGAACTGCTCATTGGACCAATGCAATTCGTGATCGAGAGTGTCTTTCAACAGCGCCAAAATTTGCCGGTCGATGTAATTGATCGTCGTCGCAAAAAAAAGGAGCGCGCAAATGATCCACCGGCAATTTCCTCCCGCGGCAACGGCGGGTCGGGGATTCAGCGAGGAAGCGGTGGCGGCAGGTAACATATTATAGGCCGCCATTCTCGACTAAAATGGCCTTGAACCACGGCAAGGGGACACGCATCGCCCACTTTTTACTCCTGTTGGAACCTTTGATCAACTTAGAAAGGCATCTTCGGTTGCCGGCGATCGGTGTGATCCGCCCAGCGATTATTCGGGATGAGAGGCGACCAACCGGGCCGCAACGGATCCTGATCATACGGGTAGCCGCCCAGCCGTTTGTAAAGCTCGCTATACTCAGCCAGCTTGGCGCGATCCAATCGCACGCCGAGACCGGGGCCGGTCGGCACGCGGATGGCGCCGTTTTCATAACGCATTTTCCCGCCTTCGATGATGTCGTCGGTCAGATGATGATAATGGGCGTCGGCCGCGAAAGTCAGGTTGGGCAGGACTGCGCCCAGGTGAAGCATGGTCGCCAACTGAACGCCCAGCTCGCCCGAGGAATGCACCGCCACGCCAAATTGAAACGTCTCGCACACTCCGGCCGCTTTGAGGCAGGGCCGGATGCCGCCCCAAAAGGTTGTGTCAAGTAGAATTACATCGACGGCCGGGTCCAGCACATTGGCCGCCAGTTGCTCGAAGTTCACCACCACCGTATTGGTCGCCAAGGGCACCCGCACCATCTGGCGCGTCCGCCTCATGCCATTGAGGCCGAAGACCGGGTCTTCCAGGTAGTCGTTATTCAAGCCTTCAATGGCCTGCCCAAAACGAATGGCTTGTTCCGTCGAAAAAACGCCGTTGGGATCGAAGCGAAAACGGTCCCCTTTGAACGCCGCAGCCAGCGCGCGATAACATTCCAGTTCGTAGTCCGGGTGAAAGACGCCGCCTTTCAATTTATGCGAAGTGAACCCGTAACGCTTTTTATTGTCCTGGGCATGGTTGATCAATTGTTCGGCTGTGCGCACCTCGCCGCCGCTGGTTTTGGGATTGCCATAGCGGAAAAACAAATAGGAGGCGAAGGGCACGCGGTCCTGCAATTTGCCGCCCAAAATATCATAAACCGGCACGCCCCATTTGTGGCCCATGATGTCCAGACAGGCGAATTCCAGCGCCGCCGCCATTTGGGTGCGATTGTTGTAAAGCGAAGCCGTGGGATTGTTGATGCGAAAACGCATTTCCTCCAGCCGCGCCGGGTCGTGGCCGGCAAGATAAGGCTTGAGAGCGTGAAACGCCGCCTCGGCCGATTCGCCCCCGCCGCCCATTTCGCCTAGGCCGGTGATGCCTTCGTCGGTTTCGACTTCGATAATGGTGCGGACGAATCGTCCCCAATGACAGCCATTGGCATGGCGCAACGGCGCGTCCAGCGGCACCGTCACGGTGGTGGCTTTGAGATCAGTGATTTTCATAAAAATTTAGCCGTTCAATATCTTGGCGAAGAACCGCAAAGAATCCTCGAGGTGCTTTTCCCAGTATGTCCAATCATGGCCGCCAGAAAATTCATCATAACGATGCGCGATGCCGTGCGCTTCAAGTTCTTGATGCAACCGGCGGTTGTGCTTGAGCAAAGGATCGTCCACGCCGCAGTCAAACCGAAACGGCGGCAAGCCCGCGCGATGACGCAGCATGGTTTCGAGCACGCCATAATCCTGCGGCGAGGCCTGATAAGCGGCAAGGTCTTCCTCGACGTACGTTTTCATTTGCTCGAAATGGGTAATGGCCGAATGGGCGGAAAGGCCGCGATAATGAGCGCCATATTTTGCCCCGAGCCGCAACGCGCCGAACCCGCCCATGCTCAAGCCGCCGAGAAACGACGGCGAAGCAGGCGAAAGACAAGTGGCAACGGTACGCGCCGCGGCGGGAACTTCTTCGACAATCCATTTCTCAACATCCCGCTCCGGTTGAGACAAATAAGCGGTGCCATCGCCCCATAATCCATCCGAAGGCATGGCCAAAACCATGGGAGGCACCTGGCGCTGTTTTATAAGCCGTTGCAGCGTGCGATGCGCGCCACCCTTGACCGACCAGGCCCAATGACTTCCATAAACGCCGTGCAGCAGCGTGACCAGCGGAACATCCTTGGCCGCCGCCGCCTCTGCGGGCACAAACAAAGTCATGTCCGCCCGTCGCTGCAACGCGCGACTTTTGACCGTGAGAAAACTCAGCCCTTCAAAAGGCAAGCCGCCGTCTGAAAATTCCAGCGTCCGAAACACATTGGGAGCGTAATTTCGCGGCGCAGCTTCTTCAAGGGTGCTTCTTCTGAGAATTAACAGCGTCCCCGCAATTACTCAAAAACTTGGCGCCGCGAATCCAGCCATTGAGGCAGATTGGCAATCTCGGCCTCCTGCCGGAGAACTGCCTCTTTTTTAACCCGAGCCTTGGCTGGATCCAGAATCGTAATTATCCCCTCCAGAGTGACGGCGGCGACCACCCAAAGCCATTTAAATCGCGCTCCTTCCGCCTCCATGCGCTTCCACTCATGGCGCGGAAAACGTAATGGCAGCGGCGAACGTTTCACTTGGATTCCCAATTGCGTTGAACCCCGCGTTCCCAAGAGATCAAACGCTCCTCTGGATGCCTTGGATTGATATATCAAATCGAATCCCATATCGGATAGCGCTCGCGCGACCGCGATTTCAGCTTCGTCTCCCACCACACTCATCGGGACGATGGTGCCGCCGGGACGCCGCCAGCGCAGCCAAAGGGCGAAGACCGAATCGGCAAGGGAATAAAATCCTCCCTCCGACTTGACCACTGCATCCTGGAGTCGTTCCAAATAGTTCACGGTTGCTCCCGATTTAGCGTGAATGGCGTTGGACACCGCTGTCAGTGTGATCGGCCCCTCCGCGAGAGAATCCAAGGTGGCAGCCAGCAAGGTTGAGCGTCCAACCAAGCGCTGGAATTCATTTTCAAAAAACAAAGAGAGGCGGCCGGTGCGGGAAAAAAGCAGTTTCTGCAAGGCGTCCTTCAAAGCTGGAATATCCGGTGATCCGGGAACTTGCGTCAATTGTTCACCCAGTAACTGCAGGTAGAACGGATGTCCTGAAAGAGTTTTTACCGCCAGTTCCGCCACCTCGACTGGAATCGAATGCTCCAGAGGGCTTAAACGCCGAAGCAGATCTACCGCGTCGCTGTGGGCGAAGGGAAGCAAGTCGTGAATGTGAAAATGCTGGAAAAACGGCGATTTCTGAGAGTTCACCAAAGTGAGAAGCATGGAGCGGGCTGAACCCGAAATAAAATAGGCGACCCGCCGATGTTTTTGCCATTTGGCGCGCAGCAGCATAAAGGAGTTGAATCCGTGTTTCTGAAGTTCATTCAACTCTTGGAATTCGTCGAGCGCGATGACAAACCGCAAGTCGAGCGCCACAGCCAGTTCCTCAGGCAGATCCAACCACCCGGCGATCCGGTCAGGACTCACGTCGCCTTCCACTATCTCGATCAACTCGAGGCGAAGCGCCTTGGGCAGCGAGTCAAAGCTTCCCACCTTCTGGAGGATTTTCCTGTAGGCCGCAGGTTGCCGGGCAAAACGCTCCAGAGATTCCCCCAACTCACTGCCGAAGGCTGCGTCAACGATTCGAAGCGCAAACCGCCGGAAGAATTCGAGGGACACCGGCCCTTGCTCTTGCACATCCAACGCCACGACTCGGAGCGAGAGCGTTTTGACACGGCGGGCTGCTTCCAGCACCAGGCTGGTTTTGCCGATTTTTCGCGGACCCAGAATGGCCATCCACTGAGGTTCGCCTGACTCCAGGCGTTGAATGGACCGAGCCAAGTCGTCCAGGTCTGTTATTCTATTTTGAAAACCGTCTCCCATCACGGGCGTGCTTGTCTGAAACATGCCTTCCTTTAACCACAAGGCGCTCCCCCTCGCAAGGCTGAAACGTTGCAACCTTGCAACGTTTCAAAGTTGAAACGTTTCAAACTTGCAACGTTTCAGGTTTGCAACGTCCCCGGCCAAGGAAGCGTATGCCGCAGCTTTCTAACTGCCCTTTATCCGAGAACCGAGGTTGAAGTTTAACGCTACCAGGAGCAGATTGGACGCAGTATATGATGATGAACGACACAGCGTTGGAGCCTTTGTTGGAAAAGGTCTGGACGGGCGGCCGGATTGATCCGGGGGAGGCCGCGCGCTTGTTTCGGCTGCCGCTGGAGGAGTTGGGCGCGCTGGCGGACCGGCGACGCCAATTGGCCCGGGCCCAGACCCATGGCGGGCGAGGCAATCAGATTGTGACTTACATCGTCGATCGCAATGTCAATTATACGAATGTCTGTAATGTCTATTGCAAGTTCTGCGCGTTTTACCGCACGGAGACTGACCCGGACGCTTATGTGATCAGCCTCGGCGAGATGGATGAAAAAATCGAGGAAACCGTCGCGCTGGGCGGGACGCAGATTTTAATGCAGGGCGGCCATCATCCGAAATTGTCCCTGCAATGGTATCTGGATTTGCTTTCGCATATTAAGGGAAAATTTCCGCGGGTGAATATTCACGGGTTTAGTCCGAGCGAGTTTATCCACTTTCGCGAGGTGTTCGGATTGTCGTTGGAGGAAATTATTTCGCAGTTCGTCAAGGCGGGCCTGGGGTCGATTCCGGGCGGCGGAGGCGAAATTCTGGTGGACCGCGTCCGCCAGCGGATTTCGCCGCTGAAAGCGATGAGTGATGACTGGCTCAGTGTCATGGATGTGGCGCATCGGTTGGGATTGAGTTCGACGGCCACGATGATGTTCGGCCATGTGGAGAGCCTCGAGGACCGCATCGAACATCTCGAGCGCGTGCGCGCCCAGCAGGACAAAAGCAAAGGATTCACGGCGTTTATCGCCTGGACCTTTCAAGCCGAGCATACGCGGCTGAAGGCACCCACCGTCGGCGCGCACGATTACTTGCGCACGCAGGCGCTGAGCCGCATTTACCTCGATAATTTTCCGAGCGTGCAGAGTTCGTGGGTGACGCAGGGGCCGGAGATCGGACAAGTCGCCCTCAAATTTGGCGCGAACGACTTGGGCAGTATCATGATTGAGGAAAATGTCGTTTCGCAGGCTGGGACAACCTATCGCATGGGCGTCGCGGATATGCGGCGGTTGATCGAGGACTTGGGATACGAAGCGCACCAGCGGGATAACTGGTACAATCTCCTGAATTAATCAGCGTGGGATCGCGGAGACAATCAATTGGACGGACGCCGTTCTGATTCCGCCTCGAAGATGCTGTTGAAAATGACTTCCTTGATTTTCCACAGGAGGGCCAGAGTCATGCTGAGAGGCATCAGACTGACGAAGGAGATCAGCCAGACGGCGCGCGGACTTTCACCCCCTAACATTCGGGCCACAGCGTGCGGCACAATTTGGAATCGGTCCAACGCCGTGTAAACGGCCGCCCCGGTCAAGGCGATGAGCAGGAGGATAGTGTTGAGGCTGGTAAACATCCTCGTTTCGACGCGCAAAGTTTCGTCGGGCAGCATGGCGCTGAGGCGGCGAAGGACATGGTTAAGCTGCACCAGAAAAATCAGGGCCGAAAAAAGCAGCAGCCCAACGCAGATAATGTAAAACGAAAAGAAGGGGAACCGGCGCCACCAAAACAAAAACGGCGACAGGCCGGCATTGATGACGGCGAAAAATTCGGCGCGGTTCAAGGCCTGCTGCCAGATGCGTTCCTGCTTTTGGAAGTCGCGCAATTGGCGCAGACCATAACATAAGACCAGGCTGACGGCCAGCGGCGGCACGCAGCTCATCGCTCCCAAAAAATCCGCCCAATGCGTGCGCACCGTCTCCGCGCAAATGAGCAGAGTCAAAGGCAGCCCCCAGAACAAGGCGGAAAGCCCGCGCACCAGTCGTCCCAAGGCCCGCATCAGTTCGACTTTGGCGGCGTCCATTGCCGTCTAAATGGTGAGGTAGGTGTATTCCTTCAAGCCGCGTTCGTAATCGGCCAGCAGGCGCATTCCTTCCGACGGTTTGAGGCGGTCGGATTTAATCGCTTCGTCGATCTGCATTTTCATCTGCCGCTTCAATTCGTTTTCGTCATACTGCACGGAGGTCAGGGCCTGCACGATGGTCGTGCCTTCAATGATTTCTTCGACGTAATAGCCGGCCGGTTCGTCGGGATCGAGAAAGACGTGGACTTCGTTGACGCGCCCAAAAAGATTGTGCAGGTCACCCATGATATCCTGATACGCGCCCATCAAAAAGAAACCGAGATAGTACGGCTCGGGACCGTTGCCGTTGGCGCGGGGCGCGTGCAACGGCAAGGTGTCGCGCACGTCGGCCAGGTCGATGAATTTCTTCACCTCGCCATCGGAATCGCAAGTGATATCGACCAGCGTGCCCTCGCGGGTGGGGCGTTCATTGAGGCGGCTGAGCGGCATGACCGGAAAGAGCTGCCCAAGCGCCCAATGGTCAAGAAGAGATTGGAACACCGAAAAATTGCAGAGGAACTGGTCGCTCAGACTATCCTCCAATTTACGGACTTCCTCGGGAATATAATGCTGGCCGCGAAAGCTTTGCACGACCGCCTGGGCGATCTCCCAATAAAGCGTTTCGATTTTGGCCTTGTCCGGCAAATCTAACATGCCGAGAGTGAACATATTCTGCGCCTCGTCGCGCCGGTCGGCGGCGTCGTGAAAGGCTTCAAGCATGTTCACCGGCGGAAGATTTTTGCGGATGTCCAGAAGATCGCGCACCAGCCGGTGTTCGTTTTCTCCGAATTGAATCGGCGCGCCCGAACTGATTTTTTCGATGGTGCCAAATGTTTCGACAATCAGCACGCTGTGATGCGCGACGATGGCCCGCCCGCTTTCGCTGATGATCTGCGGATGCGGAACTTTCTCCTGGTTGCAAACTTCGCCGATGTAGAAAACGATGTCGTTGGTGTATTCCTGTAACGTATAATTTGTCGAGCTGTCCGAGGCCGAACGGCTGCCGTCGTAATCCACCCCCAGTCCGCCGCCGACATCGAGGGACTCGATGAAGAAACCCATTTTGTAGAGCTTGGCGTAAAAGCGGGCCGCTTCCTGCACGGCTTTCTTGATGGTCACGATGTCCGGCACTTGCGAGCCGATGTGAAAATGAAGCAGCTTGAAACAATGCTCCATTTTTTCGGCGCGCAAAATCTCGGTCGCAGCCAGAAGTTCGGCGGTGTTCAAACCGAACTTGGCATTTTCGCCCCCGCTGTCCGCCCATTTGCCCGCGCCTTTGCTGATCAACCGGGCGCGGATGCCGATGACCGGTTCGACTCCCACCTGGCGCGACACCGCAATGATCTGTTTCAGCTCCTCCAGCTTTTCGACGACCATGACGACTTTTTTCCCGAGCTTGATTCCCATCAGCGCCATGCGGATGAAAACGGTGTCCTTGTAGCCATTGCAAATAATCAGGCAGCCCTGCTGGCTTTGCAAAGCCAGGCCGGCGAACAATTCCGGTTTGCTCCCGACTTCCAATCCAAACTGGTACGGTTTGCCCGCCTCGAGAATCTCCTCCACCACTTCGCGCAGTTGGTTGACTTTGATCGGAAAAACGCCGCGGTATTTATTTTGATAATTGAACTCCGCGATGGACGAGGCGAAGGCGTGGTTAATCGCTTCGACCCGGTCGCGCAAAATATCCTGGAAGCGAATCAGCACGGGGAATTTCAAGCCGCGGCCTTTGGCCTCTTCGATCACGTCCGTCAAATCCACCACCGCGCCCCGTTGCCGCAAGGGAGTGGCCACCACATGGCCGGCTTCATTGATGTCGAAATACTTCGCGCCCCACCCGCTAATATTGTAAAGGGCGCGCGCCGCCGGGATGGCCCAGGCGGCTATCGGGGTTTCGACGTGAGTCATTTCCATTTCAAGCAGCGAACTATAAGAACACTAGCGCAGAATTCAATAGAGCGTTGCAAAAATCTTTGGCGCTGAATTGAAAAGGCGGACGTTCTCTGTTCTGATGCGGGCATGGCAAAAGCAAATTTGGCGGAGATGGCGCGCGAGTGTCAAAAAATCCTGCGCCCCGAAACGTTCAACGATTGGGAGGGCGCGGTCAACGGCTTACAAGTCGAGAACAACGGCACGATCACAAAAATCGCCGCGTCGGTGGATGCTTCGTTCGCCACGCTGCGATTGGCGGTGGCGGCCAAGGCGGACCTGATGATTGTTCATCATGGATTATTTTGGGGGCCGTCCTTCCCGTGGGTTGGGCGGCGGCGCGAGATGTTGGAACTGTTGATCAAAAACAATATGGCGGTTTATAGTTCGCACCTGCCTCTCGACGCGCATCCGCGCCTGGGCAACAACGCGCAATTATGCGCCGCGCTCGGCTTCCGCAACCTCAAGCCGTTTTTTTTCGAGAAGGGACAATTCATCGGCTGGCAAACGCGCCACAAAATCTCGCGCCAGGATCTGGCCAATCGCCTGGCGAAGATTCTGGGCGCACCGCCGCGTCTTCTGCCTGGCGGCGCGGTGAATTGCCATCGCATCGGCGTGGTCACCGGCGGCGCGGGAGCGGAACTCAAGATCGCGGCCAAGGAAGGCGTGGACACGTTTATTACTGGCGAAGGCCCGCACCATACTCATGCGCTGGCCGAGGACCTGGGGTTGAATGTTTTCTACGGCGGACACTACGCCACCGAGACCTTCGGGGTCAAAGCGCTGACGGCCCATCTCTCGCGCAAGTTCGCCGTGCCCTGGATTTTTTTAGATCATCCTTCCGGCTTGTGACCCTCAGGCGGATTGGCCCGCCGATGGATCAAGGCCGCGCTCATTGATCGTTTTCTTCAACTCCTCGGAATGCGCGTAGGGGGTGTCAAGCATATCGATGGTGATGGGCTGGTCCTTCCGGCAGGGCTTGAGCATGTGATGGCCGTAGCGGCCCAGCATCAGTTCCCGGCTCGAGATCTGGCCTTTCTGCAGCGGGATGGCCATGTAAACGTCCTCCTCCAGCAATTGCTGTCCTTCCTTCAAATCGGCCCGCGCATAAACGCCGCGCACGTAAGTATCGAGATAGGCGGTTTCCTTGGGCAGCGTGACTTTGCGATGGCTGTCCGAACTGCCGCACATTTCCTTGACCTTCTGAAAGGCCTTGAACCAAATATCGATTTGCGCCGGTAAAGAAGAATAGGCAGCCACCGGCTGGCCTCCGTCGTCAATGTCGATGTGGCGCTCGAAAGTGCGCGCACCCTTGGCGTAAGCGATCATGATCGACGAATTCCAATCCTTATGCTCGTGGCAGGAATAGCCGAGCGTATGGTCCGGGTAGCGGTTTTTGAGAAATTCGATTTGACTCAACTCGCACTCGGAATCGTCGTGCGGATAAGCCGCCACGCAATGGTTGATGGCCAGCGGGATATTGCGATTTTCAAAAAAGGTCACCATGTCGTCCATGTCCTTGAGGGAGAGCCCGCCGATGGAAACGATGACCGGCTTTTTGGTTTTGGCGATTTTTTCCAGCAGCATCCAGTCATTGCTGTCGGCGCTGGCGATCTTGATGATCGGCATGTTGAATTCCACGCACCAATCGACCGACTTCTCATCGAAAGGCGTGGCCATGGGGATGCACCCATATTTGCGGATGGCGTGGACCAGCGTTTCGTAATCCGCCTTGGACATTTTGGTTTCCATGACGCGGCGGATGTAACGGATATCGGTGCGCTGGCGAAAATCCTTATGCACGAAACTGTCGATGTCGCGAAACTGCAGCTTGATGGCCGCGCGCACATTATTGAACCGCACAATCCGGGCATGCTGCTCGACGATCTTCAATCCACGCTCGAGGCTGCCGAGGTGGTTATTGGTCATTTCCAAAACAAACAGGTCTTCAAATATGTCACGGTTCATAAAATTGCGTTGAGCCATCCTTGTATTACACCACGCCCCCGCGAAAAAAAAGCCGATTTACGGCAGTGTATCAATTTGAAATCGGAAATCTTAAAAATTTTATGGGCACAAATACTTCTCAGCTGTGGCCATGCGTTTTCTGCATGTGCGACGCGTGAAGGTAAGAAAATCAGCGAACGAAAGGCTTTGAAATGCGGGCTTAACTTTCTGCCCGTATAAGGCCACAACCCTTTCGTTAAATAGTTGCTTTGCTGTTTGAGGCTCTAACGCTAATGGGGCTTGCGCACCTTCAAAAGTCTGAAATAACTGTGTGAGTTCGTCTAGCTCTGCTTCGGAAATAATCCCGCCGGAATCGGTTTGTTCATGCATTCAGCATCCTTCCCATTAGCCTGCCGTCGGTCTTCCGCTTCAGACCAACAGGCAAGCGACAAATCATATAATTCCGATGTTCCGCAATAAGGGTAGAGGTCTTTGTATGCCTGAATGGCTGCCATGGCTTTTTCGCAAAGATTTTTCATCTCCAACCACATGGCCGCAGCATCCGCCGGGTTTTCTGTTTCCATCGCCCGAAAGCTGGTCAATTTAAAAGTGTAACTGATTGTCGCTTGAACACTTGAAACATATTTATTAAAAATCGCGCAAGAGTTTTGATCCGACGGGTCAAGCTCCCTGCCAGCCTTTTCAAGACTTTCAACCTGACACAGATTTAGCGCTCGCATTGATTCAAGAACGCTTCGGTCGTCTGTTGGATTCGCCGTCATATAATGGCCATTACAAAGCAGGGTACACGCCAACCATGACCGTAGCAAGCCAAAAATGGGGTCTATTCCAGAAGCCCCACGACTTCTTCCAAGCTCCAAAGGTGATCGGGAATTCCCGCTTCCATCGCCGGAGTAACGCACAACGTCTGGTGAATCTGAACAAGGATGCTGCGAGTCGGTATAGCCCTGCCGAAGCTGTCAAAGTCGAAACACACCGGATTTTTGGCAACCCGATCAAGGAATTGATTAGCACGTCGCACCTTGAACGGCAAAATCTCACGCTTCGGATGCACTGCCGACGCCTTACCCGTCTAACCAATGCCTTCAGCAAAAAGTTTGAAAACTTTAAAGCTGCGGTCGCGCTCAATTTCGCGTATTACAACTTCTGCAAGATTCACGGTGCAATTCGATGCACCCCTGCAATGGCCGCTGGCGTCGAGAAAAGCCAATGGAGCGTTGCGGAATTGGTTGAACGTTGTGGCGAATAAAGAATACATCGAGCGATTGCAATCGGTCATTTTTCACTTGCACAAGTGCGATTCAAAATGGGTTGAATCCGTGCCGGTGCAAGAGGTGTTTAAAGGCCAGACGATCTGGCAAGGCGTTGTGGAAGTGTTCGCCCTGTCTGGCACCCAAAAGCCAAGAAAGCCTTTGCCTGGAGCCACGCAGAGGGCAAAGAGCACACCGGGGAACGGTTTGTGAGCGTGCTGGAAATACCGTCCGTGGATTCACCGCAAACGGCGGTGAAAGTGGCAATTGCGGCGGAAATCAGAGAGATGAAATGAAAGCGTGGTTTTGGATCAGGTGGATTCTCATTCTGCCGGGTGCCGTCGCGGCCATGATTTTGGTCAATATCATCAACGGATGGACGGTTGCGGTAATTTTTCCAGACTTCGTTGATGACTGCTGTAAATCTTGGTTTGGTTCATTGGCGTTTGTCTGTGGGGCTGCTTATATTGCCCCAAAGGGTAAGGCGATTACGGCCATAGTAATCGCCACGGCTTATTGTTCGTTCGGGCTTTTCGGTGTCGTAATGAGCTTGCGCTCGGGTCATGCTGACCATGCGACATGGTGGGAAATTCTAATGACTGTCTTGACTGTCTTTGCTTCCGTCGTTGCCTGTATGTTGGTGTGGTCGATGGATAAACACAAGCAAAGGGCAGAGAATTCACAGCTTTTGGGAGATGAAAATTCAAATTAGGACACTACCTAAAATAACGTTTCGCAGTCCGCAAACCGGGAAGCTTTCCCGAACACGCGGAGTCACGCCGCGCTTTGCTCTGATTCTGTCTCAGCCATGCTCTTTTTGAGTCGCTCGCTGACCGTCGTCATTGAAGGGCAGGCGAAGTGTTCCGGGAAGACCACCATTCAATATTTACTTGCCGCTTTTTTATCTGGGCTGCGCCATACCGTTTTTGTTTCTGACGTTCGCGTTGCCGGGACTATTCTTAAAAATGATTTAGCCCGATACAAAGTTGTCTCCCTGAAAGAAACAATATTGCCCATGACGAGTTATCTGCACGTTGCGCTTAACCCTGACTTCGACGTGCCTCCGCTCTCCCGTCTTGACGGGCAAACTCCGCTAAAATGGCATGAATCAATTCCCTAATCAGTCCCGCCGCGTGATCGGTATTTTTGCCCTCCATGGCAATCAAAGTGGTTATGTTTTGCCCAATTTCTGGCGGGGCGGTTTTTAAGAAATGATCGCTGGAAACAAAGCTGAAACGGGACTGAGCCAATTTAACTCTGTATTCAAGGGGTTCAGGCCCACACATATCCCCAAGAGCCTCGTCTGCCATTTGCGCAATGTAGCGTTCCATAATTTAATTTCGGTAATAAGGTTTTAGATGCGATCAACCCGGAGAAAAAGACAGACCTTCGGAGAAAGAATTTTTACCGGATTCACAAGCTGATTATCCACTATGAAAGCTAGAAATTCAACGCCTATTCCGGAGGGCAAGAGAAATGGTAATGCGGCCCGATGCAATGAATCCCCTCTGCGAGTTCTATTCCAGCCCCGCAACTCTCCCAATCAGACAAGTCAAAATGATGTTTCTCTATCTCTGCCACAAGTTTTGTCTCTGGCGGAATGTCCAGAGATAGACATGGTATCTGATCTGGCACAAACACCCCGCGACCGGGAGCAATTCTCAGCTTTATTGCACCTTTGGATAGCTCTTGGCCGTCCTTCGTCAGGATTCTGGCGCGAAACCAGAGTCTATGTAAATCGGCTGGCGAAACCTCATTCATAAGATCAAGAAGCCTGCCCCGAATCCATTTAGACTTGTCCTGCTCAACATTGGCTGCGTCCAGTTCAACTTTCTTCGCTTCACTAGGAGAAAAACGCGCACCTAACAAGACGGTTTTTGCCTTGCTCTTCGGGACTGTTGGTCGGCCTACTTTGTTAGTCATAATTTTTATCTAGCAAATATGTTGACGTTTACAATAATTTATGTTAGATAAATAGTCAATGCAGAAGTTTGCTGAGGTAAAAACAAAAAGCCCTGCAGGCACTTGAACCTAAAAACGGCAGTTGGACGGCCCAAAAACGGCCATCCAGGTTGAGTTACAACTATTTGCAAATAAGCAAGTTCCCATCGAAAAGGTGAACTGCGGAGCAGTTGGAAACCAAGTAATATGAGTCACTTACACATATTTACGGAGTTCGACTGCCGTTTTTAGGTTGAAACACCAATAGGGAGCATCCAAAGGCCGAAGCCCTCGGACAGAATCCGGTAAGATTCGCTATCACGATAAGCCCAGGCCGCACGAAAGGCACGCTATTGTGGCAAGCTGTCATTGTTGTTCCTGCCCAGTCAAGA
Organism: Saccharimonadales bacterium (SeqCode); assembly: GCA_035648615.1. Lineage (GTDB taxonomy): Bacteria > Verrucomicrobiota > Verrucomicrobiia > Limisphaerales > Palsa-1400 > DASRLE01. The sequence continues at coordinate 1,228 of DASRLE010000467.1, read as the reverse complement.
AGACTGGCTTCTATCAAAATCGAAATAGTCGCGTTCAAAGATTCCGTTGTCTGAATTGCGATGCGACATTCAGCGAGAGCCAGCCCTTGCAGGGCGTCCGTATTGAGACAGAAAAGGCCGCACAAGTCGTTTCCATGCTTTTTGAAGGCATCGGCATCAAGATTGGGAATAGAATTTTTTTGCCCCCATGTTTTTGCCTTTCGGTGCCTCGAAAAAAAGTGCGCACCGTGCGCGTCTCTTCTCGACAGCATCCCCGTAAAAGTGTGAAAATAGTGCGCACGGTGAGCGGCAAAGTTTCTCAGCGCTGTGATAGGATCGAGATAGTGAATTGGAACGTGATGAAAGAAAGCGCCGCATATCGGATATCGGAAACGCATCGCCAACTTTGGAGTTCCACCCCTATTTTTCCGAAACCAGGCCCCTATGAAGTTGCCGTCTGGCGCGCGAAAAGGCCGCTCAGTCAAACCAATCCTCCGGATTTTCACCGCAACTTTTTGCCGGATTGTTGTTTATCTAGCGGGTGGACTTTGCTATTTAATGCGGTCGAATCGAGAGGCGCTTGAAAATTATCTTCACTGGCGGAAAAATTTGGGCCTTGGGCCTGGCGTTGCTTTTTGGTTTCGCCCATCGGGGGTCGTCCCAAATTACGGTGGTGTCCAATTTGCCCACCTTGCAGACCGCGTTGCAGTCTTCCCCGCTCATTACTAATTTCGGCACCAATGTCACCATTAACCTGACGACCGTCGGGGAAACGCTCCAGATTTCTCAAAATGTGACGATTGATGCCGGGACTAATTTTGTGCTCTTCGAAGGCAATAATGTGACTCGGCTGTTTAATGTTCGCGCGGGCGCGAGGCTGACGTTGCGGAATTTGCAGTTGCACGGGGGCGTGAGCACCAATGGCGGCGCCATTTATAGCGCCGGCACGCTGGTCATTAGCAATTGCGTGCTCTATGGCAATTCCGCCACCAACGCCAGCGGTGTCAACGGGGTCAATAATGACGACAGCAGCGGCGATGGCTCCAGCGCGACCAGCGGATTGAGCGCGGCGGGGGCGGCGATTTACAGCCGGGGGCCGGTGACGATTTTGTATTCGATTTTGACCAACAATACCGTCTCGGCCGGCAGCGGCGGAAACGGGGGAAATGGAGCGAGCACCGGGTTCGTCTTCGGCGGCAACGGCGGCAATGGAGGTTCGGGCGGAAGCGCAGCGGGCGCGGCTCTCTAT
>DASRLE010000466.1:0-2136 GCA_035648615.1 Saccharimonadales bacterium (SeqCode) | reverse complement strand
GACTACAACGAGTTTGTCGATCGCGAATTTGGCAAAAAAAAGGTGCTGCCATACGGCATCAATTGGTTTTGGTGGGCGGTGGCGGCAATCGTCGTTGCCGTTTTCATCATTGGAATCTTTAAGCTGACTCGATGAAATTTCTCCTCTGGCTTTTGCCTTTCTTTTCGCTGTCCCTCGCCGCGGCCGACTGGCCGCAATTTCTCGGCCCGGATCGAAATGGCATTTCCCCGGAGACGAATTTGAGCGGCGCATGGCCCGCCGAAGGGCCGCCGGTGCGATGGCAAACGAACGTGGGGCAGGGCTTCAGCGGCCCGGTGGTGGCGGAAGGCAAACTCATCCTGTTCCATCGCTTGGGCGGCCAGGAAACGATCGATTGCATTGAAGCCAAAACCGGCCGCGCCTCGTGGCGTTTCGCTTATCCGACCCACTATCAAGACGATTTTGGTTTTGACGAAGGGCCTCGCGCCACTCCGGCCATCGCCGCAGGAAAGGTCTTCACCATGGGCGCGGAAGGGGCGGTGTATTGCGTCGATTTGCAAAGCGGCAAGGAAGCGTGGCATGTCAATTGTAAAGACAAGTTTCATGCCGCCAAGGGTTTTTTTGGGATGGCGTGTTCGCCATTGCTCGAAGGCGGGGCGGTCATCTTGAATATAGGGGGAGGGGATGGCGCCGGCATCATCGCCCTCGACCAAACGACGGGCGCGTTGCGTTGGAAAAAGACCGATGACGCAGCGGGCTATTCTTCGCCCATCGCGGCCACGATCAATGGCCGGCGCTACGGTTTGATTTTTACCCGTGCCGGCCTGGTCGGCCTCAACCCAACCAGTGGCGCTCTTTATTTCGACTTTCCATGGCGATCGAGAGAGAACGCGTCGGTCAACGCGGCCACCCCGTTGGTTTCCGGGGATACGGTGTTCTTGACCGCCAGTTATGAAACGGGCGCGGTTTTGCTGCGCCTCAAAGAGGACGTCGCGCAGAAGGTTTGGTCGGGCGACGAGGCCTTGTCCTGCCACTATGCAACCCCGGTTTTGCGCGACGGCTATTTGTATGGCATTCATGGCCGGGCCGATCCGGGAATGCAACCGCGACCGAGCCTGCGCTGCGTGGAGTGGGCGACCGGGCGCGTCTGCTGGACGGAGGAAGACTTCGGCGCGGCCTCCATCACTTTGGCTGGCGGACAATTACTCATATTGACTGAGGGCGGCGAGCTGGTCAGAGCGGCGGCCAATCCCAAAAAATTCCAAGTCGTTTCCCGCGCGCAGGTCCTGCCGGCCGGAGTGCGGGCCTTTCCCGCTTTGGCCGGCGGATGTCTTTACGCGCGGTCCAAGGACAAGCTGTTTTGCCTCGCGCTCAAGTAGCGGAAGCTACTTTTTCAGGTCGTCAAAATAATCCCGCACCGCCCCTTGATAGGCGCGCGGCACCTGGTCCTGGTTCAAGGCGCTTTGGGCGTCGCTTTGCGCGGCGGAAACCGCTTCCTGATAACCGACCGCGCTCGTTCCTTTCAAGCTGACGCCTTTGAGTGTGATGCTCGGCATCGGGCTGCCCGGCGAGATTTGACCATGCACTTTGGTCGGCGCGAGATTATCGGCCAATTGCGAATCGCCACGATCGGTCAAGCCGCGCGCGTCCTGATCGGGCCTTTTGACACCGGAATTGTCCCACAACTCGCTCATCTGCGGATATAATTGCGAATCATCATCCGTCCAGGTGCCGACGCCGCCGCCGCCCGGTCCCTGGCCCATTCCAGGGCGATTGCACTGGCGCCAACCGCGATGCGTGGCCAGGCACATTTCCGCTTTGTTGACTGCATCGAGAGAACCTTGCAAAGCATTGGCGTCGTCCAGTTGCGCCATGATGGTTTCGAGTTCTTTGGAGGCGGCGGCAAGCGATTGGGTGGTTGATCCTTTATCGCCGTTCTGCATTTGTTGCGTCGCTTTCTTGAGAAAATCGGCCGCTTTCCCGTAGGGCGAGGCGGGATCAACGCTCCGCGCCACTTCGTCCTGCAATTTTTTCATTTGCGCGGCCGTCATTTGGCCGGATTTCAATTGGTCAATCATTTTTTGCAGCGTCTGTTGCGCGATGCCGGGCTGGCCAAATTTCAATTGCTCGGCCAAATCTTTTCCCTCTTTGTCGGAC
>DASRLE010000465.1:0-2438 GCA_035648615.1 Saccharimonadales bacterium (SeqCode) | reverse complement strand
AACTTAGGCCGCGTCTTGTAGGGCGCATGGAAAGGGATGTTATGAACGCGAGTGTGAAAAATGTTTGGATTAGGACGCGGGAGGAACGGGGTCTGATTGGCCTGCGAAAGAATGTAGCATTATTCATGACATGGATGGACCGGTTGTTTGATTCCATGCTTACGTTGCGCGCGATTTCGTGGTTCAGTCAAGGCCAGTCAAACTCAGTCAAACCATTTGCGTTGCCAATAGGCGTTGACGATAGGGTTTTGCCCGATACTATTTTGCCACATTTCATTTACGTGCTATGGCCAAAATAAAGCTTCTCCAAGTGACGAATATTACGTCCATGCTCCACGAGGAGCGGGTCTTTCCGCCGCCCAAATCCTTTGCCGCCCAGGCCCGCGTCAAATCGTTTGCCCAATATCGAAAGCTTTACCTCGAATCGATCCGGCAGCCGGAGAAGTTCTGGGCTCGGCAAGCAAAGGAGGAGTTGGTTTGGTTCAAGCCGTGGAAAAAGGTTTTGCAGTGGAAGCTGCCTTACGCGAAATGGTTCGTCGGCGGCCAGTTGAATGTCAGTTGCAATTGCCTGGACCGGTTTTTAGGCACAGCGACGGCCAATAAGGCGGCGCTGATCTGGGAAGGTGAACCCGCCGGTTCGGGCGCGCCGGGCGAAGTGCGCACTTTCACCTACAAGCAGTTGCATCGCGAGGTCTGCATTTTCGCCAATGTTTTGAAGCGCCATGGCATTGGGAAGGGCGATCGTGTCATTATTTATTTGCCGATGGTGCCGGAGGCGGCCATTGCCATGCTGGCCTGCGCGCGCATTGGCGCGGTGCATTCGGTGGTCTTTGGCGGTTTCAGCGCGCAGTCGGTGGCGGACCGTATATTTGACTGCCAGGCGAAACTGGTCATTACGGCTGATGGCGGGTTTCGGCGCGGCAGCATTGTGCCGTTGAAGAAGAGCGTCGATGAGGCGCTCGTCTTAAAGGATGCCAGCGGCGCGCATCTGGCCCGGACCATTGAAAAAGTCATCGTGCTGCGGCGGACGAACCACGAGGTGCATATAGAGGAGGGGCGCGACGTCTGGTGGCATCGCGAATCGGAGTACGTCACGGCCGATTGTCCGGCGGCCAAAATGGACAGCGAAGCGCCTCTTTTTATTCTTTACACCAGCGGATCCACCGGCAAGCCCAAGGGCATTCTGCATACCACGGGGGGATATCTGCTCGGCGCCAAGCTCAGTTCCAAATACGTTTTCGATTTGCGGCCCGAGGATGTTTATTGGTGTACCGCCGATATCGGCTGGGTGACGGGCCACAGCTATGTCGTTTACGGCCTGCTGGCCAACGGCGCGACCAGCCTGATGTATGAGGGCGCGCCCAACTACCCGGAGCCGGATCGCTTTTGGCGCATCATCGCCAAGTATGGCGTGACGATTCTTTATACCGCTCCCACCGCCATCCGCGCTTTCATGAAGTGGGGAACGGAATGGCCCCGGAAACACGATTTGAGTTCATTGCGCTTGCTGGGCACGGTCGGCGAGCCGATCAATCCCGAAGCCTGGATATGGTATCATCAGGTGATTGGAGGCAAACGATGTCCGATTGTTGACACATGGTGGCAGACTGAAACCGGCGGCATTATGATCTCGCCGTTGCCGGGCGCGATTCCAGCCAAACCGGGAACGGCCACTTTGCCCTTTTTTGGCGTAGTGCCGGAAGTGGTGGATGACAATGGCAACCCCGTGCCGAAAAATTCCGGCGGCAAGCTGGTCATTCGCAAACCTTGGCCGAGCATGTTGCGCGGCCTTTGGGGCGATCCGAAGCGATTCATGGAAACTTATTGGAGCGAGGTCAAAGGCAGCTATTTCACCGGCGATGGCTGCCGGCAGGACAAGGACGGATATTTCTGGATCGTCGGACGAATTGACGATGTGCTCAACGTGGCCGGCCATCGCATCGGCACGGCGGAAGTGGAAAGCGCCCTGGTCAGCCATCAAAAAGTGGCCGAAGCGGCTGTGGTGGGACGGCCCGACGATTTGAAAGGCCAGGCCTTGGTCGCCTTTGTCACGTTAAAGACAGGAGTGCCGGCGGCCGCTTTTCTGCGCGACGAATTGCGCGCCCATGTCGCCAAGGAAATCGGGCCGGTGGCCAAGCCGGACGATATTCGATTTGCCGAGGCGCTGCCCAAGACCCGCTCCGGCAAAATCATGCGGCGCTTGCTCAAACAAATTGCCGCCGGCGGCGAAATCAAGGGCGACACCACCACGCTGGAGGATTTCAGCGTGCTGGCCAAACTGACGGCGGATGATTAAATACACTTGACACAATTTGTAATAGTGCCATTGCTGCTCTGCGCCGCGGTTGCCTCAGCCGCCGTCGCATCGCCGGACTCAGCGCGCTTGAAAACGATCGATCAAATTCTCCAGGAAGTCCCGCTGATTGACGGCCACAATG
>DASRLE010000464.1:0-10342 GCA_035648615.1 Saccharimonadales bacterium (SeqCode) | reverse complement strand
GCGGGGACGACAGGGGCGGTCGTGACTGGAGCGACGGTGTCCTGGGCCAACGCGGCGACTGAAAGGCTCAACAAGAGCGAAACCGTGAGTGATTTCATATGTTTAAGGCATAGTTAAATATCAGACGTCCCACAAAGTGGCACGCCTAAAAGTGGACACGCGAGAATCATGTTGTTGCAAACAACAATTTGGGATTTGACCGCGACCCACAAAATCCGCACCCTCGTCAGTCAATTGAAAGTACTGCGCCGATACTTTTTTATTTTCCTCCTTTTCTTCGGATTTCAGAAAGACTTTGAGCTTCCCGTCTCAGCCCAGCCGCCAAGCCTCGAAGCGTACCACAATTATTCTCTGAACCACCAGGGAGATGTCGCGCGCGGCCTGAAGCTTTTTAACGATGAGCAGAGGCTTGGCTGTTCGAAATGCCACTCGGTCAATGGTCGCGCCGGCAAAGCGGGACCCGACTTATTCGCGGTCGGCGACAAATTTGGGCGGCGCGATATCGTTGAAGCGGTCTTGATGCCCTCGGCCACAATCTCTCCAGGCTATGAAGCGATCATCGTCGAAACTAAAGGGGGGGAAGAATTTCACGGTATCCTGAAGCAGAAGACAGCCGCCGGCCTGCAACTCATGGGCGCGGACGGCAAATTGATTTCCATCGCCACAACCGACATTAAGCAACAAAGCGGCAGCTCTGTTTCGCTCATGCCGGAAGGGCTGCAGAGAGGGCTTTCACTCCAGGAATTCGCCGATCTCATTGAGTATCTGACCACGTTGAAACAACCGGATTCCACCCTGGCCAGCAATCACGGAATGCCGGCAGTCATTCCTCCGCTCGCCAAACCCGTGGTGGTCACGCCGTTCTTCACCAATGAATTTGCACTGCCGCGTTCCCAAGTTCTAACCGGCCTGACCTCTCTACGCCAAATTCCCGGCTCAAGCAGCGTGTTTCTCGTTTTGCATCAAAAAGGAATGATTTGGAAGATGGAGAAAACCGCGACCGGCGAGAGCAAAACTGTCTTTGCCGATCTCACTGGCGAGGTGTTCAGCGACCGCGGCCCCAATGGATTGCTTGACGTGGCGTTTCATCCAAAATTTCGCCAGAACCGAAAATATTACTTGTTTTACCAGGTGTTCGAGGACGACAAAGTCACCACGCTCATCGTCGAGAAAAAGTTTGACGCTGACTTTGAGAGGGATTCTGGGGAACCGCCGCGCCAGCTTTTAAAGATCGTAAGCGTAGCTGAGGATCACAGCGGCGGCTGTATGCAATTTGGGCCGGATGGCTTTCTTTATACCGGAATGGGAGATACCGGACCGCAAACTGATCCCAACGGACACGCGCAAAATTTGCAGCTATTGCTGGGGAAATTGATGCGCCTCGATGTGGATCATGAGGCAGCCGGCCTGCCCTATGCCATTCCCCCGGATAATCCGTTCCGCGACCAGGCAAGCGCGCGTCCAGAAATCTGGGCCTATGGGTTCCGAAATCCCTGGCGCTTCAGCTTCGACCGCCTCAACGGCGATCTCTGGCTGGCCGATGTTGGGCAGGATCGAGTGGAAGAAGTGGACATCGTGCATCGCGGCCAAAACTACGGCTGGAATGTTTACGAGGCTTTTGAGCCGTTCTCGAACCAATATCGAAAAGAAGGTCGGACTTACACCATGCCGGTCTTCGCCTATCGACGAAAATACGGCGCTTCGGTGACCGGCGGGTATGTTTATCGGGGCGACAAGAAATCCTCGTTCTATGGCGTGTACATCTGCGGTGATTACATCTCCAAACGGCTCTTCGGTTTGACGCAAGAAAATGGCGTTCTGAAAATGGCGCGCCAGATCGCCACGCTTCCCGGGGAGGCCCCGCAAGGGCTCGTTTCCTTTTGCGAAGATGAAGCGGGCAAACTTTACGCCGTCGGTTACGAAGGCACGATTTACCAAATCGATCTCACCCAAGCCCGCTTTGAGTAACAAGAACTATTTTCACCGGCTATCACTGCCAGTCGATTTATGAAACACATCCTGCAACCCTTCTTCTTGCGACTCGCTGTGACTTCCTTGATTGCTGCCGTTTTCCATGGGCCACTCCAGGCGCAAAGTCTAAGACGCATCGAGCAGGCTGATTTTGGAAAAACTCAGGATGGCTCCGGCGTTAAGCTGATCACCCTCCGGAACTCCAAAGGAATGAGCGCCCAGATCATTACCTACGGCGCGATCATCAAAGATCTGCAAGCCCCTGATCGGAACGGGAATTTCACCAACATTGTGCTTACCACTGACAGCTTGCAATCATACCAACGAGGTTTCAACGCCGCCGCCGCCATCATTGGCCGGGTGGTCAACCGGATCGGAGGCGCGCAATTTGAACTGGATGGAACGACCTACCCATTGACCCCGAACGACAAGAAAAACACGATCCATGGCGGGCGCAAGGGTTTCGCCCAATCGCTGTGGACCGTCGAAGACACTCCGATAAAAAATCACGAGTCGTCGGTGAAACTTGTTTACCTGAGCAAAGATGGCGAGGAAGGCTTCCCGGGCAACCTCAAGGCCTCCGTGATCTACTCTTTAACCGACAACAACGAATTACGGATTGACTATGAAGCCGAGACTGACAAACCCACCATTGCGAACCTTACCAGTCATGCCTACTGGAATCTGGCGGGCGGCGGGAGCTGCCTGGATAATATTTTGTGGATACCATCGGAAAGTTACACCCAGGCAGACGCTGATTTGATTCCTACCGGAGAGATACTGTCCCTTAAAGGCACCCTTCTGGATTTCAGCCAACCCACCCGCATCGGGGATCGTATCGAGCAATTGAAGCCGAAAATGAACGGCTATGACCACAATTACATCTTAGGGGAGGATAACGTCATGAAGATGGCGGCCCGGCTTATCGACCCTAAAAGCGGACGGATTATGGAAGTGCGGACCACCCAGCCTGCGGTGCAACTTTACACGGCAAACCATTTGGGACACACCGCAGTTTGTCTGGAGACGCAGCATTATCCCGATGCAATCCATCATAAGAATTTCCCTTCCATCGTGGTCAGGCCAGGAAAGCCGTTGAAAGAGACTACCCTGTTCACTTTCCTGGCGAAGTAGGCGCGGCCGCTGGATGACCCCCATCCAAATTGAAAGCTTGCGCCGGCCTGCCCGCTTGGCATTTTGCGACCATGAAATCTGTGTCGGTTTTATTCTCGGGCCTTGTTGCCGTGGCCGTCGTTGCGCAGGACGCCCAGGCCAGTGTCGTGGCTGACGGCGCAAATGTGGAAGTTCTGGGCGAAGGCTACTCCTTTACGGAAGGCCCCGCTGTCGATCGTGACGGCAATGTGTTCTTCACCGATCAACCGAACGACCGCATCGTCAAATACAACGCTGCTGAAGGCTCGTTTTCCGATTGGCTCAAACCGGCGGGCCGCAGCAACGGGAGCCGTTTCGACCAAGCGGGAAATCTTCTCACCTGCGCAGACGAAAAGAACGCAATCTGGTCCATTTCGCCCGACAAAAAAATCACCGTCCTGGTGAGCAATTTCGACGGCAAATTGCTGAACGGCCCGAACGATCTTTGGATTCGTCCAGACGGCAATCTCTATTTCACCGATCCTCTTTACCCCCGCGATTACTGGCAGCGCGACAAAGCAACTCAGCAGCCGGGGGAATACGTTTACTTCTTCGACATGAAATCAAAGAAGTCAACCCCCGTGGTTACGGATCTGAAACAGCCGAACGGAATCACCGGCACACCCGATGGGAAGACTCTTTACGTTGGGGACCTTGGCAGGGGCAAAACGTATTCATATTCGGTCAAACCCGACGGCACGCTGGAAAACAAAACACTCTTTTGCGAAATGGGTTCGGACGGCATGACGATTGATGTCGAGGGAAACATTTATCTCACCGGCCGTGGCGTGACTGTGTTCGACAAGACAGGAAAGAAGCTGATGCACATCCCGATCCCACAACCTTGGACTGGCAACCTGACCTTCTGCGGCAAAGACCGCCAACTCCTTTTCATCACGGCGGGCACGAAAGTGTACGGCGTTAGAATGCGGGTCAAGGGGGCTTACTGACTAGTCGAGGAGTCGAGAGGCGCCGGCGAATGTGGTTAAGCAATGCGGCCGCCAAGCTCGCTACTTAATGCTTCCAAAATGGACATCCTCGGGGATGGGTGGTTCGTCCAGCAATTGAATCGTCGTGGAAGGGCCGAGCGCAGGATTTGTCCATTCCCGTAACGCCCAGACAACTTTTTTGCCCGGCGTGACTTCAATTGCCTGCGCGGGAGCGGCGGACGGATCAATCGCCCCGTTCCACTGGTTGACCCAATTGTTGATGAGCGTGTTGCCGTTCGGCAGGCGGGTCGCGATCTGGATGTTTTTGAAATTGTAGTCCGGCATATCGGCAGCGGTGAATTCCCAGACCGTTTGGCCAGCGGGATTTATTTCGCGCACGGCGCTCCCGCCGCTGCTCAAGGTGTTGCCGTTTTCCAACCGCGTGGCCGCCCAAGCCCGGGGCGCAGATGCCGACCAGACGACGTCGCCGCTTTCATCGTATTCGACTATTTTTCCCATATCCATGTGCGCGACCAAATAAGTGCCCGCGCCGGTCAGACGCGCGTGGCGGAATTGTCCGTGCGTGCTGTTGGTGTGGCCGGCGGTCAGAGGAATTTCCTTTTCCATCTGACCGCTTGAAATATTGGCCACAAACAATTTCGGCTCCGGCCCGTTCTGGATGAAGATGACATGATTGGTTCCAATCGCCTGTGCGGTGTGAATCTCGCATCTTGGCGGCGCGTCGTAATTCCAGAGGACATTTTTGTCGGGCGCAATAAGCGTCACGCCGAATTGATGCGCGAACAAAACATTTCCGTTCGAGAGCAGCGTGGCGTCGCTGATTTCGCCCTTGCCGGCCGTGTCGTGGTAAGCCCAGACGACTTTTCCACCGCGCACGATATACATGTCGCGCGTCTTGGCCTCGCCCGCGTAAAAGAAATCGTGTTGCGCCAGACCGTGGCCCGGCAAAGCGCCAGTGCTATTGGAGGCGGCGGTACTCTGAGCGCGACCCGTGGTCAGCAACAAGCCAAAGGCAGCCACCAATGGGAGCATAAACGGAAATTTAGTGTCGGTGTTTTTCATAAAACGACTTGAATGTTGGCTTTATTTTTCGGTCATCGCCGGTCCAAAGTAAAAATAAATCGTGCCTTGATGCAGCGCGGTCCTCAGCGGCGGGGTCCCCTGCGGGCCAATCTGCGCAGCGGTATGAAACTTGGTTCCGATCGGCGGAATGTCGCGAACCACGGCGAGATTGCCCGGCGGAAATTTCACCAGCGTCTTCCCCGCCAGTTTTGCCGGTGGAAATCTTGGCGTGCCGACACAGACGAAAGTTTTTTCGTCGGGGATCATCATTGTCAGCGCTCCTTCAGTCGTCGTCAGTTTCAGTCAGCCCGAATCCAGCATCGCCCACTTGGCCTGTGCAATCCGCTCACGCGTCAGAGAAAAATCTTTTCCGCCAATTTTAATTGCTTGCCGCCTTTCTTGACCGAGCCATAATATCCGCCGGATGATTCGAGGCGATACAGGTTCTCATCAACTTTGTGAAACATCGGCTAAAGCGAGGCCGCCAGATTTTGGATCCAGTAACCAGTCTGGATTACGGAGTCAGGAAAAGCCGATTTCGACTTCTGTAAAGCTTTGAAAACAAATCCGTTGCGTGCTTAGCTCAGTGGTAGAGCATTACCTTCACACGGTAGGGGTCGCAGGTTCAAGCCCTGCAGCGCGCACCATTATTTGCAACGGGTTACGTAAAACAGGAGGTTTTTCTCGACAGTTTCCCGACAGCGCGGCCCGCATTAAGGCGCCCCGACCGCCGCTGTCGGCATTTCGATAATCTTCCGCCCGGTTGAAGGCCGAACCGCAAACCACGCTTTGGCCGCGTCCGCCGTCACCAGTTCACGGTAATGACGAAATATCATGGCCGGTGAATTCCCGGCTTCGAGCGCCACGCGCGCTACGTCCTTCAGGTCCGCAACTCGATACGAAATATAGGAGTGCCGCAACGCGTTGTGTTTCCATTTGAAGCCGGACTTTTTGATCGCCTTATTTTTGGCGAACTTCCTCAGCGGAGACGCCATGTCGTGCCGAAAGCATACTGGGCCGAAAGCCTTTTCGTGCGGTGCAAGCCATTGCGCAAGGTTCTCCGATATCGGTACGATTCGCCTGCTGGCGGTCTTGGCGTTGTTCGCCTGGATGATGATATGACCGGCCGCGAGCGAGACATCTTTCCAGTCGAGACGCCCGATCTCAGCGCTACGGACGCCAGCGAAGGCGCCGATGGCCAGAAATGGCAGGATCTTGGGCCCGGCATTAATCAACAGCGTTTCAATCTCCGCCGGCGTGTAAATCTCTATCTCGCCAGGTGTCTCTTTGTATTCGGAAATGTGCTCGACGGATTCATGGTCCTGGGAAACATAGCGGCGAAACTTAGCGAAGTGAAAAACTTGCCCAATCACCTGGCGATAGTTGTTTCGCGTGCGCGCCGTGACTCCTTCGAGTCCATCCAAAAAAGCCTTGATGGTGGGTCCGTCCACAGAACCCATGTGAACTTCCTGGAATGCGGCCACGACGCGCTTTAGCATACCGTCGAGGACGCGGTAATGATGGGCTCCTACCCCGTTCAATTTGCGGTCCTTGAGCAATTCCGCAACCGTCTCGGCAACGGTGACGTTTGGCTTTAATCCGCGTTGGGCCTTTACGGCCAGCTTCGCGGCTTCAATCAGAGAAATCCCGCCAAGGATTTTGAACGCTTCTGCAAACTGGGCAACTGCCACTTCCAAGGAAATACCGCATGGCTGCAATAATTGCATGGCGCGGCGGTATGCGGCGCCGTCTTCTGCTTTCAGGCTCAAGATGCTTAAATCGCCATTGGCAAGCTCCGTGGCGCGCGCCGCAGCGTGATCCTTGGCGTCTTGAAGGCTGGCAAAAGCTTGCCGCACCCGCTTCCCGCGATGCCAATAGGAAAGCGTATAATTGACATATTCGCGGCCGGCCTTGGCAAATTTTGCCTCGTAGATTTTGACTGTGGCCGATCCGCGTTTGATCTCAATGGGGAATTCTTGAGTTTTCATATTAATTTTGCCCTGCGCAAAAAGACGGTCGAGACGCGCTTAGAAAGCTCCTGAATCGGAAGAACGGATTTAGGTTTTATGATTTCGTCCGTCCCCGCAGCGCAATGGATGGCGATCTTTAAATCGTCGCAAATCTTTTGCTCCGATCCAAATTCGGATTCCAGGTCCTGAATCATCTGGTCTATTTTGAACTCACAAAGTCGACGTTTCCCCTTATGAATGGCGCTTTCTGTCACGGCAATCAATCGAATGACCTGAAGCCAGAACACATGAACGTCGATCACCTTGCCCTGATTTTCCGTTCTGAAATTTCTAATCATCTTCAAGTGATGTCGGAAAAGACCTTCGCAGGAATTGGTCCGAAAAAAATCGTCGAAAGATTTGTAGGGACTCCAATTAACGCGTTCTGGAAGGTTTCTCTCCGACAAAAACCATTCGATCGCTTTGGAAAGGTCATTCGCCAAGAGCCATTCAGCATCGATCCCAGTTTCAAATTCCGCCCGCGTCGCCAGCTTCTTACTCAACTGCAACCGACCCGTTTCGATAGACTGAATTGTCGCCAACGAAACCTCCAAGAGTTCTGCCATTTGTTTTTGTCCCAATCCCAAGGTGATCCTCAACTTCGCGAGGGTGTGTTTAGCCCTTTCAATTTTCACGGGTAAATAATTACCATATACACAAAATGATACAAGCATTTTGTTGCACGTTATGCGATATACATGCGCATGAAAACAATTAAGCCACGAGTGGCAGAGGCGCCGATAACTTTGGTGTCGGGATCGAGTCAAAAACTGATTACGAAAGCTGAACTCGCAGTCGCGCTCGGATTTAATCCGAGGACCATCAATAATTTTATGCGACAGCGCAAAATCCCGTTCATTAAAGTTGGCACCGGCCAGCAAGCGGATGTGCGCTTTGATTTACCAGAAGTGATTGCAGCCCTAAAGGCTCGTTGCGGCGTCCAGGCTGGAAATTGAGGCGACTAAACCGGTGCTGACGCAGTCAACATACTCCAGATCGTGGAACCGGCATCGAAGCGGCAACCGACGGTCAAACCTGAGCTTCCAATTTACGTCGATTCTGAGCTTGATGAGGCTGGATTGAACGCGGCGGAATTCCGGGTGCTGGCCCACATCGCCAGGCGCGGAAACTGCTTTGCCAAACTTAAAACCATGGCAAAATCCTGCAGACTCAATCGTGAAACCGTCCAAAAATGCCTGCGACGTCTCGAAATCCTCGGTCTGATTTCTAAGGAAAAGCGTCCCGGTCATCCAAACGTGTATTGGATAAACCCAAAATCGCAGTGGGCCTCAAACCGACCGCCACCTAGCGGAAAGGAAGGGCTACCCGGAACGAAGGGCTACCTCGCCGAGTCCGCTGTCAGCCAGCCCCTTGATTCCGCTAAGGGGGTAGCGGAAACGGGGGGCTATAAAGTACATACCATTCAAGGGCTTCCCAATAAAGCATTAATCAGAGATGCTCTTTCGGCGGTGACCGAGAGCGAATTTTGGGGACGGCTGCGGGCCATTATACCAAATCCGGAAAATCACCATTTTGGAATTCTGATGAAGCAGAATCCGGAGAAGTTCCGGCGAGTTTTGGAAGATACCGAGGAGCGATTACGGCAGTTGCCAACTGTGCTAAACCCGGGCGGATTATTCACCGATACTTGGAAACGCTTTAAATGATGGCAAACGCCAAATGCGGCACGGTCACTCCGACCTCACGCGCATGGTCGGATCTCCACACCCGCCGGTAAACCCCTCCGTTTTGTCACTGGAGGCACCCTTGCGTCAGCGGACTTCCGACGATCGGATTTTCTAAAAATTGTTCCTTTCGGCACTTGACATACGGCGTTGGATGTGCGGGAATCGATGCATCGTAATTGGACATATTTGACCAGTATGGGCGATGCAATTCCAGTCGATTCAGAGAACCGCCGATAGTACATCGGGTTAAACCCTGATTGATGTTTATTCTTGAGCAGATTATGTTTGAACGCGTCTGTTTATTTTATGGTTGAGGTGGTTTCAATTTTATTGGCCGTTGGGTTTCCGGTTTGCCTTTGCATTCTACTTGTTGCGTTGCCACGAAGCTTGGAGAAGAAAAGTAGGATTTCTGAGTCTTTACGCCCCGCAGCGGTGGCCGACATCGGCGAATTGCGCAAACATCTCCAACGGATAAATGAGCGAGAATAAGGGTTGGTCCTGGGTTTCAAAATTTTCTGGCTGGCTTTTTGGCTGGATAAACCTCGAGCAATGGATCGAGTCGACCGCTAAACGCTTTTGGTCCAAACCCCGGCGAATCCTGTGGGCCTTTCTAACATGCTCCCTTTTTTGCGTGTGGGGTGGATTCGACGATTATTGGCAAAGGCGGGTGGAACTCGGTCAAGTCCTCGGCGGTATGCGCATCGGAGGCGAAGGCTATGGGATCCGGGACCTTTTTCATATCGGTTACATCCTCTTCTGGTCGATCGGATTTCTTAAATTCCTAACCTCCGCTGCCTTGGCCTTTTTTATTTGCGCAGCGGACACGGCGTTTACGAGCAAGCGCATCAAAGAGGCTCTCTATTTTACCAACGATGACAATCTGAATACTCTCTTATTGGTCTTGTCTCAGTGCGGCATTATTCGCGCGTATCGAACCGAAACGCAATTGCAGACAAGTAAACAACACTACGCCAGCGACATTCGCGCAGCGACGGCCATCTCGAAGAACATTAGGATGATGTCAATTGCCGGCTATGAGTATTTGGGTTCGGGTTCCGACTCATTGCTCTATTCTATTATCGAAGCCCATCCTGAAATGAACGCGGAGTTTATTTTTTTGGATCCAGATAAAGCCAATGGCGTGATTACGGAGCGAGTCAACAGGCTGAGGCAGCGGGATCCAACGATTACCACCGAAATATTGAAGCGCCATATTAATGAAACGTTCGAGCTTTTGCGTAATCTAAAAGGAAATCGTCGAGGCAATTTCGCGTTGTTCCGCTGCAGGTGTGCGACGGTGTTTCGACTTATATTTTTGGATGGTTGTGTTTTCGTGAGTGCATATAAGTCGAATGCCCATGGGCATGAGTCCAGAACTCCTGACATAGAGTCAACAAGAACGGTCTGATTTTACCTCGACAGTCCTGGGTATTTTCTGGATTTTCCCGCACGACGGGGTGCGGACTCAAACCTGTCCGCTTTTTTGAACACCGGGTAGTTTGACCCGGTA
>DASRLE010000463.1:0-8534 GCA_035648615.1 Saccharimonadales bacterium (SeqCode) | reverse complement strand
AAGATATGCTTTACATCGCCATCGGCATTTTGGGCGCGACTGTCATGCCGCATAATTTGTATCTGCACTCGTCCATCGTCCAAACCCGCAAATACGAACAGAACGCCTCGGGCAAGTCGGAGGCCATCATGTTCGCCACGTTGGATTCCACCCTCGCCTTGATGTTCGCGCTCTTTATCAATGCCGCCATCCTGGTGGTGGCGGGCGCGGTGTTCTTCCCCGCCCATCAGACGGTGGATGACATTCGGGTGGCCTATCAGTTGTTTCCCAAAAAATTGGGTTTCGAGATTTCCAGCGTCCTTTTTGCCGTCGCGTTGCTCGCCTCCGGGCAGAATGCCACGTTGACCGGCACGCTGGCCGGACAAATCGTCATGGAGGGCTTCCTGAATATTCGCCTGCGCCCGTGGCTGCGCCGCCTGTTGACTCGCGGGCTGGCCATCATCCCGGCCGTGATCGTGGTGGCGTTGCACAGCCATGGAGGAATCGACCAGCAATTCGAGGCCATCGGAAAATTGTTGATTCTCAGCCAGGTGGTGTTAAGCCTGCAATTGTCCTTCGCCGTCGTGCCGCTAGTGGTGTTTACGGGCAGCCGCCAGAAAATGGGCCAATTCGTCAACTCGGCCTGGCTGCAAGTATTGGCGTGGCTGACGACGGCCATTATCATTTTGCTCAACCTGAAATACGTCCTCGATTTTCTCGGGATAACCGGTGGATGAATGTATAAGAAAATTCTAGTGGCCTTGGAAAACAGCCGGGCGGATAAAGCGATCCTGCCGCGCGTGGCCGAACTGGCGCGCCAGTTTCAGGCCGAACTGCTCCTCCTCCATGTGGCCGACGGCTGGGCGGCCCGCAATTACGACCGTCTGCAACTGGCCGAATCGGAGGAAATGAAACAAGACCGGGCCTATCTGGAGCGAGTGGCCGGCGAATTGAGCAAGGCCGGCATCGTCGTCTCGGTGCATTTGGCCATGGGCGATCCGCCCAAGGAAATTCTGCGCGCCGCCAAGCGCGAGCATTGCGACCTCATCGCCATGACGATGCACGGCCACCGCTTCATCGGCGACCTGTTCCTGGGCAGCACGATTCATGAAGTGCGCCATAAGTCCCAAGTGCCGCTATTCTTGGTGCCTGCCAAATAGTGCTTCGAGCACTGGACTCTCAGCCGACGAAGGCAACGATAAGTTCTGCGGGATTTCCCAGGCCACCTTTGGGAAGAATGCGGAATTGATAGGACCTATGTCATAGTTGGAGAAGGTGATTCGCGGGCAAAATACGGCACGGTCGGCGAAAATACTTTTTTGAGCCGGGTCCCTGCGTGAAAGAGGAATTGGATTTTAAACAGAAGCAAACGAAGGCAGCGAAGAACTTCAAGACTGTTTTGAACGCAGACCATCCTCATTCCTAACCTTCGTTATTTTCGTTCTCTTCTGTAAAACTCACCTTCTTAATGTGAATCGCGGTGGGGGCGGGTGCCAATTTGAAGGCAGGGACAGAGCGCTGCGCTGTCCGGACGGCGCGGCGCGGCGTCCCCGTCCTTGAAAATGAGAGTGATGCAGCTTCCTTACGGCTCGGTAACTCGAAAGAAAGTGGCAGGAGCAATGGTTACCGGAATGACCAATTGGAAGGGCAGACCGCTGCCGGAGAAGTTGGTATAGAGGACCCAGTTGCCGGTCGCCAAATTGGTCGTCTGGCGGACGGTGTAGCTCTGGCTGACCGTGGTCGGGAAGCTGAGGATCAAGTTGCCTTCGGAGAGCAATGCGGCGCCGAGGGTGACGGCCTGTGCCGGTGCCGGGGGAATGAGAATCTGGAAGACGACCCCGTTGCCATTGGCCCCGCCCACTTGGGTGACTCCGTAAAGAGAGCCATTGAAGGATGTGAGGCCGCCGTTCGGATCGCCTCCATCACTCCCGCCGCTGAACGAATAAAGCGTCGTCAACGCGCCGTTGGTGGTAATCTGGAACACGGTGCCAAAACCGTCAAACCCGCCCCCAGAAGTGGTTCCATAAAGAGCACCATTTCCCGCTTGGATAAGAGCGGACGCCCTGAGGCCGTCATTCCCGCCGCTAAATGAATAGAGCCAATTGAACGCGCCGCTGGTTGAGACCCGAAACACGGTGCCATCGCCGTAGGCTCCGCCGTTTTGAGTCGTGCCGTAGAGATACCCGTCGCTGGCCTGAACGAGGGCGGCGGACGGATAATAGCCCGTCGCGGAGTTAAACGAATAGAGCGAAGTGAACGCGCCGTTGGTCGAAATCCTAAAGATAGTGCCGTCGCCGTAGGTTCCTCCGTACAGGGTGGCGCCATAGAGATAGCCGTCGCTGGCCTGAACGAGAGCGGAGGACGGATTATAGCCCGTCACGGAGTAAAACGAATAGAGCGACGTGAAGGTCCCATTGGTGGAGATCCGAAAGACGGTGCCACTGGGAGTAGGCTCCGCCGCCTAGAGTCGTTCCGTACAGGTTGCCGTCGCTGGCTTGGAGGAGCGCGGCCTGGGGCAGTGAGCCATTGGCCCCAGTGAAAGAAAATAGCGAAGTGAACGCGCCGTTGGTGGAAATCCGAAAAACCGTGCCTTCGCCGTAGGTTCCGCCCTGATCCGTTGTTCCATAGAGATTGCCATCGCGGCCTTGAATCGTGCTGCCAAAGGGGGCGCTGCCTTCAACGCCGCCGGCGGTAAATGAATAAAGTGTGGTCAGAGAACCATTGGCGCCGACCTGAAAAACCGTGCCTTGGCCAAAGGCCCCGCCGTATTCAGTCGTTCCATAGAGATTGCCGCCGCCGCTCTGCAACGGTCCCAAAGGATCACTAAGACCGGAGAAAAAAAACGAATGGAGAGGGGTGAATTCGCCATTGGTGCTGATCTTGAAAACCGTGCCATAGCCGTTCAGCCCGCCCGTCGAAGCGGTTCCATAAAGGTTGCCGTCCCCGGCCTGAATCAGGCTGGTGTAGGGGTAAGAACCGTCAACTCCGTAGTTGAATGAAAAAAGCGAAGCGAAGGCGCCGTTGGTCGAGATCCGAAAAACCGTGCCCGCGGAGTCGAATCCGCCGTTTTCGGTCGTCCCGTAGAGATTGCCGTCACTGGCCTGAATCAGCCCGGCATAGGGATAGCCGCCACTGGGATAGCTTTGTCCATAATATAGACTGCCAGCCACCGGAAAGAGATAAAGTGCCTTGAATACTCCATTGGTGGAAATTCGAAATACGGTGCCCCCAGCGCTGCGGTCTTTTCCGAAAGTCGTCGTCCCATAGAGATACCCGTCCGTGCCTCGGAGCAGGGGGGCGGCCGGAGTTGAACCATCGGTGTCGTTGAAGGAAAAGAGTGAAGTAAAGCCGCCGTTGACGTCCGCGCGAAATACCGTGCCCACACCATTGATCCCGCCTGCGGATGCCGTTCCATAAAAATAGCCGTCGCGGGTTTGAATAAGAGGGGCTTCCGGCCAGGCCCCGTCGTCCCCGCCGGTGAAAGAATATATGACAGTGAACGCGCCGCTGGTGGTGATTCGAAAGAGGGTGCCGAAGTAGTCTCCTCCCGCCGTGGTTCCATAGAGGTTGCCATCCCGGCCCTCGATGAGGCCGGCGGTGGAATTTCCTCCATCATATCCACCGGTGAAGGAATACAGCGTGGTAAGAGAACCATTGGTGCTCATGCGAAAGATTGTGCCATAGCCGTTGGATCCGCCGTATTGGGTGGTTCCATAGAGGTAGCCGTCACTGGTTTGGATCAAGCCGGCGGCCGGGCCGGCTTGGTTCCCCCCCAAAGAGCCGCCATCGTTCCCGCCGGTAAACGAATAAAGAGTCACAACCGAGCCGTTGGTGCTCATCCGAAAGGCCGTCCCAAAGCCATGGGGCCCGCCGGTGGCCGTTGTTCCGTAAAAACTGCCGTCGCTGGCTTGGAGGAGCGGGGAATAGGGACTTGCGCCGTCACTGCCGGCAAACGAGGCCAAGGGGGAGAGGAGCACTTGCAGGGTCACTTGAATGCTTTGAACTGCGCCGTCGCTTAAATTAGTGAAGTCGAACGTGCCTGGGTAAAAGCCGGGCGGCAGGCTGGCGGCGGCGGCGGGGGAGAAACTCACCGTCAGGGGAACCGTTGCGCCTGAAGCGACCACGCCGTTCGAGGCCGAAATGCTGAACAATGAGGAGGCGCTGGCCAGGCTCCAATTCAAGGAACCATTCCCCAAGTTGAGCAAACTGAGGGTCAGGTTCGTGGCGGGGATGGGCCCTCCCGCGGGGAATGAGAATCCAAAGTTCCGCGGCGTGACCTGCAAGGTATCCACCACGAATACGGTGCCAGAGGAAGTACCGCTAACTCCGCCGGAACTGGTTGTGCCGTAGAGTTGCCCATTGCTGGCCTGGAGCAGGCTGGCGACAGGATAGGCGCCGTCACTCCCGCCGGTGAACGAATAAAGCGAGGTCAACGCGCCATTGGTGGTAATCTGAAAGATCGTGCCATTCCCGCCGATTCCGCCGTTGACGGTGGTTCCATAAAGATTGCCATTTCCGGCTTGAATCATCCCCGCACCCGGAAAACCCCCGTCATTCGCACCGGTGAAATAATAAAGCGAAGTAAATGCGCCGCTGGTCGAGATCTGGAAGACCGTGCCGGAACCGTTGGTTCCGCCGTTTTGAGTTGTTCCGTAGAGGTTGCCGTTTCCGGCCTGGAGCAGGCTGCCGGAAGGATACGCGCCGTCATTCCCCGTAAACGAATGAAGCGTGACCATCGAGCCGTTCGTGCCGAACTGAAAAACCGTACCGGAGCCGTAAGCGCCGCCGTTTACAGCGGTCCCGTAGAGATTGCCGTCGCTGCCCTGAATAAGAGCGGCGACCGGATAAGCGCCACTCGTGCCGGTGAAGGAATAAAGCGAAGTGAACACACCGCTGGTGGAAATCCGAAAAATCGTGCCTTCCCCGTCCACTCCGCCGTCTTCAGTCGTTCCGTAGAGATAACCGTCACTGGCCTGCACGAGAGAGGAGGCCGGATAATAGCCCGTCACGGAGTAAAACGAATAGACCGAAGCGAACACCCCGTTGGTGGAGATCCGAAAAACCGTGCCCGAGGAGTAAGCTCCCCCATATTCAGTCGTTCCGTAGAGGTTGCCATCGGCGGCTTGGACCAGTGCAGCCGATGGCGATGAGCCATTCGTGCCACTGAAGGAGAATAGCGAACTAAACGCCCCATTGGTGGAAAGCCGAAAAATCGTGCCGCCGCCATCGGCTCCGCCTGCCGAAGTTGTCCCGTAATAATAACCGTCGCTGGCCTGAATCAGACTCGCCCTCGGAGCAGCGCCATTGCTGGTTCCGGTAAAGGAATAGACAGAATAGACCCCTTGCGAAACAACGCCCGCTTTTATTGGGCCGGACAAGGCCAAAGCGCAAACCGCCAGAGGCAACAGCCTCAAAAACAAACACGGTGCGGAAGTGAATCGGGTCATTTTCATAGGTTTTCTGCGGTTATTGGACAAGGGAAATTGCTCTTAATGACCCTGTTTTGTCAAGCATGGAGTCGGACGAGTAAATTTAAAGGCAGGGATAGCGCGCTGCGCTGTCCGGACGCACCGACCCACCGAGGAGCTACTCATTAAGCCAATAGAAAAGGCAATGTTGGACAAAGTGGAACCGGCCTTCGCGGAGTTGGAAAAAGAGCTGTCGCGAAGTTCGAACCATAATAGTCTCACCCCCGTTCGGCCCTTTCTGCGGCGAATAAGCTTGTAATCGACGCAAATTATGCGGAGAATAGGATGTGCGCTACATTCATCAACGGGCAGGCTGGCCCAATTTAAGTTGGGACCATGTCAAGTTGATGCCGTCGTTGGCTGATCTGCGCCACCGGCAAGGACATTTGCTTGGACGGATGGAGGGCCTGGGCTTTCGACTTCGGGCGGAAGCGAGTTTGACCGCGCTGACCAACGACGTAGTGAAGTCCAGCGCGATCGAGGGGCAATTCCTGGACGTTGCCCAAGTGCGATCTTCTATCGCTCGGCGATTAGGCTTGGATTTTGGTGGCGAGGCGCTTTCCAGTCATGAGGTTGATGGAGTGGTGGAGATGATGCTGGACGCTACTCAAAATTACGCCGCCCCGTTGACGGTCGAGCGGTTGTTTAACTGGCACGCCTCCCTTTTTCCGACGAGACGGAGCGGCATGCGGCGAATCGCGGTAGGAGCGTGGCGCTCCGCCGAAATCGGCCCGATGCAAGTTGTCTCCGGGCCGATGGGGCGCGAAAGGGTCCATTTTGAAGCGCCATCAGCGGAGCGGTTGGAGGAGGAAGTGTCGGCCTTTCTCAAATGGTTTGAGGCAAAGAATGAAATCGATCCGGTGCTCAAGGCGGGGATCGCCCATTTTTGGTTCGTGACCATCCATCCCTTCGAGGATGGCAATGGCCGCATCAGTCGCGCGATTGCCGACATGGCGCTGGCGCGGGCTGAAGGCACGGCTGCGCGGTTCTACAGCATGTCCAGGCAGATCGAAGCGGAAAAGAAAACCTATTACCTTAACTTGGAGCAAAGCCAAAAAGGGGGCGCCGACATCACTTCATGGTTGGAATGGTTTCTCGGTTGTCTTGGACGCGCAGTGGCGGAGGCCGAGAAGTGCCTCGCCAAAGTCCTGCAAAAAGCAAAAATCTGGGATGCCGTCAATACTCGGCTGGCCGTGAACGAACGCCAGCGCAAAGTGCTCAACCGGTTGCTGGATGGGTTTGAAGGAAAGCTCTCCACCTCCAAATATGCCAAACTGGCCCGCTGTTCCAGTGACACGGCCTTGCGGGACATTAAAAGCTTGCTGGAGGGGGGCCTGCTCGTCCAGGAGGCTGGTGGCGGCCGCAATACAAGTTACCGTTTGGGTTTGCTTGATTGACAACAATGCGAAAATAATTCGCCGCCTTAGACTTGACGATTTCGTTTTTCGACCGGCTGCTTCTCATTTAATCTTGAGGGATAATGGCTGGCGGAGGCGGAAAATAAACTGTAATCAAGATTATGAAAGCTCTTATCCCAACTACTTTACTTGCGGTATTACTGCCACATTTGCTTTTCGGGCAGACAGTTCAAACAAACGCCGCTAACTTGTTGAGCCGGCATTATCAGGACGGGGAAAAACTCTCCTACCACATGAAGACAACCAACAAAGGATTTTTTGGCACGACTAGTTACGAAGCCGATGCAATAGGGGTTGTCAAAAAAGATTCCCGCGGGCGGTTTTTTGAAGAGTATAGCTGGGCCAGCTTGATTGTTAATCATAAAAAAATTCCGCTTCCTGGCGCGAGTGAAAGTGTGCGCCAATCGCTTTCACTGGATCCCCATTATGGATTTAGCGGATTTCCTGATTTGACCAGGGTGGACCCGCATCTGACCGGGCCGATGTTGGATTTGTTTAACTTTTACGTGGATTTGCAACTGGCCATCCGACAAAAAAACCTCGCCCATGCCGGAGACCATGTGTTTCTCAAGTATGGCAAATCCTCTTCCTGGGCGCGCGGCTCTGTCATTCTCGGCGAAGATTCGATCGATTTTGATATTACGCTCAAAGACATTGACCAAGCCCGACAAGGTGCCACCGTAGTTATTCGTCATGTGCCGCCCTTAAAACCCGAAATCAATATTCCCGCGGATTGGATGCGCGCTCCTGTGGCGGACACGCCCAATAATTGGGTTCAAGTGTCAAGGAATGACAGCTACAGAATGGTTATCGCAACGGTTGTGGGAATTGGCCTTCTACTTTTGTTCCTGCTGTTTCGCAAGTGGAGTTCTCGCCGCCGGTGGATGGTTAGAACCTCATTTTTTCTGGTCGCTGGTTTACTCATTCTGTTCGCCGTAGGCGCGCCCTATTTTCATTACATGGCCATGGTTGGCCAAGAAATGTTTGACTGTGACATCAAAGTCAATTTGGCTGACGGAAAGATATTGTCGGCCACCATGGATAATCCCGTGGAAGTGGTGGCGCGACCGTGTAGGGACGCGACATTGACGAAGCACGGCCCGTCGTTCAGAGGTCATTTCAGAAGGCAAATCGAAATTGAATTAATGCCCGCACCATGATGCCCCAACAAATAATCCGCTTCATCGAAGCGAACCGGCAAATTCCGACCATTGACACCATCGCGCGCACCCACCGCGCATCCTAATAGTCACAGTATGCTTACAGAACGACTTGAATTGGAATTGCTGGCCCCAGAACACGCCGAAGCGCTCTTCGACGGACTGAGCGACAAACGTCTTTACACCTTTATTGATGATGAGCCTCCCATATCGCTGGAGGCACTCCGCCAGAGATACGAGCGTCTGGCCATGCGCCGCTCTCCTGACGGTTTGGAAACTTGGTTGAATTGGGCTGTTTGCACGCTCCAGCCTCGGGAATATATTGGCTATGTGCAGGCCACGATAAAAAGCGATAATTGGGCCTTAATTGCATTCGTGCTGTTTTATGGTTTTTGGGGAAAGGGTTATGGTCAGGAAGCCGTTACGGCGATGCTCCAAGAACTCAAGAAGACCCACTCTATATCGAACTTCAGCGCGTTCGTGGATCCTCGGAATCGCCGATCTAGCAG
>DASRLE010000462.1:0-2918 GCA_035648615.1 Saccharimonadales bacterium (SeqCode) | reverse complement strand
GTGCCGGCTCCGCCGAGATTAATCGTGGAATTGGCCGTTATTTTCAGCGTGCCCAATTGTTCATTATAGCCGCCGGTCAACCACGTTCCACCGGCCAGCGTCATTGGAGCGCCGTCGTTGATTTGGTCGCTCGCCCCCGATTGAAGCGTGGCGTTGCCATTGATGGTCACGCCCGCCGGCGGGATGGATTGGTTTATAGTTGACTTACTCAAAAGGAGCGTGCCCGCATTGACGATAGTAGTCCCATAGACATTGGCCGTTGCGCCACTGAGGACCAAGGTGCCCGTCCCGGCTTTTGTCAGGCTGGCCGTATTCGTCAGCGGGCCGGTAAAAATAGAATAATTATTGACAGTTACGGTGCGGGCGGCGGCACCAAGGTTAATGGGGCCGCCAAAGGTCAGATTTCCGCCGGTGTCAAAAATACAATTCGTCGCATTTACGATCACGTAATTGGAAATTATATAGGCGCTGCTATTGGCCGATTTGACCGTCACTATGTTGGCCCCGGTTGGGTCGCCCAGGAGAAACTTATTAGCGCCCAGCGCCGAATTGTTGCCCACCGCAATCGTCCCTTGATTCAAGCTGAAGTAGGCGCTGCCCGAAACGCCGGAGGCTGTGTTATACACTGCGGCACCAGGCCCCCATTTGTCCGGCGCGCCCGTGCCAGTAAAGGTGGTGTTGAACGTCGCGGTCAGCCCCGCGCCCACGTAGTTGGAATAATATGCGTTGGTCCCTTCGAAGGCCAGGCCGCCGCCAGTAAAGGTGGGATTACCGTTGCTGACCAGCACTCCAGCCACGATCTGCGTTTCGCTGATGGACACCGTAAAAGCCGAGGCGACATTGATTCCCTGAAAGACCGCCATATTCGGTCCGACCCATGTGCCGCGCGGCGCCGAGCCATTGGCCAGCGGATTCCAATTCGTCGTGAAATTATCCCACGTCCCGTTGCTCACCACGCCCAATGAATTAGTCGCATCCCAAAAAGTGCCCGACATGCCATTGGAACCTGAGATCAAGTCCATGAGATAGGTCCAATTCCAATAAGGGCCGGGATCGGTGTGGTTGTTACACGTCGTGCTGATTTGCGGGTAATTGACCGCCATCCAATTGGTCCAAACCGGGTTTTGCCATTCGTTATGGCCGATAATGTGATTGCGATCAATCGGTATGTTGTACTTGACGCACAAGTGACGCTGGAGGCTGGCGGATGCCTGATATTGTTGCGGCGTGTACCAGGCGGGATTGCTGACGAACCCTTCGTGTTCCGTGCCGAACATCCAGGTGTTCCAACACAAGACGTGCCACGCGTAATATTGTTCGCGCACCGATTGTGTGATATCACCGGGCGCGGCCGGGTCGTTACTGTCTTTCAAGCCTTCAACCAAATAAAACACACTGGCCTCGTCCTCATTAGTGCCGCAGGTGTCAAGGAGTGCAATCGACGCCTCGTAGTAACCTTCCATGTCGTGGATGACGCAGAATAAATGGCCGTTGCCCGAGGTGTACCATTTGGTGCAAGCCGGCGGGTCCCAATGGGCGTTGGCGTAATCTGGCTGCGCGCGCAACGTCGTCAGGACAGCCATAAAAGCCAGCGCCACTAAAAAACGGCGTAGAAAATATCGGGTCGAATCCATGGCTAAATAAGAGTAATCATTCGGGGCTGGTTTGTCGAAGAATTTAGATGTTTTGAGCGTAGGATAAGAGCAACCGGTACTCAGTCATGATGGTGCGCAAGGCCGCCTTGAGCGCCCGCACTTGCAATTCAATCGGGGCCAGATGTGGCGTTTCAAAGATAATTTCAAACGGCGTCGGCTCAATCTCTTTGGGCGCGGCCAGGACGCCTTCGTAGTGTTTGTAAATAATGCCATCACGCGCCGCGAAACCGTCAATGGCCACGTTGATGTTGCGCGGCAAATATTTTTCCGCCTCAATCAGCGCGGGCCGCAAGAGGTTTTCAGTCAAGGTATGGCCTCGCACAAAGCCGTAGAGCCCCTCGCTGGTGTCGTCGGCATGAAGCTGGATCAAGCCCTGAAAATGGCGGGTGGCCAGCTCCTCCTCCAGAATTTGCACTTCGGGCTCGGACGAGCCTTTCCAAAACTCGCGATTTAAATCGCGCCCGCTCCGCGAGAAGCGGGTGTTGTCCTCGAATCCGGTGGGATTGCAGACGGGGTAGGCGTGAATTTCATAACCCGCCGCCCAGTCAGGCCGGGCGGCCAATTCGAGCAGGAACTCGACCAACCCCCGCGCTCCGGCCGGCTCGTCGCCGTGAATCGCGCCGAAAATCCCCAGCCGAATGAGGTCGGCGCCGCCGCCGCGAAAAACAAAATGCGGCAATGGCCCGCGGAATTCCGTCTCAATTTCCCGCAGTCCGCGCAATGGTTTGAGTAAAGTATCAACGCGCATAACTGCGGATTGCTTTCTGCCACCACGGGGCCAGGGTCTCCCCCGTGCGCAACCAGGCTTGGTGATGGAGCCACGACATGGATTCGGCGTCGGACAGAATAAGCAGGCTCTCCCGCGCCGGCAAGCCTTCCGGCCCGGCAGTCAATAACTTTTCACACAAAGCCCGCACGGCAGGCTGACCCGCGCCCAGTTCGGCGAGGGCCTTGGCGTAAGCGGGGTTTTGCCGTTTCTCGCGCAAGAGCGAGACGTGTATCGCGTTGACGTAGGGGTCCAGGACAACTTGGGCAATTCCCGAATCGGCCAGAGGCGGGAGTTCTTCGGTGGCCAGCGCGGCCATGGCGTCCCGCAGGGCGGCCAATTCCGCAGGCGGCGCGGTTTCTTCGAGTGTCAAGAATAAACCCATCCGGCGGGCGGCCAGCCCCCAACTGCCGCGGCTGGTCAAAACGCTGAGCGGAATGCTTAACACCATGCCCGCCACCACCGGCACAAACCACCAAAAGGCCGTCTCGTCCAAC
>DASRLE010000461.1:0-15010 GCA_035648615.1 Saccharimonadales bacterium (SeqCode) | reverse complement strand
CTTCGGCGTCGGTGATTTGCCGGGAATGAAAGTTGGTCAGATCGATGTACACCTTGATGTTTTTGGGAGCGGCTTTGAGCAAGGATTTTTCTTCGCCGACCGCGATCACACCACCACCTCGATGGGATTGATTTTGAAAACGCGCTTGTCGCCTTGCGCAACGATGGCCGAGACCGGCACGCGAATATATTCCTGCACCAGCAACCGGTTGATCGCAAGCTGGGTGATCGGAAAGTCGTTGTGAATTCCGTAATGAATGGCCATCCAAATCATCGTGGCGAGGGCAATCGAGAAAAACTTCAACCAGAAGTTGTGCAAAATGAGGCGGCGCACAGACATGGTTATTTTGGCGCCTCCGACGCGTGATGAAACAGCCGGAGCAGTTTGCCGGGCTTGCCTGCCTTGACGAGGACCGAGGTCAGAAAGGCGCGCAATTGTTCCGCGCTGACTCCCCGCACCAAATGCCCTTTGTAGGCGTGGGAAATGGAGCCGGTCTCTTCCGAAACCACCACGACCACCGCGTCGGTTTCTTCAGTCAAACCGATGGCGGCGCGATGACGCGTGCCGAGGGAGGCGTTCAAGTCCTGGCGTTGCGTGAGGGGAAAAATGCAGGCGGCGAAGGCGATGCGACCGCCCTTGATGATCACCCCGCCGTCGTGAATGGCGTTGTTGGGAAAGAAAATGGTTTCCAACATTTCGGGCGTCGCTTCGCAATCGACCGGGAGGCCCGACTCGGTCGCTTCCTGAAGTTGAATGGACTGCTCAATGGCAATGAGCGCGCCGATGCGGACTTCGGCCAGCCGCTCAACGGTCTGGATGACCACTTCGATATTTTCGCGCTGTTCATGCCCGGTGGTGAAGACGGGATGCGTGCCCAGTTCAGCCAGGATCCGGCGCAGTTCCGGCTGAAAAATAACCAGCACGGCCACCGCCGAAAAAGCGACAAACGACCGCAGCAGCCAGCTCAACACCTCCAGCTTGAGCAGGAAGGCGAGCACGGTAAGGCTCAACAACAAAAGGATGAAACCATAGACGACGGGCGCGCCACGGGTGCCGCGCACGAAATTAAAACTGAAGTAAATGCCGACCGAGAGAATGGCAATCTCGAGGACCGGCCTCCAGCCATCATGCACCAGATGTATTATGTTCGGCATTTGGTTTTCTGTTCCAGCAGCGCTTCGGTCATGCGCAGCGCGTGGCGCGTCGCCGCGACATCGTGACAGCGAATAATCTGTGCGCCGTTTTCCACCGCCCAGCAGGCGCAAGCCAGCGAAGGCGCCAAGCGGTCATCATCCCCAGCGATCCGGCTCATAAAAGACTTGCGGGAGGCTCCCACCACCAGTGGACGATCCCACTTGGTAAAGTGGCGCAATTGGGCCAGCAATTGCAAATTATGTTCGATGCGCTTGCCGAATCCAAGGCCCACATCCAACGCCAATTGCTCTCCATTGACACCGCAGGAGAGCAAACGATTCAAACGTTCCCCAAAAAATTCACCGACTTCCGCCAGCACGTCGGCATACGCGGGATTTTCCTGCATGGTTTGGGGCGAACCTTGCATGTGGACGGCCACGTAGCCAGCGCCGGTTTCCGCCGCCAATCGCCACATTTCCGGGTCGGTGCGATTGGCCGCGATGTCATTGATGATGCTCGCGCCGGCTTGCAATGCCTTGGCCGCGACGCCGGTTTTGACGGTGTCAATCGAAATGGGAATGGACAGCTTGCCGGCCAATCCTTCGATGACCGGGATGACGCGCCGGAGTTCCTCCGCTTCGTCCACCGGAGTGGCGCGGGGGCGCGACGATTCGCCGCCGATGTCAATAATATCCGCGCCCTCCCCGGCCAATTGCAGCGCATGGGCTATGGCGACCTCGGTGGAGGCAAATTGGCCGCCATCCGAAAACGAGTCCGGGGTTACGTTGACCACGCCCATCAGCAACGCGGAACGGGGAAAGACGAATTGAAATTGCCGCGCGCGCAGAAGCATGAGGCGAAATCACCGCAATTATCTTCGCGCCGGCCGGGCTATTTGGCCGCCTCGTAGTTTTTGCCCGCTTCGGCCCAGTTGAGCACATTCCAAAATGCCTTCAAATACTCGGGACGGCGGTTTTGGTATTTCAAATAGTAAGCGTGCTCCCAGACATCGACTCCGAAGACCGGCTTGCCTTCGCAACCGGCAATCGCCTTGCCCATGAGCGGATTGTCCTGGTTGGCCGTCGAGCAGACTTCGAGCTTGCCGTGGTTCGAGACGAGCCACGCCCAGCCGCTGCCGAAACGCCCCGCGCCGGCTGCCTCGATTTTTTCCTTCAACGCCTCGACACTGCCGAAGGTGGAATTGATCGCGTCGGCCAACGCTCCGGTGGGCGCGCCGCCGGCTTTGGGTCCGAGCAGTTTCCAAAACAGAGAATGATTGGCGTGGCCGCCGCCGTTATTGCGCACCGCAGTGCGGATGTCCGCCGGGACGGCCTCGAGATCGGCGATGAGTTGCTCGATGGATTTCTTTTCCAAATCGGCTTTGCCGGCCACCGCTTTGTTGAGATTGGTCACGTAAGCCGCGTGATGTTTGTCGTGATGAATTTCCATCGTTTGCGCGTCGATGTGAGGTTCGAGCGCATCTTTTGGGTAAGGGAGAGGTGGTAGTTCGTATGCCATAATCTTTGTATGTTAAGTTTCCTGATAATTCCAATGCCCCAACGTAACAAACGCCACGCTTGAAGACAAGAGGCCAGGTTCATTTCAATTATCGCTTAAAATAAAATTCAATTATGGGAATGAAAGGCAAAAACATGGGGGTAAAACAATCCTGTTCTTCATCCTGTCGAGGTAAAAACGCCGGCGATTTTCAAACAGATTCTAACAAATTGACTCCTCTTCCGCCGTTCGTCATCTTCTACGCACTGAATGTTCACTCGCCTCCCATTAAAACACGCACGAGGAATGATCCTCGTTGCATGCCTGATCGCCATGACCGGCCATTTCTTATTGACTGCAAGAGCGGCCGGACCTGATGTTTCTAAATGGGCGGCTTCGGCGTTTTCCGGTGCCGCCCCGCCTGCCGCAAAGAGTGAGATAGGACTGGTTCTTCGCCGCCAGGATTTCGGACACTTAGGGATCAACCAGTCCGTCGTCGGCACGCCTTTGAAGATTGGGCAGCGTCATTTCGAGCATGGATTGGGCACGCATGCCAACAGTGAAATTGTGGTGAGCTTTCCCGCGGGCACGGCCAAGACGCTCAAGGCTTCCGTCGGCGTGGACAGCAATCGCGGCACGTTGGGTTCCGTCGAATTTTTGGTCGAGATCGGCGGCGCCAATGTTTTCCATTCCCCCACGCTTCGGGGCGGCGATGAAGCAGCGCCTGTCAATGTGAATATTTCGCAAGAGGCCGCCCAAATTGTCTTGAAGGTGGATGCCACTCCCGATGGCCCTTCCTCGGATCACGCCGACTGGGGTGCGGCACAGTTGGTCATGAAGGACGGTTCGGTGATGTGGTTGGATGAACTGGCCGTTCAGTCGGCTGGAGACTTCTGGCCCGGAGCCGAGCCGCCCTTCTCCTTTGTTTATGATGGCAAATCGTCCGCAACGTTGCTGCCTTCGTGGAAACGCGAGGTTCGCCGCGAGGACTTGGCGGATCGTGTGGCTTACCAAATCCAGTGGAAGGATTCTGTGACCGGACTCAAGGTCATTGCGCTTGCCACGGTGTTCAAAGACTTTCCAGCGGTGGAATGGTTTCTGCGCTTCGAGAATTCCGGCGCGCAGGACACGCCAATTCTGGAAAAGGTTCAGGCATTGGATGTCACGTTGAAGACAAGCCCGGCGCACGCATTGGTCCTGGATCAGATCAACGGCGATGACGCCAGCGAGCGCAGTTTTGTGCCGACTGAACGCGAAGTAGCAGCGGGGCAACGCGTGGCATTGGCACCTGTTGGAGGACGTCCTTCCAACGGAACCTTCCCCATGTTTAACTTGCAGGAAGGAGCGCGCGGTTTTTTCACCGCCATCGGGTGGACTGGACAATGGGCCGCCTCCCTGCAACGGAATGAAGCCGGCGCGACCCGCCTCCGCGCGGGCATGGAACTCACCCACCTCCTCCTGCATCCGGGTGAGTCGATTCGCAGTCCGCGCATTCTGTTGCTGCCATGGGCGGGTGACCGAATATCCGCCCACAATCAGTTCCGCCGCTTGTTGCTCGCGCATTATCTGCCGAAGGTCGATGGCCGGCCAGTGCAATTCGCTTTTGCGGCGCAAAGTTTCAATGAGGGTCCGGCCTATTGGGACACGGAAGCCGGCCAGCTCGCCGCCGCAAAAATCAATCGCGATCTGGGCTGCGACACCCTGTGGATGGACGCGGGTTGGTTCGAGGGAAACTTCCCCAATGGCGTCGGCAACTGGATTCCCAAGCCGAAGGAATTCCCCAACGGCCTCAAGCCCATCGGCGAGGCGTGCGAAAAGCTCGGGCTGAAGTTTCTGGTCTGGTACGAGCCGGAGCGGGTCTGCGACAATACGGAAATTGCCCGCGATCATGCGGACTTCGTGCTGCCCGCCCATCGGCCAGCCGGTTCCTACGGACTGTTCAATCTGGCCGATCCGGTGGCGCGACGCTGGATGACCGATCTGCTCATTCGGCAAATCACGGACTTCCACATTCATACCTATCGCAATGATTTCAACATGGATCCCCTGCCCTTCTGGCGGCAAAACGATCCGCCTGATCGTCAGGGCATCACGGAGATTCGCTATGTCGAGGGTTTGTATGCGATGTGGGACGAACTGCGCGCTAAATTTCCGCACATGTACCTCGATGACTGTGCCTCGGGCGGACGGCGGATCGATCTTGAAATGATTATGCGCTCGGTCGTCCAAACCCGCAGCGATGCCGCGGTCGCGCCCGGACGATCCGACTGGGACCAGTCGCAGACTTACGGTCTCAGTCTCTACCTGCCCGTCCACGCCACGATCGGGTGGGAAGTTGGCGCTTACGAATGCCGGAGTTCGGCGGCAGCCGGCTTCTGCGCGGAATGGGACATCCTCAACAAGACATTTCCTCTTGACAAAGCGAAGCCTTGCATTGCGGAAATGAAGGAAAACCGCAGTTATTGGAGCGGCGATTATTATCCGTTGACGCCATGGACGATGGCCTCGGACCGCTGGATGGCCTGGCAGCTCCATCGGGCCGATCTGGATCAAGGTATTGTGCTGGCCTTTCGCCACCAGGATTGTCCGTACTCTGCCTTACAAGTGAATCTGCGAGGCATAAATCCCGGCCAAACCTATCTGGTGCATTTCATCGACGAAGAACACCGTTCGGTCGCCAAGACGCTCTCTGGGGAAGAGTTGGCCAGCCTGGAACTCCAGATTCCCGGCCGTCACCAGAGTATTTTAGTGCGTTACGCCCCGCGGCAAAAGTAGTAATGCAGTCTGCCAAGAAAAATCCGCCAGTAAAATTACCGCCGGTCATCCGGAATAGGACGGGTTTAGAGTTGCATTTTGTGGGGCTATGCCCGTAGCCTTGATTGCGCCCTAAAACATAAATGATTAATCACACCATGAAACGACTCTCCCAAACATTGCTGGCCGCCCTCGCCCTGGTTTCAACCACGGCGTTTGCCGCGGAATTCAAGTATTCCGAGACCCCCAATTTCTTCGAGCAAAACCCCGGCGGCAAACCGATTGGCCCATGCCACGGCGGCGCCACCATCGACGAGGCGGGCAACATTTACATCACCACGGACACCGCGCGGGGCATCCTGGTCTTTTCGCCCGAGGGCAAATTCGTTCGCGCCTTCGGCCCCACGCGCGTCCACGGCCTGGAACTGCGCAAGGAGAAAGACGTGGAATATATTTACGGCGCGCGCCCCGCCGATCACGAAGTCCTCAAGTTCACCCTCGACGGCACGATCGAATGGGCCATTCATTATCCCAAGGAAGCCGGCATTTATGATGGTGAGAAAGGCTTCAAGCCGTGCGCCGTCACCGTCGGCCCCGATAACTCGATTTATGTCGCGGACGGTTACGGCTCCAATTACGTGCTCAAATTTGACGCAGACCGAAAGTTCGTCAAAGCCTTTGGCGGACCCGGCAAGGAGGAAGGGAAATTCAACACCTGCCACGGCATCATGCTGGACACCCGCGGAGACAAACCGCTGTTGCTGGTTTGCAATCGCAACAACAATCGCGTGGAATACTGGGACTTGGACGGCAACTTCGTCAAAGTGATCCAAAAAGATCTTCGCATGCCCGCCGCCGTTTACTTCCGTGGGGATTATGCGATCATTCCCGAATTGCAAGGCCGCGTCACGGTATTGGACAAGGCGGGCAACATCGTCGCGCAAGTGGGCGACAACCCCAACCAGAAACAATGGGCCAACTACGGCTTGCCGCCCGACAAATGGGAGAACGGCATTTGCAACGCGCCCCACGGCGGGGCGATCACCAAGGACGGCGACCTCATCGTGACCGAGTGGAGCAAATTCGGCCACCTCCATAAATTCACCCGCGAAAAATAAGGGCGATTGACAAGGCGCGCAGCTGTTGGCCGAGGGCTCGCCCAGAACGGGATTCAAGAATAGCCTGACGCCTCAACCCGTTATTCACTAAAATCTCGGTGACCTTAAAAAGAACAGGAATCATTTATGCTATAGCTTTTGTCAGTATTCTTATCGCGGTGGGAAGTGCTTTGTTTGTGGGAATCAGTGGTCGCACATTGCCCAAAGAGTCGAAATTCGTCCAACTCTTTAAATCGCATCGCATTGAGTTCGATAAACTGCGATCAATGCTTCAAGAGGATAGCCAGTTGGTCGCCGTGGCGGATTGGGGTGTACGAATGAAACGTTCCACGGACTCTCTCCCGGCGCAACGTTACAACGAATATCTGCGTTTGCTGAAGCAAGTCGATGGGCAAGTAGCTACCCGTGATGAAGGTAAACACGCCAATCCAAGTATTATGATTTGGGGTTGGGGTTTCGCTGGGCACACCAAACATCTTGGTATTTGCTGGCTGGACGAAAAGCCCACTAACCAAGGGGTGACACTAGACGGTTATCATGGGCCGGGCTCTTATGGACATGCGATCATCACTTATCGGCACCTTGAAACCAATTGGTACCTGTGGACCGACCTTTAGCCATCTATCGTGTCCTCCGTTGGCCGAGAGCCTGCCCAGAATCGGATTCAACCATCGCGTCATTAGACGAAAGACAACCATGATCAATAGTGCAAATCTACGGTTTGACCCAGTCACCCTATTTGGAGCACCGCCACCGACGCGTCAGATAAGTTGGGTCCATAGTATAACGTGCAGTCTGCCGTTAGCGACTGTTTTGTTTAGGAGTGCGGGTGGCTCGTTCAGCTTTCCCACATTTGCTTTTTCCGCGTTTTTGATGCTGGGGGCCGTGGGGATGGTCCTACATCTCCGAAAGGCTGTTAAGGTGGGCCGTATTCGATTTAGCTACTCGCCGCGCACTGCTCCGACAATTCAGTTCGATGTTGAACGCAGTAAGAATCCAACCATATTCTGGATCTGTTTCGCGGTATATTGCTTCATGTCGTGTGCTTTCTTAACGTTCGCTTTTTCACTTGCCCTGGGCCTGTTTCCCGGGCAGAAGTGATATACGGATGGCTTGGCGGTCACCCAAAACACATCAGAGATTATATGCAAAAAATCACCCCTTTCCTCTGGTTCAACAACAACGCTGAAGAAGCGGCAAAGTTCTACACTTCCATCTTCAAGAATTCCAAGGTCGGCAAAATCTCGCGCTATGGCGAAGAAGGCGAAAAGGTCTCCGGACGGCCCAAGGGATCGGTCATGACGGTCGAATTCCAGTTGGAGGGACAGAAATTCGTCGCGCTCAATGGCGGCCCGCAATTCAAATTTACGGAAGCCGTCTCGTTCGTCGTGAGCTGCGGGACTCAGGCGGAAGTGGACTGGTTTTGGCGGAAACTTTCCGCCGGCGGAACAGAAATCCAGTGCGGCTGGCTGAAAGACAAATACGGGCTGGCCTGGCAGATCGTCCCCGCCGCTCTCATGGAACTTCTGAGCAGCAAGGACGCCGCCACAGTCCGTCGCGTCATGCAGGCCATGCGCCAAATGGTCAAACTGGACATTAAAAAGTTGAAGCAAGTCGCGGCGTCAAACAAAAAAGCCGCACGGCCCAAATCAAAATAGAACCGGTACGCCGGTAGCGTCCGTCAGGAAAATAAGGGGCGATTGGCAGGCGGAATTGTTCAATGCCAGGCTGTGACGTCCGCGCTGCCGTCTGCGTCCAATACCTCTGCGGTGGAAATGGTTTTCATGGTTTGATGATCGAAGAAGGTCCAGACGACGCGTTTGTCGGGGGTGAGTTCAATGAGGTGAGGGGCCTGGCCGAATTGGTTGTGCCCGAGCCAATTGGCCATGACGGTGTTGCCGTTGGGCAGGCGTTGCAATCCAGCCATGAACTTGAGGCTGATGCCCGGGAGGTCGCCGTTTTGCACTTGCCAGACGGTTTTTCCGGCGGGATCGACCTCGAAGACGCGTGAACCGCCTTTGCGATCGGCGCAGGAAATGAGGGTGTTGCCGTTGGGCAGGCGCACGACGCTGTGCGGGCCGCCGCGCGCGGGAATTTCGCGGACGATTTTGCCTTGCGGATCATACTCCCGCACGACTTGCGCACCGTAATGGGCGACGAGGTAATGGCCATTGTCGAGGCGGCGCGCGTTGCGCATGTA
Source organism: Saccharimonadales bacterium (SeqCode) (assembly GCA_035648615.1). Classification (GTDB taxonomy): domain Bacteria; phylum Verrucomicrobiota; class Verrucomicrobiia; order Limisphaerales; family Palsa-1400; genus DASRLE01. The sequence goes on along the minus strand of DASRLE010000461.1, from coordinate 6,307 downwards.
AGAGTGGCCGCCGTTGGTGCCCGGCGGCAGTAAGCGAAGTTCCTTGACGATTTTGCCGGAGGGATCGACTTCGAAAAGCCGCCCGGAATTGCATTCGCCGATAAAAGTGTTCCCATTGGCCAGGCGCTGGCAGGCGAAGATTTCGCTCTGGGATTCGTAGTCAAATACAATTTTGTTGCCACGGGTGACTTCCCGAACGCCGCGCCCGACGGTGAAGAGCAAATTCCCATTCGGCAAGGCCCAGAGGTCATTGCAGTTGGTGGCGTGGTCGTAATCCCATTGGACTTTGCCTTCGGGCGAAACCACAAAGACCTTGCCCTGCGTGTAATCGGCGCAAACAAATGAATGGCCCCGCCCGCTCTGGATGGCGGCATTGGTCCCCTGCCCCAGGAGGCTCGAAGCGAACGCCGTCACCGCGAGGGCTGCCAGCAAAGCGTTCTTCATTGCTTTAACTTCTCCAGGGCGGGCGCTTCCACGATGGCCGTCGCCCAGAGGAAACCTGCGACCGCTTCCTTGGCGTTGAGAGATTTTCTGTAGTGGATATAGTGATCGTAGTCCACTTGCACGCCGACGCCATCGCAGGCGCTGTCGATATCGACCAGGCCGCGCCCGTTGATTTTGGCGTTGGCGGTGATGCCGTGATACCCCTTGTTCACCACCGTCGCGTACTCTTTTTTGTCAAGCAAACCGAGTTCGATCCCCTTCTCGATGGCGTAGGTGAACATCGCGCTGCCTGAATTATCCGTCCAATTATCGGGCCGCGCGCCTTTGTCCACGACTTGGAACCAGCGTCCTGTGGCCGGGTCTTGCGCGCGCTTCAATCCGGCGGCCAGCCGGCGAAAAATATCCTCCACCTCGGCGCGGCGCGGATGATGGGCCGGCAAATCCGCCAGTGTCTCGACCACGACCAGCGCGTACCAACCGAGGCCCTCGCTCCAGACTTCCGGGGAAAGGCCGGTTTTGGGATCGGCCCACTTTGGAACCTTTCCATCGTGACCCACCTCAAAAAGGCCGTGCAGATAAAGACCTGAATCGTCGCGCTGGGCGTGCTGGGCGAAGACGGTGATTTGCCGCGCCGCCTCATCCCAGCAATACGGCGCGTCGCCGATGGATTTGCCATACCGAGTCAAGAACATTTGCCCCATGAAAATACCGTCAATCCACATCTGGCCGTTCATGCTCCGGGCGTGCCAGAAGCCGCCGTCGTTATTGCGCGGGTAATCATCGAAGGCGCGGCGGATGCGGGCGGCGGCCTTTTTGTAACGCTCGTCCCTGGTGTTTTCGTAGAGCATGATCAGGGTGTTGCCGGTCATCATGCTGTCAAGATTATTGAAGCTCGGGCGGTTCGTCCGGCCCTTGGCGTTGATGACCGCGCGGAAGTTTCCATCCTCGTCCACAAACTGGTCGATGTAGCGCCTGGCGTAGTCAAAATATTTCTTGTCGCCGGTCGAATGATAAAGCATCTCGAATCCGCGCAAGGCATAGCCATTCACGTAAGTCCAGCCATTGAAGTAAGCCTTCGTGTAGTCGGGCCAGCGCGCCATGATGGTGTCGGCCAGGGCGACCGACCAGAACCGGGGCGTTTTGCCGGGAGGATAATCCAAGTGCGCGCCCGGGACAGCAGTGGCGGCGGCGTCCCGCTCGGCCAAATCAGCCGCCGACGAAGTCCATGCGACAAAGAGCAGCGCGAGCGAGAACGAAATGAATTTCATGCGTGTCCTGAATATTACAATTTTTTACCCGTCACTGTCTCTCTTTTTCCGGCGGCGGCTTGCATGGTCCAGGAATTTGTTACAGGATGGCGTCATGTCAATCCGAGTCCTGTTCTGCCTGTTGTGCCTGTTGCTCGCTTCGCCCGCCCTGCTCCAAGGCGCGGTCCCCGACACTAATTCAACCGTGTATAACATCCGCGCTTATGGCGCTCTCGGAGATGGGCAGCACTTGGACAGCCCCGCTGTCAACCAGGCAATCGACGCCTGCGCCCAAGCCGGGGGCGGCACGGTGGAAGTCCCCGCCGGGACCTATCTCTGCGGCAGCATTCATCTCAAAAGCCACATTGACCTGCACTTGGCTGCGGGCGCGGTCCTCCTCGGCGCACCCCAGGAAATGAAAGCCTATGACGTTGCCGAACCCTTCGCCGGCCACGCCTACCAAGACGAAGGGCATACTTACTTCCACAATAGTTTGATCTGGGGCGAAAATCTTACCAACGTCTCCATCACCGGCCAGGGCATGATCAACGGCGGCGCCATGATCAAGGGCGACAAGCCATTGGATTACGGCAACAAATCCATTGTGCTCAAAAACTGCCGCTCGATTCTCATTCGCGATGTCACCATTTTTCACGGCGGCCACTTCGCCATCCTCACCACCGGGTGCGACAACCTGACCATCGACAACGTCACCATTGATACCAACCGCGACGGTATTGACATCGATTGCTGCCGCAACACGATGGTGTCCAATTGCCGCATCAATTCACCCAGCGACGACGGTCTTTGCCCCAAAAGCACCTACGCCTTGGGCCGTCGCGTCATCACCGAGAATTTGACCATCGTCAACTGCCAGGTTTCCGGCTTTAAAGAAGGGACACTGCTCGACGGCACCATGCGGCCCCATCGCAGCGGAACGGGCCGGATCAAATTCGGCACCGAATCCTCCGGCGGTTTTCGCAACGTCACCGTGGCCAACTGCACCTTTCGCAGTTGCAAAGGGCTGGCTTTGGAGGAAGTGGACGGCGGCATCATGGAAAACATCAGCATCAACAACATCACCATGATGGACGTTTGGGATTATCCGATCTACATCACCTTGGGCCGCCGCAACCGCACCCCCGACGCCACCAACGGCATCCTGCGCAACATTTCCATCGCCAACGTCATCGCCACCGGAGTGGACCGCAAGAGCGGCATCCAAATCACCGGCATGCCCGGAGACGACATTGAAGGCGTCCGCCTGCAAAACATTCATATTACCTTCGCCGGCGGAGGCACCGCGCAAGATGCAGCCATCCATCCGCCCGAACTAGCCACCGGTTATCCCGAGCCTTCCAAAATCGGCGTCATGCCCTCCTACGGCTTCTTTGCCCGGCACGTCCGCGATCTCGAACTGCAAAACATCCGCTTCAGCTTTGACAAGGACGACCTGCGCCCTCCCCTCATCTGCGACGACGTGGACGGCCTGGAGATCGACGATTTCAAAGCCCGCCTATCCGGCCAAACCCCCGCCGCCACGTTCACCGCCGTCCGTGGTTTAGAAGTGCGAAATTCCCCATCGCTGGAAGGCATTCAAAGCAAATAGACCAATCATGGGGAGAACCCAGTTCATCTGCCACTGCCAGAGGAATGTGAACCACGGCATATCGCCGTGGGAGAAGCTCAAGTCTTCCGATAATGGCGAGGTTTGAAATCGGCGAGGTATTACTAACGGCGAGGTATTACTAACGGCGAGCATGAACGAGGTCTTCCTCCGCCTCGGCGACTCCGTATTGACGGGGAATTCCGCGCTCCGCCAGGGCCACGCCAAAGGCATAGTGATCCAAATTGGCCATGCGAGCACCCTGTCCGAGTGTCAGCCAGCCGTGGCCATAAAACCGGCAGGCCAGTTCAATCTGCATGTGCCGCTCGCGTTCCCCCGGCCCAAAGGGCAGGTTTGCAAGGACTTGCTCGTCCAGTTCAAGAGTCACGCTCATAAGGATTGCCTTTCCGGCCATATTAACCGGAATCTCCGCCATCGCAAGCAGCGTCGTAAATAAGGAAAAGAAGTCAAAGAGGAAAGCGAAGCTACGCGTACACCGCCAAACGATACATCGCCAAAAAAGAAGACGCACCGGAAATGGAACATAAGCCGGGTCGTTATTGGGGTGTCATCGTTCGCAAAAACTTGCCGTTTGGAAAAAGGGAAGTTCGGGAAGTGTCCGCGAAAGAGGCGGTGCAAATACGGCGAACCATGCGCCGGTATCGCTGGGCGAATACGCCGCCGGAAAAGCGGAAATTTCTGCGCAAAAGCCAACTGTGGTCGCAAGATTTCACGGCCAAACTGTTCTGCAATGTTGAGTTCTGGCTTGAACGTCTGGCGATGTTGATCAAGAGCCAAGCAATTAAACTTGACTGTTATTCTGGTGACAGCGAAAGTCGAGAAAAAGAAAGGATATTATGCCAAACGAAGTAACAGGCCGGTTTTATTTTAAAAGAACGACCAACGGGAACCTGATTGGTGAATTCTCGAATGACGGAGGGGTAGTCACTGAAAGTAGCGATTTAGTGAATGGTGAAATCGATTTCCACGGGAAGTCTGATCTCCCTGTGACGTTTAATTCAACTTGGCAAGAAAATGGAAAGCCGTATTTCGCAACTTTGGTTGTCACACGTAAAGGCAAGCTGCTTGATTTGTTTGATTTGGTATGGACCGGAAAATATGGTGCAGGCAATTTTAAAGGCAAAGGTATGCTCTGTGATGACATTCTGATTGGGGATTACCAAAGTACGAAATCATGAAAACGAAAAGGCATAACTCTGAGAAAAAGCCGCTGGTGCTGCTACTTTTACTCATATTGGCTCTGCCTGGTGTGGTGTTTGCCCAACTCAATTATACGAACAATAACGGAGTGCTTACCATTACGGGATACACTGGTGCCGCCGGTGCATTAAACATTCCCAGTTCGATCAATTTCCTGCCTGTCACCAGTATCGCAGTCAATGCGTTTGCCTCCAACGCCAGCTTAACCAGCGTCACTATCCCAGGCAGCATCACCAACTTTGGGAGCGCTGCGTTCCTATACTGCACCAACATGACAAGCCTTACGATTTCCAATGGTGTCACGAGTATCGGGGACGCCTCGCAGGGCACGGATGGTGTGTTCGAATATTGCACTAGCCTGACCAACTTCTCGATCCCCAATAGTGTTACCAACATCGGGGCGGCTGCATTTGCTGGCTGCACAAGGCTGAGTGGCGTCACGATCCCCAACAGCGTCACCAGCATCGGAGCTATTTCATTCGACGGCTGCTCCCACCTGACCAACGTCACGATTCCCGACAGTGTCACCAACATCGGGTATGTTGCGTTCGGAAACTGTTCCAACCTGAGCAGCGTCACGATTCCCAGCAGCGTCACCAGCATCCAGGAAGAGACGTTCGAAGCATGCACCGGACTGACCAACTTCACTATCCCCAACAGCGTTACCAACATCGGGTTTAGTGCGTTCTGGTACTGCACCGGCCTGACCAGCGTCACCATTGGCAACGGCGTCACCAGCATCGGCCAGCAGGCGTTCTATGAATGCACCAACCTGGCCAGCGTTAGTATTCCGAGCGGCGTTACCAACCTTGGGGCCGCAGCGTTTCAATTCTGCACCAACTTGACCATCGTCAGGATTCTCGGGAGCGCCACAACAATCGGTGAAGGAGCGTTTGATGAATGTCCCAAACTGGCCTTCGTCTTTTTCGGAAATAACGCGCCTAGCTTTAGCAATAATGATGACCCATTTGTTTTTGATAACACCAACCTGACATTCTACTACTTGCAAGGGACAACGGGTTGGGCTGGCTTCAGCACCCTCACCGGGGCGTCGCCCGTGCTCTGGAACCCGCAGGCGCAGCCCAGCTATGCCAGCTTTGGCCGTCGGGCGAATCAATTCGGCTTCACTATCACTGGCACGGCGAATATCCCCATTGTCGTGCAAGCCTGCACCAATTTGGCCGACCCTGCTTGGCTTACGCTTACGAATGTCCTGCTTACCAACAGCTTATTTTATTTCAGCGATTCGCAGTGGACAAATTACGCTGACCGCTTTTATCGAATCAGCGCACCCTAAAAACGAAGAGGGCCTTGGCACGAATGAGGTGGAGTAGAACGGAGAATGGCGCACACCGAATGCGCCAAATCTGAATTACCGTGTCGCGTGTCGCATCCAAATTGCGGACAATTTCAAGCCTTGGCCTTGTAATTGGGAGCGTTTGCCGTCGGTGCGCCAAACGTCGTCGCGTAGCGCCTTGCGTCGTTGACGAATTAACCGCGCCATCGACGTGCGAATTTTAGTCTAATCTCTCTATTGTTCATATTTTCGTTTCTGGCCCTCATGGGCGTTTTTACCCGCCCCAGCGACGGAGAGAATCCGTCAAGGTGGAGACCGCGCATGAAATGGCCCGGTTCTACCTTGACGGATTCCAGAACTCCTGACATAGAGTCAACAAGAACGGTCTGATTTTACCTCGACAGTCCTGGGTATTTTCTGGATTTTCCCGCACGACGGGGTGCGGACTCAAACCTGTCCGCTTTTTTGAACACCGGGTAGTTTGACCCGGTA
>DASRLE010000460.1:0-5059 GCA_035648615.1 Saccharimonadales bacterium (SeqCode) | reverse complement strand
CCCATGGTGTCTTCCACGGTCATGAATTGTTCGCCGCTGGCTTGGCGGTCTATCTCGGTGCGGCCAAGACACGGGAGGATCAAGGCGGTCTGGCCGGTGACCAGATGCGAGCGGTTGAGCTTGATGGAGACGTGCGCGGTCAGGCGGCAGCGGCGCATGGCGGCGGCGGTGAACTCCGTGTCGGAAGGGGCCGCGACAAAATTTCCGCCCATGCCAATAAAAACCTTAGCGCGGCCTTCGTGCATGGCGGTGATCGCTTCCAAGGTGTCGAAGCCATGTTCGCGCGGGGGCGAGAAGCAAAACTCCTCGGCCAGCTTGTCAAGAAACTCCTTCTTGGGTTTGTCCCAAATGCCCATGGTGCGGTCACCCTGCACATTGGAGTGGCCGCGCACCGGGCATGGCCCCGCGCCGGGCCGGCCAATGTTGCCGCGCAAGAGCAGGAAGTTGATAATCTCCTGCACGGTGCTGACGGCGTTTTTGTGCTGGGTCACACCCATGCACCAGCAAACAATAATTCGGTGCGCGCCGAGGGCGATTTCCGCCGCCGCGCGAATTTGGGCGCGCGAAAGCCCGCTGTCGGCAATAATTTCGTCCCACGAGGCCGCGCGCAATTGCGCGATCACTTCTTCGTAGCCCGTGGTGTGATGGTTGATAAAATCGTGATCGAAAACTTTGCCGGGTTGCCGGTCTTCTTCGGCCAGCAATTCCTTCATCATGCCTTGCAAAAAGGCCATGTCGCCATTGATCCGCACCGGCAGCCACAAGTCAGACATTTCAGTGCCCTTGCCAAAAAGAAAGCGCGGAATATGCAGCGGATGCAACAAGTCCTGGGGATTCTTGAATCGAATCCCGCCCGCTTCCGGCAGCGGATTGACGAAGACCAGCTTGCAGCCGCGCAATTTCGCCTCCTGCAACGGGGTCAGCATTCGCGGATGGTTCGTGCCGGGATTTTGGCCGATGATGAAAATGGCGTCCGCATGGTGGAAATCACTCAGCTTCACACACGCTTTGCCAATGCCGATCATGGGCGGCAGTGCGACGCTGGTGGACTCGTGGCACATGTTTGAGCAATCCGGCAGGTTGTTCGTTCCGTAAACGCGCACAAAAAGCTGGTATAGAAACGCCGTCTCGTTGGCCGTCCGGCCGGAGGTATAAAACACCGCTTCGTGCGGCGAAGGCAGGGCCTTCAATTCATCCGCCATGAGCCGGAAAGCCCCGTCCCATTCAATCGGCTCATAATGATTCGAGCCAGGGCGCAGCACCATCGGTTCGGTCAACCGGCCTTGATGACCCAGCCAATGATCCGGCCGTTCCGCCAATTGCGAGACCGAATATTTGCGGAAAAAATCCGGGTAGAGGCGTTTGCTGGCCGTCTCGTAAGTGACCGCCTTGAACCCGTTTTCGCAGAATTCCGCGATGCTGCGCTCCTTGTCAGGATTAGGCCACGCGCAGCTCTGGCAATCAAAGCCGTCGGTTTGATTGATTTTGTGAGCGGTGCGCACGGTGTTGCTCAACCCGGCCTGTCGAATGCCGTATTCCGCCACCTCTGCAATGGCCTTCATTCCGGCGGCGACCTTGTAAGGCTTGCGCTGCTTGAGATTCTTCAACTCCACCGGCGTTTGCGCGCTCGCCATTGGTCTGGTTTCATCCTGACTCATGGGCCGCAATCTAGCGTGACGCGCGAGCGATGTCCACCTTGCCTCCATTCCGTTATTAATCGTAATCTTAATCGTAATCTTAATCCCACAAAGAAGATTAAGATTACGATTAAGATTACGATTAGGAAAAGAATAGGAACGCAAACCAAAACCAATCTCGCCAAAATGCCGTTCGCCCAGTATTTTCCCGGCCAGCGCAATGAAAATACTGGTCCTGACTAATTTATATCCGCCCCATCACGCCGGCACTTTCGACAACCATTGCCAGATTGTGACGGAATCTCTGCGCCTGCGGGGCCACACAATCCTAGTCTTGACTTCCAGTCACGGCCTGCGCACGGAACAGCGCGACGAAGAGGTTGAGCGCCGGCTTTTGTTGAACGGCGTGTATGGCCATCCGCACCTCACTGGAGTGATGGAACTCAAGGCGCTGGAAATTCATAACAACGACATTCTCCGCGAAACCATGGCGGAATTCCAACCCGATGTCGTCCACGTTTTTAGTTTGTACGGGCTTTCCAAATCGCTCATCTTCACCCTTTACAACTCGAAGGTCCGGGTGGTTTACGATGTTTACGACCACTGGCTTTCGGCCAATGTGAGGGAAGACCCATGGTTGCGCTTTTGGAATTCCCCCAGTCTGCCGCTGCTGACCCAGTCGAGCCGCAAAGCTCTTGAAATGAGCGGAGAACGAATGCGCCTGGACTCGACCGCGCCGACCCGCCTGATGCGCGGATACGACCGCCTTCCCGCCGTCTTCGGAGAAGGCAAGGCGCGCGGAGCCTTGGAACCCAATTCCATCGCGGGCTTTCGTTTTGATCGCATTTACTTTTGCAGCCAGACCCTCAAGCGCCTGACCGAACAAGTTGGATTTTGCGTCCGGCATGCCGAGGTTATTTATCCTTGCGTGACCGCGGCCTGCATTGGCGATCTCAAACCGGCCAGCGTCCCGCTGACGAAATTTCTAATCGTCGCGAAGCTGGCCGAAGAGAGCGGCGTCCTGACCGCGCTCAAGGCGCTGAAAATCGCCCGCAACGCCCAGCTCAAAATCACGCTGAGCATCTATGGGCGCGGCGATTCCAGTTACATGGCCGAATTGCGGTCTTTTGCGGTGGCCAACCAGTTGCCGGTCGAATTTCTCAACGTCTCCAATAAAAACAGCGATCTGGCCGGTGTTTACAAACGCCACGACGCCCTGCTGCACACCTCCGAGTGGGCCGAGCCATTTCCCTTCACCGCCTTGGAAGCGATGGCCGCCGGGCTGCCGGTGATTGGCGCGCAATCCGGCGGCACCGAAGAACTGCTGCGCCACGGCGAAAACTCTCTGACCTACCCGGCGGGCGACGCCGCCCAGCTTGCCGTGCGCATCCAGGAATTGCTCATCTCCCCCGTTCTGCGCTGCCAAATGGCCGAGGCGGCGCAAGCGGACGTCCTCTCCAACTTCAACGACAGCGTGGTGATCGACAAGATCGAAAATTTTCTCGCGCAGGAGCAAACCATTTAAGCGCACAGGCGCCACGGGATCATATCTCATTATACATACTGCATTCGACAGAATTGAATGATCGCGGAGTGAGTTCTCACGATAATGAATTCTTGGCGAAAACCAGCCGGCGGTATAGGTTCAGGCATGAAATCGTTGACTGTGGAAGAAGCCACTCCCGGCCTTGGCCGGTTGGTGGACTTGGCGCTGGCGGGCGAGCAGATTCAAATCCGGAAAGGAAACGGAGTCGTGGAATTGAAGCCCACGCAATCGGCGCCTGGCGCGGTGAATGAAAACCTGAGTCCACGCGAAGCGTTGCGGCGATTGCAAGAAGAGGCCAGCCTTACACAACAGCAGGCAGAAGGGTACCTGGCTGAGTTGCGCGACGAACGCCGTACGGCTGAAAGTCGTCGTTCGGCATGATCCATCTCGACACGAATTATCTGATCGGATTGCTGGTCAAAGATTCGCCGCAGGTTGAGGATGTGGCTGGCTGGCTGGCGGCGGGAGAACCGCTCGCCGCCAGTGCTATTGCCTGGACAGAATTTCTCAACGGCCCTGTCACGCCACTTGAGGTCAGTCGGGCCGAAGCGGTTTTGCAATCGCGAATTATCCTTGCGGGCGGCAGGAGGCTGTGTTGGCTGCTGATTTGTTTAACACGGCTGGGCGGCGGCGCGGCTCTCGATTTGACTGCTTGATTGCGGCGACGGCGATCATTGCCGCGGCGAGGGTAGCGACCGCCAATCAAATGGATTTCAAAGTTTTTATTTCACAGGGGTTAAAATTGGCCGGATCTTAACTCGCATCTGTTCTGCGCTTTACCGTCACCGAACAATTGCGGAATCAAACAAATCCATCAACCCAGAATGGGTTGCGGACAATTGCGGAGAGCAGATTCAGGGTATTGACTGATACCGCTATCTTGGGCGCGGCGTAGTGTGAAACGTCTATGAGTGACGTTGTCATGGAAAAAACCGAGACCCTTCCGCCGTCGGTCCATAGCGGCGAGGGGATAAAAATTGTCCGGGCCTGCACGATCAACCAGCCGGCCGGGGCGCTCTTTCAATTTTGGCGTCAATTTGAAAATTTGCCCCGCATCATGCACAACCTCGTTTCCGTCACCCAAACCTCCGCGCTGGAGTCACATTGGGTGGCGCGCCGTTCCAGGCAAAAAACCATCGAGTGGGATGCGGTCATTATTAACGAACGTCCGGGCGCGTTGATCGCCTGGCAAACGCGCGAGGGTTCGGAAGTGGCCCACGCCGGTTCGGTGCGTTTCGAGCGCGCGCCGGGAAATCAAGGCACCGAGGTCACCATTGCTTTCGAGTATAGTCCCTCCATGCCGGAACTGGCCAAACTCGCGCCCAAGCTTTTCGGCAAAAAACCCGGGCAGCAGATCGAGGCGGATTTGCTTCGCTTCAAAGCGCTGATGGAAACCGGCGAAATACCCACCATCGAGGGCCAGTCCGCCGGGGCCAACCAACACACGGAGGAAAAATGAAAGCACTTTGCTGGCACGGCAAACATCACGTCGAGGTCGAGGAAGTTCCCGATCCCAAAATTCTCAACCCGGGCGATGTCATCGTTAAAATTACCACCACGGCCATTTGCGGTTCGGACTTGCACCTCTATGATGGCTGCATCCCCAGCATGCACAAGGGCGACATCCTCGGCCATGAATTCATGGGTGACGTGGTCGAAGTGGGCCGCGCGGTCAAGCGGCTCAAAGTCGGCGATCGAGTGGTGGTGCCCTTTACCATTTCTTGCGGGCGCTGTTTTTATTGCCAGAATCAACTTTGGTCGCTGTGTGATAATTCCAACCCGAATGCCGCCGCTTTGGAATTACTCAATGGCTTTTCCTCGGCGGGTCTTTTTGGCTATTCCCATCTTTACGGCGGCTACGCCGGCGGCCAGGCCC
>DASRLE010000459.1:0-7079 GCA_035648615.1 Saccharimonadales bacterium (SeqCode) | reverse complement strand
GCCAGAGCGAGCCGGGCCGGACTCCGCCACCGGCCGGTGCGGGCGTTCGTCCCGCGCCACCCACCCCTGCAGAAATTGCGCAGTTCTTTCCGCAACTCGAGATTTTGGAGCTATCGGGACAGGGTGGAATGGGAATGATCTACAAAGCCCGCCAGCCGCAACTGGACCGAATCGTTGCGCTAAAAATCCTCTCGCCGGAATTAAGCACCGACCCCGCCTTTGCCGAACGCTTTTCGCGCGAAGCCCAGGCCCTGGCCAAACTGAACCATTCCAATATTGTCAGCGTTTTTGATTTCGGGCAGTCGGGCCGCTTTTATTATTTTCTGATGGAGTTTGTCGATGGCGTCAACCTTCACAGCTTGATCCAGGAAAGACAACTGCACGCCAGCGAAGCCCAGCGCATCGTCATCGAGGTGTGTCACGCCCTGCAATTCGCGCACGAGGAAGGCATTGTGCATCGCGACATCAAGCCCTCCAATATTCTGATTGACAAGAAGGGGCGGGTTAAGATCGCCGACTTCGGCCTGGCCAAATTATTGGGAACAAGCGCGCGCGATTCTTCCGGCGCCGCGCAGACCACCCTGGTTATGGGCACTCCTCACTACATGGCGCCCGAACAGGTCGAAAAACCCGGCGAGGTCGATCATCGCGCGGATATTTATTCGCTCGGCGTGGTTTTTTACGAAATGTTGACCGGCGAACTGCCCCTCGGCCGATTTGAGCCCCCCTCTAAAAAGGCCGCCGTGGATGCCCGCCTCGACGACGTGGTCATGTGCGCGCTGGAAAAAGATCCGCAACGGCGCTATCAGCAAGCCGGCCACATCAGCACCGCCGTCCAAACGGTCACCGGTTCGCCTGCGTTGCCAGTTCCGCCGGCCGCCCTACCCGTGCTGAAAAAGGAGCCGGCCCATTGGAGTTATCTCCGGCAATTCGGCTTGATGGCCGGCGTTGCGTTGCTCACCGTCTTTTTTTACGTTTTCTTGAAAGACCATTGGCCTTGGCGGCAAAGCGGGCGAATTCCGCCCGGCGCAATGGAAGGTTTCGCCGCCAACCCGGAAGGCCCGGTCGTCGGCAAGCGGATCATCAACGCCTTGCATTTGACCAAACCGCAAACCCAGGACATGAATCGCATCATCCGCCATTCGCAGCGTGAATTTGTCATACTGGAGCGGCGTTGGACCGAGCACACCAAGGACAGCGCCGGCCACGTCCATATCACCATCAAGCCTTTCCCCGCTGACATGAGTGTCTTGATGGATCGAATGTGGAAGGATCTGGCGGGAGTCCTTTCGTCCGAACAACTGGCCGTCGCCCAGACCCTTCACCTCGAGAAACTTTTTCCGCACACCGGCGAACAAACAGTGAACGTCGAGATATGGCGCGAACCGGACGGCGAATACCACTACGTCGAATCGCGCGAATCCAGTTCCAACGCCCTTCCGGTCTCGCTCCAGCACCCGCCCCAGCGTTATCGCTCCTACTTGCCCGACCGTTAGGATTTTTCACTCCCTTTTATCAGCCCGAATTTGTGGGCGGCCCTATTCAAACTTCCCAAGCTGTGGCACTTTCGTCTTAATGCAATATGGGAGGGTTTTAAAGGCGGTCGTGATCCTGGCTTTCCTCTGTGCCTTCAGCTTAAAGGCTCGCGAGGTGGAACTGCGTCTGGGAAAGGATCGTTTCCAGTTTGAAGTCGATTCGGAGGCTGGGTTGCGGCGTCTGGACCAGGAAGTCAGCGGCTTGATCGCACAGGAGAGAACTAATTCCGCCCATGCGTCCGGCTTTCTGCTTTCTTTGGCGAAAAAGAATCACCGTGGCTTGGCGGAAATGCAACGGCTGGCCGAGGAAGCCTTGCGCGCTCGTGAAAGCCAGCGCCATGATTTGATTGACAATTTGCTCGAAATCACCGCTGCTGTCAACAATAGCCAGCGCCCGCCTTTGCCGGCCCGTTTGGATGTCTTGCAAATGCCGTTTGGGCTTTGGCAAATGTTTCGCCCGGTTGGCCGGGGCAAAGCTCCCGCGACCGACTTGCCCCCCGGTTCGAGCGCCGACTTGAGCCGGAGGGACCCGTTGCCCAATCCGTTTTGGCGCCGGCCGGCGGATATCCCCTCCGAGGATTTATCGAATGGTTTTGGCCGCCAGAGCTTTCCTTTCATCAAAGGCGAAATCTGCGATTACGACACGCCCAAGGAAAGCTACGGCATGAATCCTGGCTATGAAGTCAACTGCAACGGCGCCATCGTGAAACTCAAGTTTGGCGAAATTTCCTCCGAGCCGTTTGTCACCCGCATTTTTTGGGCGCTGGGGTTTCACGCCGATGCGACGGATTATTCGCCGGGCGTCAAAGTGCATTACGACCGCCGCATTTTTCAGGAGTTTAACTCGCGCCGCGAAGTGAAAACGCGTTTCACCTTCCTCGGTTTTTTGCCGTTCTACACGATGAAGTTGCAGAAGCGGCACGACCCCTTTGATTACATCGCGCAGGCGGTTCTTCGCGATGGCCGCGCATGGACGGGCCGCGAATTGAAAGAGCATCTGTTGCGCGATTCGGTCCGACCACGGGGCGAAATGGCAGCCTCGAACTTTCGCCCGGAAGTCGAAGCGCAAATCGCGTATTTGTTGACTGTCGCGGCCAATGTCCAGGCGAAGGCCGAATCGGTCAAAAGCGTGGGACCGTGGGATTACGGACAGTTGGACCATGCGGGGCGGCGGGAGGTGCGCGGAGCCGGTTTGCTGGCGGCATGGGTCGGTTTTTTCGACGCGCGCGCGGACAACACGCGCGTGCGGTTGGTGGGGCCGAAAAAGCATCCCCAGGCAGTCAACTATTTTTCTGACCTGGGTGGAGGGATGGGCCGCACTTCCGGCCTATTTTCGTGGCATGGAGAAAATGCGGTAGCTTTTCCGTGGACTTTCACCCGCCCCTCACGCGGGCCCAGAAAACTGCGTATTACCGGTTACAAGACGATTGCGCCGAACCCAGCCTTTGCCGCCATGACCCTCGACGACGCGCGCTGGATGGCGCGATTGATCGCTCAGTTGAGCGAGAACCAGATCGTCGCGGCATTGACCGCTTCGGGCTATTCGCCAGAAGAAGTGCGGCTCTACACCAAAAAATTGCTCAACCGCCGCGAGCACATGATCGCCGACCTTGGATTGGGGGGCGAGGACTTCAGCCGGCCGGACGGAGCGCCTTGAGCGCGGTGACAGCCGCCTCGCTTTCCGCCGCTTTTTTGCTTTTGCCTTTGCCTCGGCCCAACTCGACCCCGCCATGGAATACGATGCACTCAAAGTCCCGGTCGTGGTCCGGGCCGGTCGCGCCCGCCAGCACATATTGCGGAGCGTCGGCCGATTTCGATTGGAGAATTTCCTGAAGTTCGCCCTTCGGGTTGTCCAAGGTAGGAATGGAAGTCAATTCGCCGAAAGCCTCGCGGAAGGAACGCAAAACGAAATCGCGCGCCGCCTCGAAACCGCCGTCCAGAAAGACCGCGCCGATCAGCGCCTCGAAACCGTCGGCCAGGGCGGAGGCGCGATTGCGGCCCAGGTTGGCTTCTTCGCCGCGGCTGAGAATCAAATCCTTCTGCAACTCGAGGCGCCGGGCTTGCTCGGCCAGGGTGCGGCGGTTGATCATTTGCGCGCGGGCTTTGGTCAGGGGACCTTCACTGACGGCGGAAAATTTATCATAAAGTTCGCGGGTCAAGATCAATCCCAGCACGGCGTCACCGAGAAATTCCAGGCGCTGGTTGTGCTGCACCAGGCGGCCTTGTTCGTGCGCGACCGAGGGGTGGGTCAAAGCCAGGCGCAAGAGGGCAATATCCCGGAACTCGTATTGAATGCGCGCTTGCAGTTCCTGGAAATCAGCCACAGAAATTTTCGCGTTAAGGATTCATGCCGGTGGCTTCCGCCGCGCTGGCCTCAACCGCTGGGGCGGGAGGGTTGACCCCGTGCGCCAGGAGGTCGGCGACCGCCCGCTGGACTTCTTCCAGTTGATTGAGCTGAAGATTCGGGTCGGTAATGGTAAAGACATCGCCGGTTCGCGGTTGCTCGTAAATAAAAATGCGATGGCCATCGCTCTGGATTTGCTCTTTGATTTTCAGCAGGCGTTTGCGCTCGAGCATGACGGCCAGAATATAACAAACCGGGCCGTGTTTGGGATCGTTCGCCTCGATTAATTTGCGGAGGAGCGTTTCGGCGGATTCCTTTTGAATCGGCTCAGGCGGAGCGGGAGGCGGGACTTGATAAACGCCCTGCCACTGCGAGATGAATCCTTTGCGATCGCTGGCTCCCTCGCGATACTGGGTTTCCCAGCAACCCTGGCAAATATCGAGCCGCAAATATTGCTGTCTCTCCTCGATGAGCAGAGTGTGATACGATTCCTTGTCGGCAAAAGGTTGGTGGCACGCCTGGCAGGCGTGGGCGCGGGATTGAAGGTTCCATTCGTTCGTCGAAAGCATGAACATCTCCATTATTGCGCAGGATGCAATGATCGCAATAATTTAGTTTTTTTTGGCGAAGACAATTGCGCGGCGGGCCGGAATGCAGCAGTGTAACTGGAAAGGCTGCTTATGAATAATCAATTGGAACAACTCAGAAAATTCACCCGCATTGTCGCGGACACGGGCGACTTCGCCTTGCTCAAGGAGTACGCGCCCGAGGATGCCACGACCAATCCCACCTTGATCCTGAAGGCCTCCCAAAAACCGGAGTATCAAGCGCTCGTCGAACGGGTCATCGGCGAAGGCAAAAAGGGGTCGCGTTCCGGCGATGAGATTTTTCGCGCGCTGCTGGTTTCTTTCGGCATCGAGATTTTGAAGATCGTGCTGGGGCGGGTTTCGACCGAGACAAGCCCCAAAAATTCCTTTGATTGCGATTTATTGGTCGATGAGGCGCATTGGTTTATCGACCGTTATGCCCAGGCAGGCATCGGGCGCGAGCGAGTGCTGGTCAAACTGGCCTCTACCTGGGAGGGAATCCAGGCGGCCAAAATCCTGCAAAGGGAAGGGATCAACTGTAACATGACCCTGCTCTTCTCGCTGGCCCAGGCCGCCGCCTCGGCGGAGGCGGGCGCGAAATTGATCTCGCCCTTCGTGGGCCGAATTCTGGATTGGTATAAGAAATCGGCCAAGAAGGACTTTGCGCCGGCGGAAGACCCGGGCGTCCAATCTGTTCGCGAGATTTACGCCTACTATAAAAAATTTGGCTATCCGACCGAAGTGATGGGCGCCAGCTTCCGCAGTAAAGGCGAAGTGCTGGAACTGGCCGGCTGCGATCTGTTGACCATCAGCCCGGAACTTCTCGGCGAATTGAAAAGCAGCAGCGATCCTGTCGAACGCAAACTCTCCCCGGAAATGGCCAAGGAATCCAAACTCTCGAAGCTGGCCCTCGATGAAAAGGCCTTTCGCTGGATGCTCAACGAAAGCGCGATGGCCACCGAAAAATTGGCGGAAGGCATCCGAACGTTTGCCGCCGATGCGGCGAAGCTTGAAGAGTATATCGCGAAAATGCTGGGGAAGTGAAGGCCGCCCTCAAGCGGTCTTGCCCGAATCCAGCAGGTTGCGAATGTTCTTGCTCAGGAGAGTCGCGGGATACGGCTTTTGCAAGAAGTGGGCGCCCTTGCGCAGAGCAAAATCCTGCTCGACGACGTCCAGGCTGTAGCCGCTGGTGTAGATGACTTTCAAGTCCGGCTTTTGCGTCAACAATGTTTCGGCCAAATCTCGTCCGGTCATCCCGTCCGGCATCACCATGTCGGTGAAGAGCAGGTCAACTTTGTCGGCATTTTGCTGCCAAATGGAAAGGGCTTCAGTGCCCGAGCTGGCTTGAAGGATGCGATAGCCCAGCTTGCGCAATTGCCGGACGGATAATTCGCGCAAGGCTGGTTCGTCCTCGACGACCAGGATGGTTTCCGCGCCGCCAAGAGCGGCCGGTTCAACCGTAGTGGTGTCATCGTGGCGCGGCGAAAGGGCGGGCAAATAAACTTTGAAGGTCGAGCCTTGACCCATCACGCTGCTCACCTCGATCCAGCCCTGGTGTTGTTTGACGATGCCATAAACCGCCGAAAGACCGAGGCCGACTTGCGCTTGCTTGGTCGTAAAAAAAGGCTCGAAAATTTTGCTCATCGTCTCGGGATTCATTCCGGCGCCCGTGTCGCTGACGCTCAGGCAAACGAATTTGCCGGGACGCGCCTCGGGATTATGCCGCGCATAATCTTCATTAAGCTCAATCGCGGAAGTCTCAATGAGCAGCTTCCCTCCCTTGGGCATGGCTTCGCGGGCATTGATGGCCAGGTTCATGATGATCTGCTCCATCATGCCCGGGTCCGCCTGGACCGAGGGTAACCCAGAGGCAAAATTGAACTGTTGCCCGATCTCCTCGCCGAGCAGCCGGCGCAGAAGGTAGCCAAAGCTTTGCACCAGTTCGTTGAGATCCAGCAAGCGCGGCTCGACGCGGTTTTTGCGACTGAAGATCATGAGCTGGCGGGTGAGGTTCGTCGCCCGCTCCGTGGCCGTGGAAATCTGGTGCAGCGGATCATTCATCTCCGGCGGCAATTCGCGTTGCGAGAGCAGCAGGCTGGTATAGCCCTGGATGATGGTGATGATGTTATTAAAATCATGGGCCACATTGGCGGCCAATTGACCGACCGATTCCAGACGCTGGGTCTGGCGCTGCTGCGCTTCCAGATGCACTCGCTCGGTCATGTCCGTCCCGTAGCAGTGGACCACCCGGCTGTTCAAAAGAGGAAAGAACGACCAGAAAATATGACGTTCTCCAACTACTATTTCCTGACGCAGCCGATTCTGACTCGTGGCCAGACATTCCGCCACGATCTGAGTCGTCTCGCGCGGAAGAATGTCCAAAATTTGCCGGCCGCCGAGTTCGCCCAACAGTTGTTGCGCCGCTTCGTTGAACCATGCCACCGAGCCGTCCTCGCAAAATTCCAGGATCGCATTGGGACTTAAAGTGGGAAAGGCGCCAAGGCGAAGGATTTTCGAGCGCGCTTGCAGGACGGGCGTCGCATCTCCCAAAAGAAGCCGAAACTGGAGATCCTGGCCCGGCGATGAAATTCGCCGGCCGAACACTTGCAAATC
>DASRLE010000458.1:0-11633 GCA_035648615.1 Saccharimonadales bacterium (SeqCode) | reverse complement strand
GTGAACCATCCGCGCGCGCCAAAACCTTTCAAGTCGCTGGCCGCCTCCGCGTCGGGCACGGCGTGGCCGAGGCCATCCTCTCCCCTGTAGCGATGGCAACTGGCGCAATACTTGGCAAACAAGCGAGGCCCTTGGGTGAGCGGATCATGTTGAAGCAAAGTAAGCGCGCCTTCGACTGGAATTCCGCTGGGCGACTCGGCCAGGAATTTGACTCGTTCGGACGAAAGTTCAGCCTCATTTTTCGCCGCGACGATTTCGGGCCTGCTGCGATCTTCCGCCACCGCCCGCCACGTCAAAAAACCGATTCCGGCCAGCAGGCAGAAAATCAACCCGACATTGAAGCGATGGCCCAATTTCCATTTGCCGATAAAGGGCATCAAGAAGATCAACAACATGACCAGCCCCGGAATCCAGATGGCGCCGATGGCCTCGGTCCCGCCGGGGAAATACTTGAGAAACTGATAGAGGAATAAAAAATACCACTCGGGACGCGCCGCCGAAAAATTGTTGTTGGGATCGGCGGGCGGCCCTAATTCCGCGCCGTGCTGCATGAGGATGATGACCAGGATGGCGGCCAGCACGGCCAAACAAGCCACGATGTCCTTCAACACCTGATCAGGCCAGAAAGCCGCATCGGGTTTGCGCAACGGCGTCCGGGCCGTCAGCCCGTGGCGGCGAAACAAATAAATATGCAGGACAATCAAACCAATGACGAGCCCGGGCAGAACGCCGGCGTGCAAGGCGAAAAAGCGCGTCAAGGTTTCGTTCCCATAATCCGGCCCGCCGACCAGGATTTTTTGCATGGCCAAACCGATCCCAGGGCTGATGGCGACGATATTGGTGGCGACCTTGGTTGCCCAAAAACCTTTCTGGTCCCACGGCAACAGATAGCCGGTCAAAGAAAGCGCCAGCACCAGGACGAGCAAGAGCAACCCGAACCAGAAATTAATTTCGCGCGGCGCTTTGTAGGCGCCATCAATGACCACTTGCATGAGATGCAAAACGAGGAGGATGGTCATGGCCTGGGCCATATAGTGATGCAGGCCGCGCAAGAACCAGCCGCCCGCCATTTGATTTTGGATATAGAAAACGCTCTCCCACGCCGTGTGCGAACTGGGGGCGTAGCCGAGCCAAAGCGCCAGGCCCGTCACGATCTGCACAAAAAAGGCGAAGGTCAGCGTACTGCCCCAAACATAACGCCAGCGTGAGCCGCCCGGGACATTTTCATAGAGCGCCCCATGCGTGATTTTCCGAAAACCGGTGCGGTGATCCAGCCAGTCGGACAAAACTTTCATGCGGGAATTTTCTGCCGGATGCCCGCCTGAAAATTTTCAAAGCGCACCCAGATTTCGTCACCGCGAATTTCCACCGGCAAGGAATCCATCGGCCGCGGGGATGGGCTGCGCGGATCCTGGATGCTTCCATCGAGGGCGAACTGGCTGTTATGGAGCGGGCAATGGAAACACTGGCATTGCGCCTCGTAATTAATGAAACCGCCGGCGTGAGGGCAAATGGCGTTAAACGCGGCCACCGTCTTCGGACCCGTGCGGCGCAAATAAACCGCGCCGACCGGCACGTCTGTGTATTTGTTCCAGGCATCGGTGCGATTGGCCGTGACCGAAAATTTTCGCGGCACGCCGTCGGCGGGCAGCGCAGCCAGCGGCGCAACCGGGACGAGCAGTCCATTGCCGGAGGACCTGCGGCGCGCCGGATCGAGCAACACCACTACTCCTGCCACGGCCGGAACCAGGCTCACCACAACCCCCAAAACAATGGCGGCGCCTCGCTTGAAAATTTCCCGGCGGGTAAGAGGCTCGTTCAGGCTGCTTTCGTGCATACATTCTTAGACGGCACTTCGCGAGATATGTTCCAGGCATCGGGGTGATGATAGGACCGCATTCGCGCATGCATCTTCGATGAAGCCAAAAATAGGGCAGTCGTTGGAAAAGGCAAACCGATTTGCCGAATTTAAAACGTGCTTTTTGGCAAAACAGATTCTAGCTTGGCGGCATGGTTTGGCTGATCGCATTGCTTTGTTTGGGGGTGGTCGGGGCGACTGGTTACCACCAGGGGCCGATTCGCGCCGCCTTTTCATTGTTCGGCTTGCTCTTTGGCGCGTTGCTGGCGGGGCCTCTTTCGCCTCTGACCAAACACCTTCTCCCCATCTTCGGTTTGGCGCATCCCATCTGGCAAATTTTTGTGCCCCAGGCGATTGCGTTTATAATGGTCTTGATCATTTTCAAAATCGCCGGCCAGGTGGTGCATTCCAAACTGAGCCTGCACTTTAAGTACAAGGCGGACGAAAAAAGGTTGATTAGCTGGCACCGGCTTTACGCCCGGCTCGGTTTTTGCGTCGGGCTCTTGAACGGCGCGATTTATTTTTTCCTTTTGATGATCCCGATTTATGTCGGCGGATATTTCACGACCGAGGCCTCTGCCGGGCCGGGCGATCCGGCGGGAGCGAAGTTCCTGACCCAGACCCGCGCCGAATTGCACAACCAGCATTTGGACCGCGCCCTGGCCGCCTATGATCCGACGCCGGTGCAGGTTTACCAGGCGGCGGACATTATCGATCTGGTCTTGCACAACCCACTGCTGGAGGATCGTCTCTCCCATTATCCGCCCTTCTTGACCCTGGGGGAGCGCCCGCAATTTAAAGATCTGGCCAATGATGTGACGCTGCAACAAATGATTCAAAGCCAGGCGAAGGCCAGCGATATTTTAAACTACCCGAAGGTCCAAGCCATTGTGACCAATGCCACCTTGACCCAGGAGATTTACGGCACGTTGAGCACTGACCTGTCGGATTTGCGGGACTATCTCACCACCGGCAAGTCGCCCAAATATGAGAGCGAAACAATCCTGGGGATATGGACGATTGACCCCGCCGCGACTTTGGCCGGAGAGCGCAAACGCCACGCGCTGACCCCGGTGAAAACCATGGCTTTGCGCGAGGAACTCTTCCCCATTATTGCCAACCTGACTTTGACGGCGACGACGGACAACCAGTTGATCTTGAAAAAGGAAAATCCCACGACGGCCGATTTCACGGCGGTGGCGACGGGGACGTGGAAAAAGGACGGGGAATATCAAGTCACCCTGCCCGGCTCGAAACCTGAAACGACCGAAATTAAAATCGAAGGCGACGACGTGCTGCTTCTGCCCAAAGACGGGTATGTCCTGGTCTTCAATAAAGAGACGTAACAAGGAGAAAGAAACGTTTGATTCATGGCAAATTCCTCTGAATCCATCAGCAAAGGCCTCGACGGCGTCGTGGCCGCCCAAACCCGCTTGAGTGATGTCCGCGGTGAAATCGGCCAACTGATTTACGCCGGATACGACATCAACGAATTGGCTGGAAAAGTCACCTACGAAGAAGTCATCCACCTTCTGCACTGGAACCACTTGCCCAACAAGAGCGAACTGGCCGAACTCAAGTGCCTTCTCGCGGCGGACCGCGAGTTGCCCAAAGGCATCATCGACATTTTGCGCATTCCGCCCAAGGACACGCCGCCGATGGATATGATCCGCACCGCCATTTCCGCGCTGGGTTGTTTTGATGCCGAACGCGATGACAGTTCCCACGACGGCCAGCGGCGCAAGGCCATGCGGCTGATTGCGCAGATTCCCATTATTACCGCGTATTTTCACCGCATCCGGCAGGGCAAGGAATTGCTGCCGCCCAATCCGCAACTAGGCGAAGCGGCCAATTTTCTTTATTTGATCGACGGCGAACTTCCGTCCCAGGAAAAAGTCAACACGCTCGATCTTTGTTACGTTCTGCACGCCGACCACGGGATGAATGCCTCGACTTTCAGCGCGCGTGTCACCATTGCCACGTTGAGCGATATGTATTCGGCCATCACCAGCGCCATCGGCACCTTGAAAGGCCCGTTGCATGGCGGCGCCAACGAAGGGGTCATCAAAATGTTGATGGACATCGGTTCCCTCGACAAAGTAGACGCCTACGTCGAGGAATGCCTGGCCCAAAAGAAAAAAATCATGGGCATCGGCCATCGCGTTTACAAGACCCTCGACCCGCGCGCCCCGCACCTCAAACGCATGGCCCAAATCCTCAGTTCCAAACTCGGCGAGCCGAAATGGATTCAGATGAGCGATCGCATTGCGCAAATCATGCTCGAGGAAAAGAACCTCCACGCCAACGTCGATTTTTATTCGGCCACGGTTTATTATTCCCTGGGCGTTCCAACCGATCTTTTTACCCCGGTCTTTGCCATCGCCCGCACCTCGGGTTGGACGGCGCATGTGCTGGAGCAACTGGCTGACAATCGCCTCATTCGCCCCCAAAGCCAATACGTCGGGCCGACCGGCCTGCAAGTCCGTCCCCTGGCCGAACGTTAGTCCGTTTAAAACTTCAAAGTGAATATCCACGAATATCAAGCCAAGCAGCTTCTCGCCCAATACGGAGTCCCTGTCCCGCCGGGAGAAGTTTGCGCCGACGCCAATGCCGCCAAGGAAGCAGCCGCCAAACTCTTCGCCCAGGGCGAAACGCTGGTCGTCATCAAATCGCAAATCCACGCGGGCGGGCGCGGCAAGGGAACTTTCAAAAGCGGCTTTCAGGGAGGCGTGAAACTTTGCAAAACGGCCGACGATGTCTTTGAAAAAGCCAAAGCAATGTTGGGCAACGTGCTTGTCACCAAACAGACCGGAGCGGAAGGCCGCCTGGTGAGCAAGGTTCTCGTGGCCGGCGCGCCGCACATCAAAAAGGAATTATACTGCGCTGTCCTGTTGGATCGCGCTCTTTCGCGGCCCATCGTCATGGTCAGCACCGAAGGCGGGATGGATATCGAACAAATCGCCGCTGACCATCCGGAAAAGATTATCAAAGAAGCTGTCGATCCCGCTGTGGGATTGTTGCCCTTTCAAGGGCGCAAGCTTGCCGTGGCCCTGGGCCTGACAGGCGGCCTCATCGCTGCCGGCGCAAAAATGTTTTCCGCCCTCTACAAAACCTGGTGGGAATGTGACGCCAGCATGATTGAGATCAATCCGCTTTGCATCATTGCCGCGCCTGACGGCAAAGAATCCCTGCTGGCAGTAGATGCCAAGATGAGCCTGGACGACAACGCGCTCTACCGTCATGCCAATATCCAGGCCATGCGCGATCTGGCCGAAGAAGCGCCGCTCGAGACTGAAGCCAGCAAATACAATCTCAATTACATCACGCTCGACGGCAACATCGCCTGCCTGGTCAACGGCGCGGGGTTGGCCATGGCCACGATGGACATCATCCAGCACTTCGGCGGCCTGCCCGCCAATTTTCTCGACGTCGGCGGCGGCGCGACCAAGGAACAGGTCACGGCGGCCTTTCGCATCATTCTGAGCGACCCGCATGTGAAGGGAATTTTGGTCAACATTTTTGGCGGCATCATGCAATGCGACATCATCGCCACCGGTATCGTCGCGGCGGTCAAAGAAACCAAACTGAACCTGCCATTGGTCGTCCGGCTCGAGGGCAACAACGTCCAGCTCGGCAAACAGATTTTGCGGGATTCCGGGTTGCCCATCATCAGCGGAGACTCCATGGCCGACGCCGCCCAAAAAGCCGTCACCGCGGTGGGCAAACGCTAGAAACTTTTTTATGTCCATCCTTGTCAATTCCCAAACCAAAGTCCTGGTTCAAGGCATTACCGGGAGCTTCGGCGCCCGGCACACGCAGCTTTCCCTGGATTACGGCACTCAAATCGTCGCAGGAGTCACGCCCGGCAAGGGCGGCCAGACTTTCGACCATGGCGTCCACAAGGTGCCTGTCTTTGACACCGTGGGCGCCGCCGCCCAGCAAACCGGCGCGACGGTTTCGGTTATTTTCGTGCCGCCTCCTTTCGCCGCGGATGCGATTCTTGAAGCGGTCGATGCGGGGCTTGATTTGATTGTTTGCATCACCGAAGGCATTCCTGTCAATGATATGGTCAAGGTGAAACAAGCCATGCTCGGCAAGAAAACGCGGCTGGCCGGCCCCAATTGCCCCGGCGTGGTGACTCCTGGGGAGGGGCCGGATTCCAAGGGCGGCTGCCGCATCGGCATTTCGCCTGGCTACATCCATAAAAAAGGCCACATCGGCGTTGTGTCCCGCAGCGGCACTTTGACCTACGAAGCAGTCTGGCAATTGACTTGCCGCGGCGTTGGCCAATCGACCTGCGTGGGCATTGGCGGCGATCCGGTCAACGGCACATCGCATCTGGACATCGTGAAAATGTTTAATGACGATCCCGACACGCACGGCATTATCATGATTGGCGAAATTGGCGGCTCGGCCGAGGAAGAAGCCGCCGAATGGATCCAGAAAAATTGCCGGAAGCCCGTTGCCGGTTTTATCGCGGGCGCGACGGCCCCGCCCGGACGCCGCATGGGCCACGCGGGCGCAATCGTTAGCGGCGGCAAGGGAACGGCCGCCGCCAAAATTGAATCTTTCAAACAAGCGGGCATTGGCATTGCCGCCACCCCGTCCGAAATGGCCGACACGCTGCTCAAGATGATGTGAACGTCCTGCGCCGCTATGAAATGCTGTTGCCTCTCCGCTTCAACGACGGCCAGCCGGTCCCGGAAAAACTGCTGGCCGAATCTATCCTTGAGGTGCGAACCAAATTCGGCGCCGGTTCCTGCGAAACCCAAGTGATTCAAGGCCTTTCTGAACATCAGGGCGAGGTCGTGCGCGACCCGTTGGCCCGTCTTTTTGTGGACGTTGCTGATACGCGAGAAAATCGCGTGTTCTTCGTGCAATTCAAGGAACGGCTCAAGCAGCGTTTCAAACAAGTCGATATCTGGATGACAACCTACCTCGTGGAAGTGGTCTGAGCGAAACGCTAATTCTTCGCCTCGTCGGCGTGGGATTGGGCGCTGGCAATTTTCTTTTCCAACGCCCCGCGCAATGACGGCACGGCTTCCAGGATGCGCTTGTAAATATTGACGGCCTTGTCCCATTGCTGTTGCTCTTCGCAAAGGTGAGCCGCGAAAATTCCGGCCTGCTCGACCCAAAACGGCTCGAAGTTTTCGGGATCAAGCTCATAGAGCACCTTGCAATAATCATCCAGCGCCTCCGCCGTCTTCCCTTGCCGCTCCGCCACTTGACCCAGCCCCACCTCCGCCTGGCTGCGCGTGGCGACGTCCGTATTGGTGGCCGGAAAGCTCAACACCGCCTGATACATCTGCACGACATTCGTAAAAACATTTGCGTTATGTCGCAGGCCGGCCCATTGCAAATAGTAATCGCCCAAACGCCCAAACGCCTGCGCCGCCAGAATATTCGTCGGAGCGCCATTGGTCAGATGGCTGATCGCGGCGATGGCGTCATCCATGTAAGTCTCATTGGTGGGATTGCCTTGGAATTGCAGAAAGGCCGAATCGCCGAGCGCAAACCATCCCTGCGCGACCAGATTCGGCGGCGCGTTCGTATCGTTGACCAGATAGGAAAAATATTTGCGCGCGTCATCGGCCCGCTGCCCGGCCAGCGCGGAGCGGCCCGCCCATAAAACCGCTTGATAAGTCAAATCGCCCGCTTTCTTAAAGGTTTGGTAAAGCAGTTCGTAATTCTGTTCCGCCAATTGCCAATTCTCGTGATTGAAATAAAAATCCGCCACCGCATTTTGCGCCCACGGCGCGAAATCGTTGGAAGGGAAGCGGACGACAAAATTCGTAAACATGGCCAGCGCGTTGGTTTCCAAGCCGGCCCGCTGACAAGCCATGGCGCGCGAAAATTCAACGCGCGGCAGGAGCGCATGACTCGGGTAACGAGCCACCCATTGGTCGTAGGCCGCCAGCGCCTTCGTCCAATTTCCCTCCTGCTCGAAGGTGCGGGCCATGGCGTACTGCACGTCCGGCAACAGCGGCGTGTTGGGAAAGCGCTTCAGCAAATCGGCAAAGATCTGGCGGCGCGCGGCGTAATCATTTTTGGGGTCCTCGCCAATCAGGAGCAGCCCGCCCGCGCCAAAATCGCTGTTGGGATACCAGTTTAGAATCTTGTTGACAGCCGTGCGCGCGCCTTCCTCGTCGCCGCGGTCCAGGCTGGCCTCGGCCATTTGATAGAGCGCGTGGCCAAACAGGCTGTTGGTCACGCTGGCCATGCCGGCATATTGCGTGAGCAGCAGGCTGTAATTCGTCACCGCCGCGCCATAATCGTGCTGGTAAAATTGCAAGTCGGCCAGTTTGAAGCGGGCCACCGCTTGGTCCGTGGAAAAGGGCAGGTGATCGGCCGCTTCCTGGAAATCCGCTTTGGCCTCGTCCATTTTTTTCGCGGCCCAATAACACCAGCCCCGGTCCAGGCGCGCCTTGGCCACCAGGGGGCTGGCCGGAAAATCACGGATCACGCTGTCGAAATTGGTCAGCGCCCCTTGCAGGAAATCGGCGCCCAGCAACGCGGCGCTGTTCGTGCTCTCCGCCGGGCTTGGGTTGAAAAATACCTTGAGATACAATTCCCCCAGACTCAAGCGGGCCAAATCCAGCGCGGGCCCTTTGGGCCGCTGCGCGATGTAACTTTGCAGCAATTGCAGCGCGTCGGGCAGTTGATTTTGTCCCAAAGTCAGTTCCACGGTTTTCGATAAGGCCTGCCGCTGCACTTCGGCCGGCAAGTCCTCGGACAGATTGTTCGTGTAGGCCTGAAGCGCCTCCGCCGTGCGGCCCAAGTCCTCCAAAACTTCCCCGCGCAAGAAGCGGCTGGCCGCCCGATGCCTCGGCCCGAAGGCGGCGTCCAGCAAATTGGTGCTGTCCTGCAAGGCCTCCTCGACTTGCCCGGCGGCCAGTTCGAGACGGCAAAGCAAGTATTGACGCCGCCATTGCAGCTCCGGCGCCAGCAAGGCGGGATCAATGGCGCGGACGGCCTGTTCTCCCCCCGTATAATTTCCCAGCGCAAACAAGGCCTCCCCCAAAAGCAGCGACCCGCCGGCCACATTTTGATTTTTCGGGTCTTTCGCGGCCAGCGTCCGAAAAGCGCCCTCCGGCTTGCGCAACAACTCGACCACGCGCGGCCAATCTTCCAATTTGGCGTAAGCGTCTGCTTCATCGTAAGCAGCTTCCAGGGGCCATCGGCTGCCGGGAAAATTCTTAATCAGACTGGCGAACCCCGTCGCCGCCGCCGCATAATCCCCTTTGGCCAAGTGGGCCTTGGCGATCCAATAAATATAATCCGGCATCAAGTCGCCCGACTGCGGCATCCCTTTTTCCAGCAATCCAATGGCGCCCGCATAATTGGACTGCTCCAAACGCGAGCGCGCCAGAAACAGAACCGCGTCCGCCCGATGCGGCGAATTGGTAAACGTCCCGAGAAAATTGCTAAAATTTGTCTCAGCCAGATTAAACAGCCCATCCTCGAACAACTTCCCCGCCGACGAAAAACTTTGGTCTTCCGGCGAAGCCGCAACGCCGCATATTACGGTTAAGAAAAGCCCAAAGAGCACGACGAAGGCGCATCTCACTTTATGGTAGGGGCGGCGCGCCTGGCCGTCCCTACCTCGGAATCGACTCAGCGCAGGCTGGCAAGCCAAGAAAAGAGCCGACCCAAAAAAACTTCGGGCCTTTCTGATTCGACTGGCAATATTCCGCTCCGGCACCCTGTTATTATCCGTCACGATCAGAGCCGAAGCGATGCAAATTTAATATTCACGTCGCTCATTTCCAGTCCCTTTAGTCACTCAGCGTCCCTTTCTCGAGGCGAAACAACCCCTTGTCTTTTTAAGCGCGACGACTATTTGACAGGAATGCAGAATCCTTTATACTCCGCCCGTCAACGGTCTCCCATGAAATTGCTGCGAAGCCGACACATCGGGTTACTTGTGCTTTACCTGGGGCTGATATTGCTTCCCGCGCAAATTTTGCTGCAACCCCAAAATCAATCCTTTGGCGGCAGCGATGTCCGTAATCTGCGGATTCTTAAACAATCGGCGGATGGCTCGGAAGTCACTTTCGCGCTGGATTTTACCTTCGATGGCGTGGGGGCCTCAACCGCCCGCATCGTGCCGGTCATCTCCGACAAAAAAAATCCCAAGATCTCCAGTTGGTTCGGCGCCGACCCGGTGTCGGTCGCCGCAGGGCATGGAACCATTTCGGTCAAGGTCAAATTTTTCAATGACGAACCGGGTGTTCCAAAGGAAGTGACCACGGACCGCATCCGCATTCTGATGTTGAGCGACAGCGGCAACAGCATACTCGGCCAGAATATATTTTCGCGCACGGTCAAGTGGGGCAACGCCAACGCCCCGCAGCCGAGCGCACCCGCCATCGATGCCGCAGCCCAGGCCCGCGAGGAAGCCGACACCAAGCGCATCGAGGAAGAAAAAGCCCAACTGGAAGCCGAAGCCAAAGCCCGCCAAGCCGCCCGCCTCAAGGTCGAACAGGATCGACTGGCCGCTCTGGCGAAAGCCAAAGCCGAAGCTGAAACCAGGGCGCAGGAAGCGGCCCGCCTCAAAGCTGAACAGGAAAGATTGGCCGCCGAGGCTAAAGCCCAAGCCCAAGCCCGCGAAGCGGCCCGCCTTAAAGCCGACCAGGAAGAAAAAGCCGCCGAAGCCAAAGCCCAAGCCGAAGCCGAGGCCCGCGCCCGCGAAGAAGCGCGCCTCAAAGCCGAACAAGAAAGGCTCGCCGCCGAAGCCAAAGCCAAAGCTCAAGCCGAAGCCAAAGCCCGCGAGGAAGCCCGCCTCAAAGCCGAGCAGGAGCGGCAAGCCGCCGAAGCCAAAGCCCAAGCGGAAGCCGAGGCCCGCTCCCGTGAAGAAGCGCGTCTCAAAGCGGAACAGGAACGCCTGGCCGCCGAAGCCAAGGCCAAAGCCCAAGCCGAAGCCAAAGCCCGTGAAGAAGCCCGTCTCCAAGCCGAGCAGGAGCAACGGGCCGCCGAAGCGAAAGCCAAAGCGGAAGCCGAGGCCCGCTCCCGTGAAGAAGCGCGTCTCAAAGCCGAACAGGAACGCCTGGCCGCCGAAGCCAAGGCCAAAGCCCAAGCCGTAGCCAAAGCTCGCGAAGAAGCTCGCCTTCAGGCGGAAAAGGAAAGGCTGGCCGCGGAGGCAAAGGCCAAAGCGGAAGCGGAAGCCCAAGCCCGCGAGGAAGCCCGTCTCCAGGCGGCACAGGAGCGCCTGGCCGCCGAAGCCAAAGCCAAAGCCGAGGCCGTAGCCAAAGCTCGCGAAGAAGCCCGCCTTCAGGCGGAAAAGGAAAGGCTGGCCGCAGAGGCGAAGGCCAAAGCGGAAGCGGAAGCCCAGGCCCGGGAGGAAGCCCGTCTCGAGGCGGAACAGGAGCGATTGGCTGCGGAAGCCAAAGCCAAAGCCGAGGCCGTAGCCAAGGCTCGCGAAGAAGCCCGTCTTAAAGCCGAACAGGAACGCCTCGCCGTCGAAGCCAAGGCCAAAGCCGAAGCCGAAGCCCGGGCGCGTGAAGAAGCTCGCGTCAAAGCCGAACAACAGCGTCTGGCCGAGGCCAAAGCCAAGGCCGAAGCCGAAGCCAAAGCCCGCGAGGAAGCGCGCCTCAAAGCCGAACAGGACCGGCTGGCCGCCGAAGCCAAGGCCAAAGTCGAAGCCGAAGCCCGAGCCCGCGAGGAAGCCCGGGTCAAGGCCGAACAGGAACGCGTGGCCGCCGAAGCCAAAGCCAAAGCGGAAGCCGAAGCCAAAGCCCGCGAGGAAGCGCGCCTCAAAGCCGAACAGGACCGGCTG
>DASRLE010000457.1:0-4756 GCA_035648615.1 Saccharimonadales bacterium (SeqCode) | reverse complement strand
GTTCATATCCGTCCTGGCACCGTTATTTTTCGGCGTCATAGCATCTCTATTTGTCCATGAAATCCGCTTTCTCCCTTTCGACAACGCACCGGCAGAAACAAATCAAAGGCGCGACGAGCAATATTTCAAAGTTTTCCCTCTCCAGCACAAAGGAGTCATCTCCCATGGAGCGGTGGCCTATGCCGCGTGGCTGGCGGCCGGTGGAACGACGGCATTTCTACTTTTGCAATGGTATTACACACTGATCGCGAGAAGAGTCAAGTCGAGTAATTGGTGGACGGCCCTCTATGCGGGAGCGCCGATTTTTTTGCTGCCGATATTCTTTGTAGTGACAATGCGAGAGTCGGTCAGGATGCATTTCGATGTTTTCGAGGATAGCTTCCTTTTCTTTTCAGGGCATCCGCTGGCGATCGTCGTGGCCTTGGCCGGGCTGGCGGGGATGAGTCAAATCTGGTGTGAAAGGCGATTCAGCCAATTGGAGCTTCTATGAACGCACAAGCCAATACATCTCTGAAAAAAACGCGCCCATTTTTGTCAGTACTGAAACAAATGCTGGGAATCTATCGCTTTGGACCCGTTCCATTGGTGTTCTGGCTTCTGTTTTGCGGAATCGTGTTTTATTTCAGCGCGGTTTTTTCTCCAATGGAATGGATGCGGGGACACGATACATCTGATTTCGCCGAAGCCCAAGTGATGTCAACTGTATTTGTGTGGTTTTTCCTGATGATGATATCTACGCCGTTGCCGTCCCAAATTCTGGAGGGCATTTCCTCGTTGGAATTTATGTTCACCCGCGCCATTGATCGCGCTTTTTGGCTGCGTATCGAACGCGTCGCCATAATCGTGCTGGCCGTCGGGCCGCTATTGATCAATTTGGCGCTCTCGCCATGGGAGTTGAAATTGGCCTTCGATCCCGCCGAACCTGGCTCAAGCGCCGCCGCAACCCAGGCGCAATATGTGAGTGCGTTTCCGGGCAGCCATGCGACTCGTGCGGAAACCACCCAAGCTCCGCAACTCGTCATCCGACATGGGACGGAGATGTTCGCAGCGTGGTTGGTGTGGCTGGCGCTGATGGGAATTTTTTTGGTGGCGGGGTATTTCACATGGGCTTTCACCCTCTGGCAAAAAGCGGGATGGCATCATTCCAAATCGAGGTGGCGTCCCTGGCTCGGCGCATTCATGGTCTATGCGCCGACTTTTTCGGTAATTCCGCTCTTTATTTTTTCGCTGGTGGCGCGGACCAATGTTTATGAAGAGAGCTTTTTGTTTTTTGCGCGGCATCCGCTGCCGATGGCCGGAGCTCTTGTGGCTTTGGCGGGGGTTGTCCAGCCTTTGAGCGAGCGGAATATTAGGAAACTGGAGTTTGAATTTTTTTGAGAGGACTTATGGGAAGGATGGGGCGGAGGGAGACGCGAGGGCGGACCAGTGGGTGCGCAACTTTTCCAGGAGCCGGTCGTCGGCGGGCGGGAAGGAGTAGTGGGCAAGCTCGTCTTGGGTGATCCAGGCGAGATCGTGACAGCCGATGGGTTGGGGTTCGTGGCGCAGCCATTGGCAGCGGAAAAATTGCAGATGGACGGATTTCTCGGGGTAATGGTGGGTGATTGATTCGACCAGGCTGATGATGGCAACTTCGATGGCGAGTTCTTCCTGGAGTTCGCGATGGAGGCAGGCTTCAAAGGATTCGGCGGGCTCGCGTTTGCCGCCGGGAAATTCCCAGTATCCGCCGAGATGGGCCGTAGGAAAACGCTGGGTGATGAGGAGTCTGCCGCCGCGAAAAACCAAGCCGGCCGCCACGTCGATGATCTTGTCCAAGGTCACGGCTTTCCGCGGCCAATGCTTTTGTAGAGGAAACCAAGCCGTTCCATTTCCTCGACGTCAAATAGATTTCGCCCATCGAAAAGAATGGGATGGGTCAAGGATTTGCGGGCCTTTTCCAAATCCAGCTTTTTAAACTCGGGCCATTCGGTCGCAACGATCAGGGCGTCGCAGCCGAGAGCCACGTCGTTCATATCGTCCACATAGGTGACGTCTTTCAAGACGGCCCGGGCCTTCTCCATCGCCTGGGGATCATGGACGCGCAAGGCGGCGCCTTCTTTTTGGAGGCGCTGGCAGAGTTCGATGGCCGGCGACATCCGAACGTCGTCGGTGTTCTGTTTAAAGGCCAGGCCAAGGACACCGAGCGTTTTGCCTTTGAGCACCCAGAGGGTGTCAATAATTTTTTTAACGAAACGATCCATTTGCAGGACGTTGATGCGCTGCACTTCCTTGAGCAGATCGAAGTGGTAGCCCATCCGCTCAGAAATAGTGATGAAAGCGCTCAGGTCCTTCGGAAAGCAACTGCCGCCAAAGCCGAGCGAAGCATCCAGGAATTTCCGGCCGATGCGGGCGTCCATGCCCATGCCGTTGGCCACCTCCTGGACGTTCGCGCCCGACATCTCGCAAATGACCGAAATGGCGTTGATGTAGGAAATTTTCAGGGCGAGAAAGGAATTGGCGGCGTGCTTGATCAACTCCGCCGAATTGATGTCCGTGACAATGATCGGCGCATGGTAAGGAGCGTAAACGTCCTTCATGGCCTGGACCGGCCGCTGGCTGGCCACTCCAATAACCACGCGATCGGGCTTCATGAAATCATCGACCGCAAAACCTTCGCGGAGAAATTCCGGATTGCTGACGACATCAAAGTCCACTTTGGATTTGCAATAGCGTTTGATGGTTTCGGCCACTTTTTCTCCGGTCCGGACCGGCACGGTGCTTTTGTCCACGACAATTTTGTAAGCCGTCATGGCGCCGGCGATCTCCCGCGAAACGGCCTCGATGAAACTCAAATCGACCGACCCGTCCGGTTGGGCGGGCGTGGGCACGGCAATGAAGATAACGTCCGAACACTCGACCCCTTCCTGGGTGCTGTTGCTGAAACGCAGCCGCCCGGCGGTAACATTCTTTTTGACAAGCTCTTCCAGGCCGGGTTCGTAGATGGGCATGCCGCCCGCTTGCAAGAGCTTGACCTTTTCCGCGTCGCGATCCACGCAAATCACCTCGTGGCCGGCTTCGGCAAAACAAGTCCCGGTGACCAATCCGACATAGCCCGTGCCGATAAGAGTCAGCTTCATTTTCCGTTCGGAGGAGCGCTCGGGATGCTAAGTATTTTTGGCGCGGTTGTGCCCGCAGGCGGAGCAGCGGGATTTGGGGAGGCCGCCGGAGAGGAAAAATTCAGGCCGCCCGGTTGCGACATGGCCGAGGGGGCGCGCGTCGAAGTGGGAGGCGCTTTTCTAAGCTCAGGATGCTTGGAGAGCAAAAGGGCGCCCCGTTCGCGCGCTTCGGCCGACCAAGGATCGTAGGGGTTATTAACACGGGCCAAATCCTCGTAGTAAGTCAGGGCCTGCTCGGGTTTGTTCTGTTCTTCGTCGAGGCGGGCCAGGGTAAGTTTGGCGGGGGACGCGATGTTGGCTTCGGAGGGATAGGTGACGATAATCGCTTGGTATTTTTGGGCGGCGTCGGCCAGCTTTCCTTCTGCTTCGAGGGAAGCGGCCACCCCCACTTTGGCCTGGGCGACCAGGTCGGACTCGGGATGCGCGTCAATAAACTTCGAGAAAGCGTGTTCAGCGTCAGAATACTTCGCTTCCAGAAAGAACGATTCCGCCGCGAGTAATTCGGCGTATTCGCCCGCCGTCGTATCCGGGTATTTCTGGGCCACATCCAGCAAGGGGCCCGAAGCCAAGGGTGTCACTTGATTGCCATTGGCCACGGCAAGCGGCATGGCGTAAAGTGCGGAGTTGGCGTTGTTCTGTGCGTCGGCCTTCTGCCAAGCCATGATGCCTGCCACCAGGGCGATGAGCGCCACGATCACGCCAACCACCAAGACTTTGGTGCGGTTGGCGTGAAACCACGCTAATAGTTTAATATATGCTTCGCTCGAATCCGTTGTTTCATCCATAAAATTAAGGGCCAAGAATCTTCGCCGCGACGCGTCAAAACGCAAGCTTAAAGGTTTTCGCCGTTCCTTGGTCGCGTAACCTTCACCGAAACATGGCGAGTTTCGGGCAGGATGAACTTCCTGACTTCGACGCTGACGCGGCTGGGTTGGTATTCGCGGAGAACCATCTCGGCAATGTCCACCGCCAGCGTCTCGATCAATTTCCAACTGCGCCGCCGTCCATAACGGCGCAAGCGCTGGGCCAGGGCGTGATAGTCGATGGTTTCGGCCAAGTCATCGTGGCGGGCGGCAGCCGTAAAATCGTGCTCCAGCTCAATGGTTAGGAGAAGGCGTTGTGGTTTGGCTCGTTCCTCGTCCGGCACGCCGACTCGGAAAAGAACCGCCAGGTCTTTGATGGTGATTTGGTCCACGGTTTAAGGTCTCGCCCGATGAGCGGCGAGGTGATCGAGCAGAATCCGCGTCGGGTCGTTTAGGGGCAGCGCGCGAGCCTTGGACGGCGCGAGCCACCGAAATTCCCGCGCTTCGTCGTTCAGTTTCACCTCGCATCGGCCTTCGACACGGCAAGTGTAATTGAGCAGAATAAAATGAGCCTCGCGATAAAACTGCGGGGAATGGATGCAATCCTGGACGAGGACAAAAGCAATCTCGGCAATGTCCAGATTCGTTTCCTCTTTGATCTCCCTTTTCAAAGCGTCGAGGCTTGGCTCGCCAAACTTAATTTTTCCGCCGGGAATTCCCCACAAATCCGACCATTTTTGCGTGCGGACCATCAGCACTTCATCCTCCGCGTTGCACACCAGCGCGCCGACGGTGCAAATG
>DASRLE010000456.1:0-4583 GCA_035648615.1 Saccharimonadales bacterium (SeqCode) | reverse complement strand
AACGCGGCGCTGCAACTGCAACCGAACATGGCCGATGCCCGAAACAATTTGTCCAATCTCCTCCTCAAAGAAAATAAATTCACCGAAGCGCTCGCGGAAGCGCAACTGGCCATTCAACTTAAACCCAACGCGCCCGAGCCCTATTTAAACGCGGCCAACGCGCTGGATGGCCTCGGACGCATTGATGAAGCGGCGAGAAATTTTGAAACGAATTTGTCGCTTCGTCCCGGCAACGCCAGCGCGCAATACCAATATGGAATGATGCTGGCCATGCATGGGAATCTGGCTGCCGCGCTGCCCCATTTTCAAATCGTTGTCCGGCTCAAGCCTGAAGAAACCGCCGGTCACGCCGCGTTGGGAAATACCTTGGCCGGGCTGAAAAGACTGCCGGAAGCGACGGTCGAGTTTCGCGCCGCGGCCCGTCTCCAGCCCACCGATCCGCAAATCCAGAACAACCTCGCCAATGCGCTGGCGGAGCAAGGGAATCTGGCCGAGGCGATCGAACATTATTCCAACGCCCTTCAATTGAAGAGTGACGATGCTGGAACGCGCGCCAATTTCGCTTATGCCCTCTTGCGCGCGGGCCGTCGCGACGAAGCAATCGCCCAGTATCGCGCCGCGCTGCAACTCAAGCCAGGCGACGCGGAACTGCAACGCCAATTAGAGACACTGCTTCCGCGATAGTTCGCGGCGCCTTAAAGTTTCCAGCCCTCGCGGTATTCGCGTTTGACAAAACGGGCGGCTTCGGGCGCGTTTTTGGCTTTCATGCCGGGGCCGTCCCACTCCAGCTTTTTCCCGACGCGCAGGGCCACGCAGCCCAGCAGAATAATTTCTGTCAAGTAGGCGGCTATTTCAAAGTTCGAGTAGGCCGTTTCGTGTTTGCCGGATTTGCAGGCGGCAATCCATTCCTGATGGTGGCGGAAATCCGGCGGGGCTTTGACATCGATCATGGTATTGCGCGGAATGGTTTCGGGAATGGCCTTGACCGCGTCGTGTTTGGAGGAGGAAACCATCTCTTTGTCGTCTTTCAACTTGACGTAAAAGCGCAATTCCTGGTCGCCATCGTCGCCCGAATAAACCATCCCCTTGTCGCCGATCATAATGCAGCCGCTGCCGGAGATTTGGCCCAGCAACGCCTCGACGGGCGCGGTGACTTCCGCCGGCGGTTTGTTGCCTCCATCCGACCAATGAAACGTCACAGGAGGCAAACCTTCGCGCGCCGGGAACTCAAAGCGAATGCGCGAATTGACCGGATACATGTCGGCGTTCATCCCGGAGGAACTGGCTTCGATCTCCGTCGGATAGCCGAGCTTCAAAGCGCGGAAGGGCCAGTTGACGGTATGGCAGGCCATGTCGCCGAGAGCGCCCGTGCCGAAGTCCTGCCAGCCGCGCCAGTTAAAGGGTTGGTAAACATTTTGGCTGAAGCGCAAAAGCTGGGCGATCTCCGCCGACTGCGGGGCCGGCCAGGTGGACTTGAACGGGCGCGCCGGCGCCGTGCCGAGCCACAGATCCCAATCCAGATTCGCCGGCACGTCGTCCGTCCCGGCCGGATGGGTCAGCCCTTGCGGCCAGATCGGGCGATTGGTCCAAACGTACGCTTCATGCACGGCCCCGATCAGCCCCGCCTGCACCGTTTCGACCGCGCGCCGCAAACCATCCGAGGCGCTGCCTTGATTGCCCATTTGGGTGGCGACTTTGTATTGACGCGCCAGATTGCGCAACATGCGCGCCTCCGCAACATCGTGAGTCAGCGGCTTTTGGCAATAAACATGTTTGCCCAGCTTGATGGCCGTCCCGGCAATGATGGCGTGCATGTGATCCGGCGTGGCGACATCCACCGCGTCGAGGTCCTTCTGCTTGTCAAAAAGCTCGCGAAAATCTTTAAAAACCGCGGCGTTGGGCAGATACTTTTTCATCTCGCCGGTGGCGTTGGAATTGACATCGCAAAGTGCGACGATGTTCTCCGTGGAACACCACTGCGCATCGCTGGACCCTTTGCCGGAGCAGCCGATTTGGGCGATGTTCAACTTGCTATTGAGGTTCTGCCCGCGCAGCAAATAAGGGCCGGTCAAAGCCGCGCCGCCCACCGCCAGCGACCCATATCGAATGAACTGCCGGCGGGAATGTTTGGAAACGATGACTTGTTTATTCATGGCTAGGGCAAATTGAATCACCGCCGCCGACAAATGCAAGCCTGTTCAGAAGCCGCCGATAAATAAGCGTGCGCCCTTGGGCCTCAAGCCCAACCATAAATCGTCAACCTTCTCCGGCCAGAGCAAATTGCATTTCACGCGTTTGGTCCACCACTTTCGAAGCGTTGAGGACCTCGAAGCGGACCACGCCGCCGTCATATCCGAAATCGGCAATCACACCCGGGCGAACCTCGTCACTCTCCTTGATGCGCGTTTCGCGGAGTGTGATAGTGAGAGTGTCCGTCTCGGCATCGTATTCTACTTTCATGTCGTCTCCTTCGGCAGATATTTTTTCAATTTCGATGTTTTATACAGCGTGATAACGACTATTTCTGATTCCGTTTCTTCAATGACCGCCCGCAACAGCATTGTCTCGCCTGTAACAGTATCAGAGTACAAGCGATTGACAATCTCTCGTGGCGCACGGCTTGGCTCGCGACGGTCGGGTCGGCGAATGGCCGCCTCGACTTCATCGCGCGCAATTTCACGCGCGACAAGGTTGGCTTCCGCGTGCAGAGAAAAGCGGAGGCCTTTCATTTTGCCGATGCCAGTTTTTGCTCATAAAAAACCACGCCAACTCGCTGGATGTGGTCGAGTAGATCGGGCGTGGTGATTTTAGAAAAAATGGAGAGATCGCACCGGTAAGGGAGAGGTCCGTCATCGAACTCGCTTTGAATCTGGCCCAATATTTTCGGGGTCAAGGCGGAGCCCAGCAAGGTGAGATCAATATCTGAACCTGGCTTGTAATTCCCCTTCGCGCGCGAGCCGTAGAGAATGACCTTTTCGACTTCTGCGTGTTCGGATAAGACCGCGCAAATCTGGGCGACCACCTTTTCCGGGAGTCCGTGGTTCATGCCGTTGGCTCCTCGGCGCGCAGTTGCTCCAACTTCTTTTGCAGGCGGTCAAACTCCGTCATATAGCCGCCGGTGACGGCTGACACAATTTGTTCCACGATCTCTTCATTATAGGTATGCGTGGTTTGATTGCGGCTTTGGATCATCTGCATCCAGAGTTCGCCGTCCTGGATCAGACCGGCTGCGAACGCCGCGCGCGTCGTGTCGCGAGAGCCGAATAGGTGGATGGCGCCGCGCGATTCCAGAAAGTCCTTCAAGGTATTCCAAGCCAGTTCGTGGGTGTATTCAAACGCCTGGATCATTCCTTGCCGTTCCAATTCGGTGAGAGGACGCTGCCGCGCGAGATCCACCGCGCGCGTCAATTGGGCCAGCGCCTTTTGGTAGTTTTGGAAACGTTGAATCCAGCGAATATCCTGATTTTTCATGTTGGATTAGAACCGACCGGCGCGGCCAGCATAGCAAACTTCGACGGTCGTGAAAATGAAAATCGCGCAGCCTGCGCGGTCACGTTATGGAGGACTCTCGCGTTACGGCGCGAGGCGCTCGATCAGCCAGCCGCCTTCGCTTTGACGGGTGTAACGGAAACGGTCGTGCAGCCGGCTGGCTCCGCCTTGCCAGAATTCTACGGTGGCCGGGACGATGAAGTAGCCGCCCCAATACGGGGGCAGGGGAATTTTGTCGCCGGGAAATTTAGTTTTGACCTCGAGGAGGTTCTCTTCCAGAAATTCGCGGTTGGGGATGACTTCGCCCTGCTTGGAAACCCAGGCGGCCCATCGGCTGCCGGACGGACGGCTGTTGAAGTAGGCTTCCGACTCCTCGCGTCCGACGCGGGTGGCCATGCCGCAGACGCAAACCTGCCGCTCGACTTCGCGCCAATAAAAGGTCAAGGCGGCGCGCGGGTTTTCGGCCAGTTCGCGGCCTTTGCGGGCTTCGTAATTGGTGAAGAAAACAAAGCCCCGCTCGTCCAGTCCCTTGAGCAGAACGGTGCGGCTGGAGGGCTGGCCGGCGGCGCTGGCGGTGGCGAGGGTCATGGCGTTGGGTTCGACGGCGTTGGCCAGCACCGCCTCGTCGAACCATTTTTGAAATTGCCGGATGGGGTCTGGCAATAGGTCGCGCCGGCGCAAAGCGCCCCAACGGTAGTCGCGCCTTAAATCAGAGAGAGGCATGCGCTAAATGGTTTGGGCGAGGAACCCGCCGTCCACGCGCAAGTCCGTCCCGGTGACAAAGCTGCTGGCTCGTTCGCTGGCCAGAAAGAGCACAGCGCCAATCAATTCCCCGGCCTCGCCAAACCGGCCCATCGGGGTGTGGGACAAAATGCTTTGCGCCCGCGGCGTGGGCGTGCCGTCTTCATTGAAGAGGAGATGGCGGTTTTGTTCCGCCGGGAAAAAGCCGGGAGTAATCGAATTGACTCGAACGTGGCGCGAGGCCCATTCGCGCGCCAAAAACAGGGTGAGATTCAAGACCGCCGCCTTGGCCGCCGAATAGGCGACGACTCGCGAAAGCGGCATGTGCGCGGAAACGCTGGCGATGTTAATAA
>DASRLE010000455.1:0-20322 GCA_035648615.1 Saccharimonadales bacterium (SeqCode) | reverse complement strand
ATTCCAAGTAGAACAAACAGCCAAATAACGAAAGACAAACCCCATGAAAAGCACATCCGGCCGCATCTCCGTTCAAAACCGCCAAGCCTTGGTCTCCCCAGCAACCGCATTAGCCAAGGCGCACGACCTTACAATCAACCGCGTTATGTCAGCCGTGCTCTGGAAGGGCGAGCGCTTGGCTGGAAGGATTAGCCTCAAAGCCCTGACCGGCATCGTCACAACTGGCACCGTTGCGGAATACGAGGCCAACGTCGCCCGCCGCGCGCTAGCCCGTCGGACGCAGCTCGCTGGCATGGTCAAGGCCGCCCTCCCGGTCGACCAACGCACCCCGGAAAACATCGACCGCCTCACCACCACCCTGGGCGAAGCCGCGGGACTCTCGATCTCCGCCCTCCAAGCCGCCATCCGTGAAATTGTCGGCACCAGCCCTGCCGCAGAAGTGGCGAGCTAATCAGCTTCGGGAAACACCCCCCAAGGGATGGGAACGCGATCCGGACGCAAATCGGGGTGGCTGCAACGGCCATCCTGTTTCCCTGCAAAATCCACAGAACCTCAAAAACCGGCGCCTCCGCGCCCCCGAGTAACTGATAATCGTTCATCTGCTCGAAACTCAGAATTGTCGGAAATACGAGGAAAAACCAAATCCCGGGCCGACATTTTTGCGGGCAATATACACGATTATATACACCACAATCAGCGCCCCATGGACGTTTTGCGGAGATGATGGAATCAGGATGACCTTGATAATAGTTGAGCCCCAAAAGCCCTGTCCGACATCGTCACCGTCGGCGCGTTCCCAGAAAACGAGGCCGAGATCGTCCGCCGCAGCCCAACCCTGGGTGGAGGGCGGGGTCAAGACCACGATGCCCGTCAACAGCCGGGCCCATGAAAACATCGGTGCCACCCTGCAGGCCCTCGGGGAAACCCGGCGTGGCTCGAACAACCGGAAACTGAGGAAAGCGCCTCTTATTTGGTTGTGATAGCCAGCTCGCCCACAATGCCCTGCGCGGTGCGTCGAGTCCAGAATCCCAGAGAACGGTTCGACTGTTCGTTCAAATACTGGATCTGGCGTTGCCGATTGAACTCTCGAATTAGATTCTCGATCCAATTTTCGTAAGCGCCCATACTGTGCGCATCACCCGCAAGCTGGTTCGCTATCGCGATCGCGGCCCTTCTTCCAGCGTCCAGGGCCGTCATTGTCCCGCACGAACCTAACGGATCCATTTTCACTGCCGCATCGCCAATGGCGCACCATCCGTTGCCGTGACGTGCTTTTAAGAAGGAAAAACCGATTGCGGTTGCATGGACGTTCTCAATCGATTGGCCAAATTTTAATTGGGAAAAAAGATTCGTTGAGGAAAACCTCTCCATCCATCTTCTGGGCTCAACAAACCCGAACTTCCGCGCTGCTTCGGTGTCTGTCACAAGGCAAACCATCGCACGGCCCATTCGGTTGGGGCAGAGATACCACCATCCATAGTCGGAAGGTTCGGAAAACAACAATCGTGCTTCAAGGGGGGTGTCCAGCGTAGCCCATAGCGCCAGCATGTTGTCGCGTGTTGTCCTTTGTTGCCCTGTAAAATGCGTCGCCCAATTTGAGGCCCCTGTTGCAATTACAAGCCGGTGGGCTCGTATCGGTCCGACCGTGGTTGAGAGTAGTAGATCGGGGCCCTCGTAAATGACGTCTTCGGCTAAAGCCTCAATCCAATTCGCGTCTGCGCTGCGGACATTGTAACGCAGCTCGGCGTCGAATTTATCCCGATGGACAAACCACGCGTGCCCGGCGGGGTTAAAAATGCTCGGAGCGAGAGCCTGCGCTGATCGCCCCCAAGAGGACGATATGCCAAAGCAGGGCTCACAGGCCGAAAGCGCACTGGCAGCACCAAGCGACACAAGCATCTGCCTCAAGTGAGGTGTGGTGGTCTCTGTGGGAGTCTTTGCTTTTCCAGGTGAAGAGATGACGGCTACGGAAAGGCCACGTCGGCGCAATCCGATTGCACAACTGCATCCGGCCGGGCCGCCGCCGACTATTACGACATCTGCTTCAATAGTTCTTATGACTCTTCCTCGTAGTTTTTGCCGTTCCAGACGCTGACGAATTTGAGGGTGAACCACCGGCTTTGCATTCGCTGGAAACGCCTGACGTCGTTTTCTTCAAAATCTGCAATGTCTTGGCCTTCATCATAGAAGCTCCTTACCCATGGCACTTGCTTGTCCTTTCCGGATGGAAAGACGTCGTCCGGCCGCTGCGCCGTCCACCACATAAAGAAATATTGTTTCCCACCGGGGTCATCCCAATCCTCCTTGTGACAATCGTAAAAGTCGGCTTGCCAGGGCAATGCCATCTGCTGGTTAAAAAACCCTGCTTGAAAAGTCAGAGCACCAATTGTGATTGGCTTTGCGGGGAGTGGTCCGCCTTCCGGTAGTGGAGATGTCTTGAACCGAAAAGGCTCCGAAAACAATTCTTTCACCCGGATTAGCCAGCTAATTTCAATGCCAGGGTAAAAGGGACCTCCGACACAATTTTCTATTGCGGCAATGTCAAGATCGTCTGGGGTTGGATTTGCTTTTGCGGTAACAGCCGGCTCTCCCCCCGGCCAATCGTCTATGAAGTTCCCGTTGGCCCACTCCCGCAGCATTGCATATTGAACGCGTGTGAGGCACAAAAAGCACTTGGGCGAAGCGTTTGGGTAATTCTCATACAGCGTTGTGTAATAGTCTCCAAGACCACGGGGCATCTTGTCCCATTTGGGATTTGGATCTGGATCGTCGATATTCCGCATGAGGGCAAAGATTCCCTGCCTCAACATTTGTCCCTCGACTGCATTCGGACCAGAAAGCGCCGACATCGAGGCAAACTTGGTGAGCAGTCTTTGGTGATAATGGGGATTTTCCGTGGTGCCGGACTGGTGGACATCGCGCGCCCCGATGGCCCGTTTGATGATTGGATAAATGTCTGATACAAAAGATGGTTTGAATCCTGCGAGTGATGCATTGCCGCTCGTTTTCCAAGCCTTCTTTTGAACCGCAAGCTGTGAAAAAAGGGGCGTCGCAGGGGTAAACCGCCCAAAATCGACTTCCCGCACGGCCGTATCCCAGACGGTGTCGAATAACCTGACAACATTCCCAATTCCCGGTGCGAAGTCCGGGGGGCCTATGATCACCCAGGCCGGATCGGCGTCGAAAAAGGTTCCGTCGC
Source organism: Saccharimonadales bacterium (SeqCode) (assembly GCA_035648615.1). Lineage (GTDB taxonomy): Bacteria > Verrucomicrobiota > Verrucomicrobiia > Limisphaerales > Palsa-1400 > DASRLE01. Next base: position 17,123 of record DASRLE010000455.1, on the reverse strand, counting down.
TAAGTTTGATTCGAGCTTTCACGGAGCCATCGCTGGTGTCATCAAACCAAGTGTCGTTGTTGGCGTATTCTGTAATTTGGAGGGGCGGTGTTTCCGGCTCTCCATTTTGCGGTGGCGGTGTGGTTGAATTTGATTCTCCGTAACCGCCAAGCACGACAAGCCTGCCTTCGGCCTCGGTGATTAACGTGCCAAGGGACTTAATTGGAATATTCTGGTTCGGATTTGAGAGTTCCAGGGCGTCGCGTTGCAGGGTGCTGATGACTTTCTCGCCGGGGTCAATTTCCAGCTTTACATTGCGGTCGGCCTGTGGAATGTCCGCATTTCTGAGATTCGTGCGCTGTGGATTATCATCCGCGGGCTTAATCGGCTTGTCGGCTGGAAGAGCCGCCCGTGTTACGTAATTATCCTCCGCGCCAACTTGTCCGTAAAAGGAATAAAAGGAAGCCTTTCGGTTCGCTAGATGAACCCGCCACTCGATTTCAACGACATCAGCGCCGATTGCGACCTCTCTTGGGTTGGACAGGAAGCCGGTTGTATCCTCCGTATATTCAAACACCCGGAAACGAGCGCCCTGGCGGAGAATCTGCCCCTTCGCGTCGCGGAATGAATTAAAGTTGACACCGTCGGGTGAATTGGGGGGAAGCCTTGGTGTTTCGGAACCGATAAAATGTTCGGGTGAATTTCCCATTCGCGCCGCTCCAATCGCGGGATGAATTCGAAAATGTCTTGGCATAAATCAATTATTTATGGTTGTTGGGTGAACTGAAGTATCAAATTGCGGATATCGTCTGGAAGGTCGCGGTCCGGGGGCATTCGCAACAACAGCGGTGTGTCGTTCCTGACGGCCTGGTTGAGAAGTGCCCGAAATTCCGGCCGTCTTATCTCTTCTTTGTTAAAAACGGAAAATTTGACAGTGCCGTGGCATCGAAAACAATACTGGTTCAGCGAGGACAGTATCCGCACCTCGTTTGTATCGTTTGGCGACCATCGGGGGTCGTTTCCAATGGCCCGGTCAGTTGGTTGAACGTGGCTATAGTTCGTGGCGTGGATTTCGAGCCATTTGGCAGAGGCCAGGGCCTCATCGTGTTGAGGTTGAGCCTTTTTCACCTCCGCATCGGCTTCGGCGTTGAAAATGGCAATGACATCAAATGCGCTTTTGTAAGCTGGTGAAGTCGTCTCATTAGTGTTGGCGTCGAAAAGGAGTGGCAGGCTGCTCGCCTTCAGGTTCGGAAAGTCATTTTCGAGCCGGTCAAACCAGTGGTCGGTGTCAAGGTAGTTGACCATCGCGCGGCGGGGATTGCCGCCGTGGCACGCTACGCAACCGTCAGGGACATAATACGATTTGGTTCCGTTTAGAGCCGGAGGAAGCTCGTTCGCATCGAATGTCTGATCGAGCGCCAAGGATAATATTCCTTCCTGATCGGAAAAAGAGCGATAATCGAGCCAATAAATCGTCGGCGGACCTGGAGTGTTCGGCGGTGGAACGCTGCCCAATTCTGTGACAAGCATCACCTGTGTATTCTTCGATTCATCCGTCGGAGAAAAAGGAACCGCACCTGGCGGAGTGGCAATGTTAAAGAGCACAATGCCATATCCGATGTGGTGCGCTGCCGCACGTGAGCCTGGTCGTGCGCGGAGGCGAATCAATTTCCTCCACCCGATCTTGCGCACGGATTCGGGGTCGTGGATATTCATGATTTTTGGAGCAAAAAAGCGCGTGACCAGAATCTCGTTTGATGAAAACGGCGTCGTTCCAATCGCCGTAGCGACACGGTCGGGATGTTGGTAAGGGCTGTTTGTGCCGCCAAGGTTGCTTTGTGCATGCATCAGAACGTCTGGAGGTAAGTTTTGCAAATCACTACCGGTAACGCCGTCGTAGCCAAGATACGTTGCCACGTCATCCAGCTTGGTTTGAAAAATCAGGTCGGCCGTAGAAAAATCAAGGTTGGTGGCGAGGTGTCGATAATAATTCGTGGCACTCTGTGGATCTCCCGAGGGAACATCCGCCGTGGATAAACGTGGCAGAAGGAGCACCCAAAGCGCGGTTAGCAACGCCAGCGGACAGACCGCTTGTTTCCGGCCAGCAATTAAAGGTGAGTTCATAATTCTTTTGTTCATGCACTGCTTATTCAACTGCCAATCAGCATATCCGCTGATTAGCGTATTTGCAAGCGAAATGTTTTCCGAGGGAAATTTCATTCTCAAAGGAGGCTGGGGCCCATGTCGCAGTCGGAGAAAAAGCGCAGCTTTAGGAGCCTGACGCGGGCCGCATCGTCTGAGACTTTGAAAGTTTTGACCATCAATTCGCGCAAGGCACGGCCGTCCTGCGAATCGGTCACGATGGGAGCAAAGACATTCTTGCGCCCTGAATAATCCGAAAATAACCGCCGCACCGCTGAGATGGGCATTAGGAGCGCGCCCGAGATGTAACCGGCCTGCCACTCCATCCAGTCGGTTGCGGGCGCATTCAGCAAACCGTTCCGATTGCACTTCGGCGATACTTTGCTGGGGAGATCGTCAAGCATATCTGCCGGATTCAAATCCAGCTTCCACACGTAATCGTGGAAGCGAACGTGGCCGTATTCGTGGGTCAGGGTGGTTCTCAGTCTATTCTCTCGCAGGGGATTCTCTGAAAGTTCCCGTGAAATCCTGACCCGGGGCTTTCTTTTTGGGAAAAAATCCGTAACCCCTTGCACTTCAGCGCCTTCTTCAGAAAGGTCCGCGTAAAGGTCCAGATCTGCCGCATCACGTTCGATAAGGCAGGTGAGGTCATCTGTGGTGATCGGGAAACGGACGTCACCATGCTTCGTTTTCAAGAATTCGGTGATGATTCCTTCACACTCGTCATCAAGTTCTCGCACCTCATAGTGCGGCCTCCGTTGAAAGCGCCCTGTCTTGTCAGGGACGTATTTCATTTTTTAAGGGCCTTTCGAAACGCCTGGTAAGCAGCGACAATCGTCTCGTTGTTAGCTGAACTCTTGGTAAGGCTGTGAGGCAGCTTCCCGGCAAGGTAAAAAAGCACTTCGGGTTCGAGCTTTAGCTCTTTGGCGAACTGATAAATCATCTCTTCGGAGGGCGGATTGCGCCTGTCGTGTTCGATGTCATTCAAATATTGGGGAGAAATCGGCTCTCCGTCTTCCTTCACAATGCTGGCAGCAAGGTCTTTTTGGCTCAATCCGAGGCCTTTTCTAGCCTCTGCGATTTGAGATCCAAACGTCATGGGCTCTGGCATAATATTAAATACGCTAATTAGCGTATTGCGTCGGCGGGCGCATGTCAAGCCTGCCGAGGCCTCTGGTGAATCAGATCTGTGATCGCATTCTCATTTTCAGCAGGGCCTCCAACCAACCCCGCCTGGCCACTACCGACAATCGCAAATAGTTCGATGTCGGTTAGGCATTCGGCGTCGGATTGGCGGAACTCGCCGTCGTTGAGCACGCAGATGGCTGGTCGTCGCAATTGGCTGTGCGCAGCGCCCGGCAAACCGTAGGGGGCGAGCACGATCGCGATGGTGGAAGCCGCCTGACCAACCCGTCCGGCGCCGGCGTCATCGGAATTCTGAAGCAGTTCCTTCAGGACCGGGAAACCGTCCTCGTAACCCGCCCGCAATATCCTGTGGATAAGCTGGATATCGGCTTTTGAGTCATGGCGAATGCCTGGCATAATTTGGAATCTTTACATGTAGAACCTGTATGACGGGTTGGGATCGACGTCATCGCCGAGTTCAGTCATTATCATGCCGACACGCCGGGCAAACGAAAGAGTGATAGGAAACCGCCCGATTCCGTCCGCTGTGTTCCAGTTCATTTTGGAAAGGGACAAGACTTCTCTTGCTCGACTATCGATGTCCTCCGCACCGCCTATTTCGAGCGGGGCCGGAATATGCGGGCCTGGATACTCCTCCCACCACTTGACGTAACCAGTCGTAAACAGGAAATTCCTATCGTCACCCACCCTGCAAAGCGTCCCGCGCAAGGGTTCCTGCATGCCGCGCCTTAAGAGGCGAAAGCCCGTTGGCCGTAGCCAAAGCGTGAACACTTCGCCAACCTCGCCCGCAGCCGCCTCGCGTATGCCTTCCTCCTCCTCAGCCTGAAAGGAAGATGTTTTATGAATAATAATGCGAGCCGGCGCGGAGCCCGTGCGCTTTTTGAATCCAGCGATGAGCTTGCGCCCGATCTCGGCCGCTTGGTCCTTCATCAAAAATGGCTGTTTGTCACGTGTCTGATGCTGTGGGATAGGGGCACCTTTCAGAATGAATGGCTCCACTGCATTCGAAAAGGCATGGGCAACACTGGAATAGACTAAGCTGCTGCCACGAGTCTTGAGGTGGTGGAAAGAGATGCCGGCGAAGCAGGTTTCCTGATCAAGTTCGGCTGGGCGCCAGGGGATGTTGCCTGTTTTGTAAAGCAGCGCCACACTGAGATTCCAGGCGCGAGTCGCTTCGCTTTGCTTTGCCTCGATGGGAGCGTAAGTCTGTTGCCGAATAACCTGCGTCGGGATGGCATTCGGCACAGACATGCAGCGAGCTTTAAAGGCCCTATGAAAATTTCGAGTCAGGAGTTCCTCTGCCCGGGGTAGGAGTTCGGCAAGCTTGCTCCGATCCTCAGGTCGGTCAAAAAGCTCCATCTGCTGATTGTGCTCGTCTTCGCTCAAGCGCTCTAGGAGCCTCCTCTCTTCGGCTGCCAGGGCCCGATTTTCGATGCTCAGAAAGGCGACTTCTTCTGGAAAACATACAAGGATGCACTTTGGTCCTGTATCGGTGCAAAGAGATTGGACCCCGTCGATGTAAACCTTCAGTAGTTCTTCAAATTTTGTGTGGTGGCTCAAGTGAGCGATCGCCATGTCGAAGTCTTTGCCGAGCTTGAGAATAAACCTAGGATCAAACTCGAAGTTGACGCCCAGCGTTGACTGGACGCCTGGGAATCGAGGGTAACGGAGGACATTGGACTCGTCACTAACGAGCAGCTTCTTCATGCGCTCGAACCACCGGAGAATCGGGTCAATTTCCTTAGGGGGCGCGACCAGGCCTAGTGGAATTGTCTTGATTCCATGGGAGGCGCCCACCAAGAACGGGCCAGCCTTAGGTAAGGCCACCTTCGGGTTCGGGTCGAGGACCCCGCCGCCAAATTCTAAATCGGGCTCTCGGAATATTTTTACGTCAATTTTCATGCGACAGGCTTCTCGGTGGCCAATTCGACGAACAGGAACTTGATTTCCAACACAAGGTCATCGTCCCAACCACGACCCAAATTTATGGCCTCTCCTTCTTTCCCAAAATACCGGGACCAGAAGGTGAGGTCGTCGTCGACGCTCTTGTTCCGGTCAAATTTAAACCGACGAGTGGCGCGGTTAGTCTGGAAGCGCGCAGGCAGTGGCGTTTTCCCATCTGAAGTTGTGAAAACGTAAGTAGGCTTTATTTGGACGGCCCACTCGTCGCTCATCTGAACGATCTGATAATAGATGCCTTCATTTTCGTGCTCCTCCCCGTTTTCACCGCGCGACTTGACAACGTCCCGCGACACATTTCTCCCCATGCGCGAAATGTATTTGATAGTGTTCTCCTCGCCTTTGATCAGGTGGAAAAAGGCACGTTTTTTCTTAAAATCATCCCAGAGTCCGTTCTCCCTAAATCGTCCGAGGAAGAACCCCCAGTGTCGCCCTACCAGCCACACAAAATGCCTGCGCCGGTCTGGATCCTGAATGAATTCCGACGTGTCCCACTCCCTGATATGCTCAACCGACCCGTGGCGCTCCGCGAAGGCGGGAGCCCGACGGAGATCACCAAAGGAAAGCAACCAACCCTGTGGGGCGATGCAGACGGGAAGGCTGTCTCGCTCATCATCAGACTCGAACGTCAGCTTTGTCTTGGGCGTTCGGAGAGGCATTTGGTAGACTTTTGGTGGAATGGCTTTGAAGGGTAGGAGATTTGTGATGTAAACCTCTGTGTCCGTCCGACGTATAGCGACTTTGTTCTTGGGAGCCTTTTGCTCGGCTTGCCACAGGCGGACGCTAATACCAAGATTGTCGCGCTGACAGATGAATTCAGCTCGGCCTCCATGCTTCGGCATCAACGCCTGCACGTCCGGCAGGCCAGACCCGGCTTTGTCGATCTGGCTTATGCCGAAGAAAATGTCCGCGATTATCGCATTGCGACACTCGCTCTCGCCGCGGACCGGATCGAATGTGCCATCGGGCTGGACTTTGACCATGTTTCTGATGCGTTCCGGCAACCCACCAGGGTTTGAAAAGGTCAAGGATTCACCAGGCTCTTGTTCGATCTTGCTGAATTCTGAAGATTCGTAATCCCGATGCACGAGCAGGTTCGCCACAAGTTCGACCAGTGCCCTCTTGGGGAACGCCAACTGTTCTTCGGCGCCCGTTTCGTTTTTCAATCTCAAGGTTGGGTTAATGGACTCATCCTGCAACAATTCTGCGAGGTCCTGCCGTTGCTTCAGTAAATTCCCCTGGAAAAGGGTTTGCTTCTTTTTCTGAACGATGAACGTTACGAGCGCATGTGAAAACCGTTCTTGCGGATTTTTGCCGAAGAGCAAAATGCAGCCGTTCGTGGGCACAAGTTGGCCGTTTTCACGCACCGCGAGCCTAAGATTCAAGAGAAAAGGTTCCCAACTTTCCCTGGCGATCAGCGTGAGCTTGAGGCGATTGCAGTATTCCGTCAGCGTAGCGAGCATTAGCGGTTCATCGACGTCGAGCATGGAAGCTGCCTTTGCGGGAAGCGAATCCCACGTCCGCTTCGCCTTTTCATCCGGGTCCGGTTCGACATAAAGCACTTCACCCTTCAATTCCGTGTCCAGATCAGTCATCAATTCGTCAAAGCCTTTGATGCCCAGTGAGAAAAAATTGGCCCCAAGCTGCTTTTGTAAAGCAGTAACCTTAGGGTGTAGGTTGTCATCCCGGCTGCACCAGTAAATGCCGTATTTGAATCCGAAGCTCCGCTTAATTCCCTTGCCGAGCAGGTGGTCCGCGATGGATGGTTCTGATCCCCGATAACCGACCACGATTAACGGAGCCTCCGCCAATATGGGCCACAACCGTTCTGCCAAATCCTCGTTCAGCTTTTGGATCTCATCGTCAATGTTACAATCTGTGTAGTAATCAACCGAGCCGTGCAGATAAATGATCTGGCAAGGATTTCGGCTGTGGAACCGGACCAAATCACCGCGAGTGCAGTTTACCTCCACGATGTCGCGGAGATGGGTCTTGAATTCCGACAAGGCGTCCTTAAGGACCTCATCGAAGTTGGTGGTCATTATGGTGGAACACAACCTGCGCAGCACCATCTGGGTGAGGGCACGGTAACCACTGCTGATGTTCGAGTATTTTATCTCGTGCTTCAATAACCGCCTTCGACGGTCTTGCGGCCGAAGGAAATGTTGGACAGCAAGAGGAAAATTCTCAGCCAACCTGTTGGGTATATACCAGGGTTGGTTCTGAAGAAACGGTGTCCAGTCGCTGGGTTGAACAAGAAGAAAGGCGTTTTCGTTCCCGTATTTCTCGATGGAGAAGGCGTATCGAGCCAGCCGTTGCACCAGTTCCGCAGCCGTCGGGACGCCGGAACAGGCGGAAGCACCGGCACCAAGAAGCAAAATCGGACGCGCGACCTGCTCGTTGCGGAAAAGGGCAGCGAGTGTCTTGACCGTTCGTCGATGCTGTTTGTCGTCCATAGCTTAGTTGGTCGGTGCCTGACTGAAAAACTCAGGCCCCTTCATCGTCTTGTCGCCGGTGGCTGGTTAATGCTGCCCACAACCAAAACACTCATAGGGCACTTCCCATAAGGATTTCGGTCCTCAACGCGCTCAACCACCTCCCGGTGAAATGATTTTTGAATAATGGCGACATTCCCACCACTTTTGCCAGAGATTCCAATGATACGAATTTGTCCAGAAGCCCCAATTCGTTTCCCGCTCTTACGGCGGCGCGGTCGGATGCACTGACGTGCCAGAACGCAGCCTTCTTCAGGGCGTGCGCTAGCAAATGCTTCTCACCAGGGTCAATTCTGTCAGGCTCGGCCAATCGTGTTTCAATCTCGGCCAGTTCTAAAAGAGTGACTGGATGAATCAGCACCGATTTTCTCATCGCCTCCACATCGATCACCACGTAATCCGCACGGCGCCTGTCGCCTGTCGCCGCCTCCTCGCAGCACTTTTCCACAGTTTCAACCTTGAATGCGTTCACGACCGCTCCCCAGCACTTGGTGCGGTGCGCTTCGATGATTACGTTGGTGTCCATTAGGATTATGTCCCCTTTGGTCATACTGTTTCCTCACAAGTCGAACGGAACGGGCAACTCGTAGCTCTTGAACAAATCTTCAAGGTCTTCCACCGTGCAATCCAGCAGCTCGGCCGCACGGAGAACAGACAACTCGCCTCTATCCAGGGCCCAGCGCATCCGTTCAACAAATCGACGAGAAAACAGCTTTGGAAGGGTGTTTGCCGATGGGGAACGACCGTTCCATGTCAGTCGATCTCTGCTGATGTCGAGTGAAGCGGTTGGAGTCAACCAGGTTAATTGACGCAGCCGCCAGTAAAGTGCATCGGAAGTCACCTGAAGCTTGGACGCGGTTTCGTTCAGCCAATCGTGCAAATCCTGGCCTCCTCGCTTCTCCCATCGGGGCTTCAAGCTTGCAGAAGGCATAAGCAGGGCGGCGGCGAAGTTGTTGGCCAACTGCTCGATACGCTTCACTTTGGTGCCTTCAACCTTATCTGCCTGGTCGTATGTGCGGGGCGGCATCGCGTTCCAGGTGAGGATGTGGAAAATCTCGTGGGCGAAATCATAGTTGCGCCGTCCATCCGGCTCACGCCGATTGATCAAGATCGTGTTGAACTGTGGAAGTTGACATGCGGCCCCGGAGATGCCACTGGGGGCATCCACGTTGAGGACTAGTATCCTGAGGCGATCCTCGACGAGAGTGCCTAGATTCGCCGCCGGAACCTCCCCGAGATCCCAATCCGAGACGAGTGCTTCCCCCGCCGCCTGCGCTTCCTCGAATGAACTCCGTTCCGTCAGCGTTAAACGCTGCGACAGCGCACTGAACGGCTCGCCCTTGATTTCTCCGAGACGACGATATGTGCCGATCCATTTACCCGCTCTAGCCTCGAATTCCTCGAGTGACGCCGGCGCCGCCCCAACTGCCCGCCAAGAGAACGCGCCTTCGCCGATCAGCGAAAAGGTGTCGGTGAAATACTCCAGTTTTTTGCCAAGAGTTTGGATCAAATTCACCAGCTCTTCGGCGGTCAGTTTGCGTTTGCCTGCTTCGATGTTGGAAAGCGTTTGGCGATCGTTCAAACCGAGCTGGCAAGCCAATTCATCTTGGCTCAAATTCGCATCTTCTCGGGCGAGTTTCACCCTCTGCCCAACGATCCGCTGGAATTGCTCTTGTGATAACTTATTCATTTTTCAATTTGAAATATAATGCGCAATTTTAAACTTGCAAGAACAAATTGCATATTGTAGAATGCGCATTAAATGAGCTTTTGCATTGCCTGGAAATACGAAGATTCTGGTGGATCGAGGGGGCATCTCCTTGTTGATTCACGCGTTACAGCGCTGGCCCGGCACAGAAAAATCGCAATGGGACTCCGGTATTCAAGGTGCCCCTGCCATAGCGTTGTGTGGTGGATGGTAAACATTGTGAGTGTTGAGGTTATGAATTCTTCCGACGAAATTCCACGCCGGGGGCCGACAAAGAGCGAGACCGCCTGCCGCCTGAGCCTGACCTCGGCTGATAATTTCAATTTGGTATTCTTGGGATCTGCGTTATGAGTCACCAACTAAAGCATCAGCAAAGGCAAGCTGAGGCCTCTTTGCCAAACGTCGAGGACGTAAGCGAAAAGGTCATTCAAGATGCGCAACTCAATCCAACGTCAAAGGCTGCTGAGGTGAACGAGAAAGCAGGTCAAGAAGCAACTGCAGCCGCGTTGCCAAAAACTGATGACGCCAGCGAAAGCGTGATTCAAAATGCCCAACCCAATCCAACGTCAAAAACTGCTGAGGTGAACGAGAAAGCAGGTCAAGAAGCAACTGCGGCCACGTTGCCAAAAACTGATGACGCCAGAGAAAAGGTCATTCCAGATGCGCAACTCAATCCAACGTCAAAGGCTGCTGAGGTGAACGAAAAAGCAGGTCAAGAAGCAACTGCGGCCGCGTTGCCAAAAGCTGATGACGCCAGCGAAAGGGTGATTCAAAATGCCCAACCCAATCCAACGTCAAAAACTGCTGAGGTGAACGACAAAAATCCGGAAGCAACTGCGGCCATGTTGCCAAAAACTGATGACGTCAGTGAAAACGAGTTTAGAGAGGCATTAGAAAAATATAAGGAGTTGTATTCCTATTCAACAGACATCCTGTTAAGGGAGCATGATCGATTTAACAGAGCTGATGATAAGGCGTCCAAATACTCGACCATGTTCGTTTTCTTGATCGGCGTTGTCGCCTACTTCGATAAATGGATTTTTAATACGCTGAAATGGCCGGATTTCCCGGTTCGATGGCCATCAGACTTGCCACTTCTAATGGCTGCCGTAACAGGTGTGCTCGCGTTGCTTTCGAGTGCCACTGGCTTTTATCTGGCGAACCATGCGATCAAACTCCGTCCTATTGTCAGCAGGCCCCTGAATCAGGAAATGCTGGATTTCTTTGAAAATGAGACCCGCATTACCATTTATTACGGCTTGGCGAAAGAGAACAGCAACGCTTACGCGGAGAACAAGAGTGCGACCGACGCCAAATACACGATCCTTAAATGGACGCATTATTTGATGGTTTTGGTGTTGGCCCTCCTGGCGGAAGTGGTGGTAATGTATTGCTTGTATTCTTGGTCCTAAAACGCGATTTTTTAATATTATGGAACAGCCAACAGATTCTGGCGCAAGGGTCAAATCGACAAGAGTGCAAGCCGGCCAGACAACCAAAGCGTCAAAGTCCAGTCCGGCGCCCGCGCCCCCATCGGCGGTGCCAGATAAAAAAGCAAAAATGCCAAAATACGATTTCAGTCTGGGTTCGCTCACCGAGGAGGAGCAAATGGAGCTTCCTGAAAGAACTCCAAAGCCAAGAGATGAATAGCATTTCCCAAAAAGGAACCGCAATCGTTGCGGCAAATCACGCTAAAGATGGCGCTGACAGGTGGGGCGCAATCTGTAAATACAATGGCGCAGGCAACATCGTCTAAACCATATAAAGCGTTCACGCGCGAAAAACACGCAAAGTGCGGAATTCCCCCTGAGAAAGAAATATGCCAGAGCAAAAAACACAAATACAACAAGACCAGGAACCACAGGATGGCCAGGCGAAATCTGCAATTGTGCAAAAGCAGCCCGTAACAAGTCAGCCACCTGCGATTGATGCACTGAAGCCGGATAAAACAGTTCCTGTTCCAGGATATTTTAGGTGTTTGGCGGGTGACGCAACGCTTGGTGAGGCAGAAATCCATGCGGTGACCCCGAAGAAGACCGCCGAATAAATATGTCCAAACAGAAAGCGCAATCATCGGAGCTTGTGGTGCAAAGCCCACGACAAAAGGTTGTTATGCAACTTGTGAAGGTGCAAGCACAGCCAACAGATTCTAAGCCAGATGAAAGTGCTAAAGTGCCTAAATATACTACGGAGAATTTCTCTGGCGGAGACAAGGAATAAATAAAATGCCTAAACAGGAACAGCCATTATCACAACAAACGCCGCAAAAGTCCTCACAGGGGGCTGCTTTGCATACTGTCAAAGCAAAGGTGCAAGAAACAAGTTCCAAGCCCGATAAAAAGGCGCCGGTGCCGAAATACGAATTTTTGGCGAATGAGCGAATGAAAAACGAGTAAATTATATGTCGAACCCTGAACCATCCCCCCAAACGCAACGCCCCCCGCATGAAGTTCGTCAGCCGCCTGTAGCAGCAAGACCACAACCAACAGCACCAAAGCCAGATAAACATGCTCCGGTGCCAAAATACGATCGTCTTACCGAGGGTTACGATCCGGCGAAATTGAAGAAATGATACGTTAATCAGTTTTTTGGTGATTTCCGGCTCGGCCTTATTGCGCGGCCACGTTTGTGGCAATCTTTTTCACGGAAGCTCCCGGCGAAGGTAAGCGGTAAAAGGTTAAGCACATTCTAAGTCAATTGCTTTGCGAAGTCCTTAAGGGTGTTCAAATGCAACACCCTAGACTGCGCTCCTAAGGCATTCCTGAGTATTTCAACCAGCTTTCGTCTGGCACCTGGGTCGGGGTTGATAATGATTAAATTGGAAATCATATTGCCGTTCTCCGTTGGCGCGACATGTAGCAAGGACTGGCTAAGGAGGTCGGTATCTGGAACGGAGTAGCCGACAACGATCATTACTCCGCCATCTCTTAGTGCCTGGCGTGCTGCTTTCCAGATCGCGGTGAGGACCGGATCCTCGCCTACGGCTTTATTCCACACAGGTGGCACAATCTCAAGAGGAGATCGATCAGTTGACTCGTATGGGTTTGCACGTAGTTCGATTCCGTCAGTAGGCGGATTCGGAGCGGCTGTTGGCAATGTTCTTTTCCAATTGAGGGAGCCGTGCAACTTGAGGAGCTGGATAGAAAATGTCGCGTTTCGTCCCGGTCCGGCGTGGTTGTGCCAGAAGTCTGCTCCCACAGTTACGTTACATCCGTAGCCCCTGGCGGCGTCCCAGCGCTTTCTGGCTTTAGCCTTCAACGCTTCATCCATGATGCAGTCGTAATTAAATGAGAGAATGACGTCTTTTGGAAAATTCTCGTTGCCGTGTTCCAGCATTCCCGCGAGTTTTTCATGATAATTGCATCGCAATGCACCAGCAAGCCCAGCTTGTTTGCCAACTCGGTCGAAAATGGCCGCCAGAGTTGCGGTGTAATTATCAAGGATATTTCGATAACGTCGGACTCTGGGACCCCGATCGATCCTCGCGGTGTCGTAAAAGTCGTCAAGTGCTTCCACTTGTGTAAAGAACTTCTCCATCGGTATTCCTAGTGCAGGGTCAAATTCCGAGCGAACAAAATCTAGCAAATATTGAATCTTTTCGTCTTCTTTGAGGAGATCGAGCGACTGGACCTGAGTGAAAAAATCGACATCTAACGGTGGTGCGACCTGTTTGCCTTCAAAGCAAGACGCACCCCGTGAAGCTCCTGCTCCCAGTAGGATGGTTGCCTTCTCGTGTTGGATGCCCAATTTGGGAATGTTCATTGTATGAATCAGACTCGGTTGCTATTCTTGGCACGATGTTTGTCAATACGGTTTCAAATTCATGCGTAGTTGCCTGTGATCATTCGGCGAGGGCCAGTGGTGGGTGATTTTAAATTGTGTTCGAAAAATACTTCGCGCAGAAATGGTATGGATGCCTTTGAGCGAACCGGCCAAGATTATCTATCACAGTAACTAAACGACAGCGTGGTGTGCCGCCGTTCTTCTCGCCTCGCAGGCCACGTCCGATCATCTGCATATAGCGCACGGGGCTGAAAACTTGGCGTGAAATGAGAATCATGTCCGTCTTAGGAGCATCAAAGCCTGTCGTTAGAACGCTGTGATTGCAAAGAACTCTGATTTCTCCTTGTTGAAACCGGTTGAGAAAATCACGCCGAGCCACCGATGGTGTATTGCCACTGATTGCAGCAGCTCGTATGCCCATCAGATGAAGTCGAGCAGCCATTTCTTCCGCGTGGAGAACAGAATTAGTAAAGAACAAAATGGACTTTTCGGTGCTGGCTGCAATTGTCTCAATTAAGATGTTATTTCGAGCCTCGTTGCCAGCCATCCGCTGGTTAATCAATTCGAGGATATTCTCGAAGTCGATACCATCCCATGAAGTCATTTTGCTGAGTTTATCCACCTCATCAGCGAGTAACTGAGCTGGTGACTGGATAGATTCGTAGTCGGCTTGCGCCAACACACCCTGCCCACGAAGTCGCTGGTAAAGTCTCTCCTGATCATGTGGCAGCCACAGATTATCAAAACGACGGGCTAAACGGGCGCTTTCCTCCTCGTCGGTGCCACGAAACGGGGTTGCACTTAGCCCGATGATGGGGGGCTCGCACTTTCCTGTAGCTCCTGGCTTTGGCGCCTCTGCGTCCAGCCAACGAAGGAGACTGGTATAGCTTTTTGTGATTGCGTGATGACATTCATCCACGACAACCATGCCCGGCCTTGCCAGCCACTCTAAATCTTCATTACTCACTCGACTGTTGAGGGTTTGGATTGAAGCCACAACAACAATCGGCATTCCTACGGCTGGCGGCTCTGGATTCGGGTTGCCTCCCCAAAATCGAAAAATGCGCAAGTCGGTGGCTGTCGCCCCCCGATTAATCCAAACCTGCCGGAATGCCTGCACGGCCTGCTCACAAAGTTCGTCCGTCTGAGCAACCCAGATTACACTTCGACCATCACCTTGCGGCTTTAAAAGCAAATCCACAGCGGCTTGCACGACCACGCGAGTTTTGCCTCCCCCGGTTGGCAGGCTCACCACGGCACGCCGCCGTCCGGTTCCCTTCTTCAAGAGGCTGCGTAAGCCATCGGCGACCTCCTCCTGGAAATCGTGAAGTGGTGGGAGATAAATCGGACCGCTAATGAACTCCTCGGCATCACGACGGGTATCGGGAGAAGCAGCGAACGCGGCGGGGAATCCGATGCTCGCAACAAAAGCGCGGGCTTCACCGGTGTTCCAACGAGGGGGTGGTTGGAGTCCTTCCTCCTGTAAAACCAGCCGAAGCTTCGCCAGCGTTGCGGTCCCCACCAAAGCGAGAACGAGATCAGCGATCTGGATGCGTGTGCATTTTTCGATAAATGCCCTCCCCGCAATGTCTCCCAAAGCAGCCCGCAAGGGTTCAACCCTGTTCCCAACCGCCATGAGTAATCGGCCCGCCAGTGTTGTTTTTCCCGCTACGGCCGCACGTCGTGATTCAAGCCCCGCATCATAAACAATACGAAGTGCATCTTGCGCACTTTGCACCAACCAACCTGCTGGAGAAATCTCGCTAATAACTCTGCGGAGCCGTTCCGAACGTGGGAGGACAGACAGTTGGGCGACATCCAAATGCAGCGTATTATCCCACATCAGGCAAGGAAATGCCTCTACGTTTTCATCAAAACAAAGGCACAATTCTGAAACCGATTGGCATCGGGCGGTCCCTACGAATTCGCGGCGAAGAACCGTCGCCAACTCTGGGATCGCAGAAACCAACAGATCGGGCGATCCTAAGAGTTCTTTCCATCGGGGCTTTAAAACTTGGTCAAGATTTCGTGCCCCCTTTTTTTGCCACAGCGATAAAGCGTGCTCGTCCAGTGTGATAACAACGCGTTCTGGCCTTCTGGCGCGACGTGACAAATCAGTGGACGCGGTCACGTAAACGTCTGCCAAAGGCACATTGCCGTTAAGACCTGCGAGATGGTCAGGGGCAATATTATCACGGGCTGCACTGGCCCATAAATGTATGAGCGAATCTGCGGCAACTGCGGATGGAGTTGCCATCAGTTCAAACATCGCACTCCAAAGCGCCGTCAGGTCTTTATCGTTCGGCTTGGGCGATTCTTTGACAGCCGTAGCCAACGATTCAAGAAACGGTTGAAGTTCCTGCCATCCTTGGAGCAGGGACATAGCAGGTTCCAGTCGTCGGGAAAACACAGTGCGAATTGGAATCACGGACTTGCCGATGGAGATCGAGCCGTGAGTGAGGATCAGCCAATAGAGCGGATGGGCGACTTCCTGGGCTTTGTAAATTTCACGCCTGGTCGAATGGCCGAACTTGATCAGTTTGTTGAACGTGGAATTCCTGGTATATGAAACCAGGTGTAGAGTGAAGACTGTCTTGGGAACACCACTCAGTAAATGGAGGAGTGGCCACCCATGAGGCATGGTTAAGCCAAATGGCTCCAAATAGGCCGCATTTGCTCTGTTGCTAACCGTTTTGGAATATTCGGTTCGGCGGCTATCCAACCACTCCCAAAGATCGTTCCTGCTCTCCCTTACTACCATGTCGAACGGCGCCGGACCATGTGTGCCTGATGGAAAATCGGTTACCCCGAGTTGCTTTAGGATATCCGTGTCTTTGGCGTGCTCTTTGTTATCAAACAAAACATTAGCGCTTGCTTTGTCGATGTCTGAGTCCGCGACCAATCTCCCGGGGATCAAAGCCTGATCGAAGAGAACCCACAAGTTGTCGCGACGACGAATTCGGAGTCGCGCCCGCCTCTCACTGATAAATTGAATTCTGATCTCCGGAGGTGCCAAACGAAGTCTTGCCCAGAGCGTGCGCCATTCCGGATCAGCGTTCCGGGCAGCCCCCTCAAACCCGCCCCCACGCTGATGGATGATCGATTCAATTGCTTCGAAGGCTTCGTGCAGTATGTTGCGCCAGCTTTTATCATCCAGGCGCTGAACACGCATGACCTCGACCAGAAGGCGGACGGCTTCTGCGTCATCGCGAAGAACTGCTGCCACCGGCACAAGTCCGGGAATTGTTACATCCGGCGGAGCAATGATCAGCGTCGCAGCCTTGTGTAAAAAGCCGCCCTCGGAGAGGATAATCTCAAGCGTCGGGCGGATCGTATGCCATTCAAGTCCGGCACAAGCGTTGGCGTAAGCTTCAGCCAGCTTAAGCACCTTTATGGCCCCTGATTTGTCTGTTGAGGCAACGTCGCCGAACCAGGAGGCAACGTCCGCTCTTTTTAGATTGGCAGGCGAGGTTCCTTTTGTGGCTTCATTTTGTGTATTCTCAAGCCGACGGTTCAACTCAGCCAGACGACTGCTCCGTTCACGACTGAGACAAGTATGATGGACGACACTGTCCAATCCATTTACGGCGGCGGCTGACCAATCACGGGCAAGTTCCATGGAATCGCGAGGATGCCTCAGCAGGTCGCGAGGATATTGAAGTTCGCCTTTTCCGTTCGGGATGGATTTTGTGCATTCGATTTTTTTCCAAAGGGCATTGACGAGCGGGCCAGCATCTTCGTCTTGTCGTTCCATCTGGCGCGGAAAGGCATCGAGGGGACGGGCCGGATCATCGAGAGTAGCCAACCTCCGCAGTGATTCCGAGATGAGCCCGGACGCCTCGGACATGAGGACGTTGTTCCATTCACCGGCAATGATGGCGTTCCGGTCGCTATTCAGTTTCCAAGGGGCG
>DASRLE010000454.1:0-4965 GCA_035648615.1 Saccharimonadales bacterium (SeqCode) | reverse complement strand
CGACATAACCTGTAATCTGGGAGAGCTTCATCGCTGGCGTAGCGCCGGAACCATTGGTGCCGCCCCCGATGCATTCGATTCCGTAGTAGGACCAACCGTACGATCCGTTCGCGCCGCTGGAAGCGTCGATCAACCCCGGTTGCCTCCAAGGCATCAGATAACTGTTGCCCCAATCGCTATAACACGTCTGGGACGGACTCCATGTCACGGTGTCGCCGTCCGGCCCAGGATCTCCTTTGTCGCCAGGACAGTCGCAGGCTCTGTCGTTCTTCAAATATGGATTGACCGGCCGCTGCGTGTCCGGATATTGGAAGCCATACTCACTGTCCGGCAGGCCTGAGCCTCTTTGGCCGGCCCAACAACCCCAGTCTCCATAGACCGGAAAATAAGAGCGATTATCGTCGGCATACATTATTAGCCCGATGCCGAGCTGCCGCTCATTACTGACACATTTGGTGCGAATAGCCTGAGTTTTGGCCGAGCTTAAGGCCGGCAACAGCATCGCGGCCAGGATGGCGATAATTGCAATCACCACCAGTAGTTCGATTAAAGTAAAGGCGGGCGCCCCGTGTCTCTCCGACACGGCGCGCCGTCTCCCCCAGGTGAATCGCCCAATACCAGTCATTTCGCCTTGTTAGAATGGTGCGGTCCGGCCTAGAAGGCTGGCAC
Source organism: Saccharimonadales bacterium (SeqCode) (assembly GCA_035648615.1). Lineage (GTDB taxonomy): Bacteria > Verrucomicrobiota > Verrucomicrobiia > Limisphaerales > Palsa-1400 > DASRLE01. Next base: position 4,296 of record DASRLE010000454.1, on the reverse strand, counting down.
ATTCGTCAGGACCAACTCGTAGAAGGAATTTGTCTTCGAGATCGGGACACTTAGCTGATTTCCTCCGTTGACCAAGGCTGGCGTGGCCGTGACGGGGGTCCATTTGGCGGAAGAACCAAGGGAAGCGCTTTGCATAAGCATGTAGGCGCCACTGCTGTCAGGCCATGAAAGCAACACGTTGCTTCCGGATAACTGACTCGAGAGTGAGAGCAGGCTGGTGAAACTGAAGTTACTGATCTGTTGGATCGCTTTAGCGCCGCCGTCCGAGCCGGTGAATCCGACGTAAGCCACGTTGGTGCCCAAAACCGTCGGAATATTCAGATTAGTCGAAGCGGAAAACACAGCGGCCGGAGTTGCGGTCGTATCCGTCATAGTCACGCTCAAAATCCCATTTTGATAGGTCAAGAGGACGTGAATGTTGTCTCCGTTGGTGAGGTTCAAAGTCGGTGTTACGTTGGTCGTCGTCAGGACAGGCCCGATGGCGCCATTGGTGTTAAACGAAACACCAACGCCCCCGATACCGTCACCCGCATAGATATTGATCTCGAATTCGACGCTCGGAGTAATCGCGCCTGGCGTGCCTACACCCAGTTGCCCGCCAGCGCCGCCGAGAGCCGCGGAGCCTCGCGGGTCATTCTGGATGCAGAAGGTGACGCCGTCGGCGAGGTTGCCGACGCCGGTGCATTGGTAAATGAAGCCCGCCTCGAAAGCTCCAATATAGAGTTGCGAGCTGGAAAACGCGCTGTTGCTTTCGTTGCCGATGCCTTCGGTCAATAACACGGCGCTGGCGCTGGGCCAATAGATGGTATTCCCTTGTGAAGAAAATCCAATGCCTCCATTGAACGGCAGAATGGGCACAATGGCCAGTTGCGCCGGGCTGCTTTGGCCGCTGCCTTGCGCATTGGTCGCGAAAAGCGTGTAGGCGCCCGCATCGCCAGGTTGAACATCATTGATCGTCAGGACACTCCCATTGGCTCCGCTGACCCGGGCGTTATTTGTCACCGCGTTGCCGTTAAACTGCCAGCCGTAGGTGAAGTTGGGAGACCCGGCGAAGATGGCCGAGAATGTCACCGACGAACCGGCGACAATAGTCGGAGATGACGGAGTAATGTCCTGTGTGATATAAGGAGAGACGTCAGGATTAATCGTAACGACCAAGTCCGCGCTTTGCACGCCGACATGGGTAACGTTATTGGTCGCAATCACATAATAACTGCCCGAGTTCGACACGGCCAAGTTGGGGAGGTTCAGTGTCAGGTTGGTCTGGTTGGTTAAGAGCACGTTTGGTTCTTCGTACCATTGAATCGTCAGCGGGGCCTGGCCGTCCACAATGGCGGTCAATACCGTGCTGAAGCCTACGTTGGTAGTGAAACCCCCCGCAGGTAGAACATACGCTGCCGGCGCCGGCAAGGCCAGAATCGCCATATTGGGCGCGCTGTACATCTGCCCGGGGTAGGCGCCGCCCAAGAATGGGGTAGCCCCCCAGCCATTGCCGCCATAAATCGCGTCGCAAGAGGCGGCGAAGTAGGGATTCAAGTCGGGCAAGATATAAGTATCCCCCCACGGATCTCCGCCGGTGGTCGTTTGGGCATCCAACAGATACTGCGTGTTATTGGACAGGACGAGCGGCGGAACCAGCGGCTGCCACATATAGCCGTTGAGGACGGCGTTCGTGCCTTGGGGAATGAGGACAGAACCCAAAAGCACACTGCCGTTTGCGTTGTAAAGCCCCACATAATGGCTGCTATTGGTCAAGACGCAACTGATATTGGTTCCGTTGTTGGTGGTGGTGTTGGCCGGCCAGGCGTAATATCCCAAATGTGTCACCAACACGGGGCTATTCCCGGTGACAAATTGTCCGCCTTGCTGTCCTCCATAGGTATTATTACCGAGCTTGTTGTTGTAGCCGTGCAAAAACTCCTGTGGCTGGGCCAGATTCGGAATCACCGTCAGGACCGCGTTGCTGCTATTGGTAGTGTAGGGCACGGAACTAATGTTGTTGGAGGCCAGGCAGGAAAGGACTTCTCCGTTGTTGGCCAGGCCGGCCACTAAAGAATAGGTGTTGGTGGTAGCGCCGGGAATGGCTATGCCGTTGCTGAACCATTGATAGGAAATCGGAGGCGTTCCCGCCGCCAGGATGGAAAAGGTTGCTGTGTAATTCTGAAACACGGAGGTATTCGTTGACTGTTGTGTTATAGCAACAGGGATGGCAGTCACCGATACCACGACGTTTGAGCTTTGTGCGCCGCCTAAGGAATTACTGGCGGTCAGGTAATATGTGCCGCTATTGTTCGTGGCGACCTTGGCAATCGCCAGGGTGGCGTTGGTTTGCCCCGCGATGGCCGCACCAGAGGAGAGGTACCATTGATAACTGATAGGCACCTGTCCGCTGGCAAACCCGTTCACAGTCAGCGTTTGACCGGCGCTAATGGCCACATTGGTCTGTTGCACCTCTGCCAGCGCCGCGCCCACCTGAATATACGCCATCCCCTCGACACAGTAGGTGGTGCCGCTGCCAAAAGTGCTGAAGCCTGTGATGGGCCAAGTCGTAGTGCCTCCTGGGCCATAGGCCGTTTTTTGCGTCGCGGGCGCCTGTGTGCCGACAAACCATGAATTAAAAGTTGCGCTAAAGGAATCTCCCCAATAATCGCCATCGCCACTGGCGGGAAGGGCAGCCACGTAATAAGCAGTATTGGAGTTTAAAAGCAGCGGCGGGTTGAGCGGCATCCAGTAGAAACTATTCGTATAATAGGCGGTCGTTCCGGCGGGCACAATCACCTGACCCAACAGCGGGAAGCCACTGCCGGTCCCATACACCCCCACATAGTGGTTCGTGGCCAAGCCGCTGATATTATTCGTGCTGAAGAATCCCAAGTGCGACACGATGACATTGGAGGAGCCCGTGGTGAACTGGCAGCCGCTGCCACCGGTGTAGTTGTCCCGCCACGTCGGGCTGGCCGGAGGGGCATAGAGCATCTGGGTCAGTTGGGCTTGGCTCAAGAAGGGGATACCAAGAAAGAGGCAGCCGGCCAGCAGACGCAGAGCCGTGAAGATTTTTCGGGTCGTGTTCATATTTTGTTTTTTAGTACGTCGATGAGATTACAGGTTTTAAGCCTAGAGAGGTCTGCCGAATGTCGCAATAGTCCTAATGGACTATCGCGCGAAGGAACAAATGACAGGCGTTAGAATCGTCGTGGCTGACTTTGGTTTTTGACCGCGTTTTACCGCGGATGCAGGTACGCGATCACCGCCTGGGTCCGGGAGCGCACATGCAGCTTTGCAAAAACATTGGCCAGATGATTCTTGACCGTAAATTGGCTGACATTCAACCGGGCGCCGATTTCTTTATTGCTCAATCCCGCTGAAAGTAAATCCAAAATCTCGCGCTCGCGTCCGCTCAAGAGCGTGTGCGGATCTTCCTGTTTGACCGGTTCGTGAAAGGCGGCGACAACCTTGCGCGCAATGGCCGCCGTCATGGGCGCGCCGCCGTGGAGAAGGTCGCGAATGGCGCCCAAAATCTCCTGGTGAGACGATCTCTTGAGCAAATAACCCGAGGCGCCCGCCCGCAAGGCTTTGAAAATCGTGTCGGTATCCTCGTAAACCGTCAGCATGATGATTTGCAGCGAAGGCAGCGCCGTTTTGAGCCGCACGGCGCATTCGACTCCCGACATTTCCGGCATTTGAATGTCCATGAGCACAATGCGCGGGGCGTGGGCGGGGATCATTCGTAACGCTTCGATCCCGTTCGCGCAGGCGCAGACGCATTTGCAACCGGGAGTGCGGTTGAGCCACCGCTCCAGGTTTCGCCGCACGGTCGCGCTGTCCTCGACGACGGCCACCGGGATGATGCTGTCCTCGGATAGTTTTTCGGGAACTCCTGAGAGTTTATTTTCTTGCTGGGCCTGATTCATCTTGTCGCGAGTGATTGTGGAGGAAAAGACTGTCGGGAAACAATAGGCCAAATGGACTGGGGTTCATGGCGTGGCAGCCTTAGGCGCGGTGACCGGCAGGATGAAAACCACCCGTGTGCCGGATTGAGGGACGCTGTGGATTTCGCATCGTCCCCCCAATTGTTGCAGGCGTTCGCGCATGTTCCTCAATCCATCCGCGCCCCCCGCCGCCGGACCTTCGACAAAGCCGCGGCCATCATCCTCCAGGGTGAGCCTGAGTGTTTCCGCCTCCAGTGTGATTCCCAAAGACAACGTGCCAGCGCCGGAATGTTTGACTGTGTTCTGCAACGCCTCTTTGAAAGCCAGAAAGAGGTTGTGCCGCTGCTCGGCGTTGAGCGGAGTATGC
>DASRLE010000453.1:0-11541 GCA_035648615.1 Saccharimonadales bacterium (SeqCode) | reverse complement strand
GCACGTCAGCGGGCAGAAGCATCGGAGTCTGCCGGTCAATGTTAACAAAGCGCGTTGACATGAAGACTTAGACCACCTGGTTCAAGTTATATTCGATACGCTTACTTTAATTATTAGTTTTAAGTCCGACAGGCTGCTAGCTAATTATGATACACTACACTAGGCGCCTGCCTAACTGCGTCGCTGGAAGGTATCCCACGCGAGTTGAGATACCGGTGCAAAAGGCTGGCGGGGTGACTGCTCCACACCTTATGATCGGCATCGGCTCATTGCCAAATGACGGTTTTTCAAATCATCGCGATCCTCATTTCGCTCACGGCGATGTTCAGCTACCTGAACTACCGCTACTTCAACCTGCCCTCCACGATCGGTGTCATGCTGATTGCCCTGCTGGTTTCGCTGGGGCTGATCGTTACTGGACATTTTGCGCCTTGGATCCGGGACGCCGCCGTGCGGTTGCTCAATCAGGTTGATTTCGACAACGCGCTCATGCAAGGGATGCTATGCTTTTTGCTGTTCGCCGGCGCCCTGACCATCAACTTGGACGACCTGGCCGAGCAAACAGCCGTTGTCGCCCCGCTCGCCATCGCAGGAGTAGTCATCTCCATGTTCGTCTTTGGCACGCTGATTTATTTTACGTTTGGCTGGCTTGGGTTCGAGCTGGATTATTCCTGGTGCCTGCTGTTCGGAGCGTTGATTTCACCGACCGACCCGGTGGCGGTGATGGGGATTTTAAAAGACGCGAATGTGCCCCGCAGTTTGGAAGTCCAGATCGCTGGTGAATCGCTATTCAACGACGGCATCGGCGTGGTGGCGTTCATCGTCCTGAAGGAAATCGCCGTGACCGGCCAGCACGCCTCGGCAGCGCGCATCGGGCTCTTGTTCCTTGAACAAGCCCTGGGCGGAACGGTGTTCGGTTTCGTCATGGGTTGGATTGCTTACCTCCTCTTAAAAAGCGTGGATAACTACCGCGTGGAAATGATGCTGACGCTGGCCCTGGTGATGGGCGGTTACGCGCTGGCATCGGTGATTCATGTCAGCGGCCCAATCGCTGTGGTTGTGGCGGGATTGTTCATCGGCAACCATGGCCGGCGTCTGGCCATGAGCGAAACCACCCGGAAAAACCTGGACGCGTTCTGGGGGCTTCTCGATGAAATCCTGAACGCGTTGCTCTTCGTGTTGATCGGATTGGAGATTCTAGTTTTGACATTTACACGCGGCCTGCTTTTCGCGGGGTTATTGGCCATTCCGGCCATTCTTCTGGCGCGTTGGGTCAGCGTCGTCCTGCCGATCGCGGTGATCAGCCGGTGGCGGAAATTGCCCCGCGGCACAGTTGCCATCATGACCTGGGGCGGGTTGAGAGGCGGTATTTCGGTAGCGCTGGCGTTGTCGCTGCCTCACGGGCCTGAACGCGGGGTGGTGGTGTCTGCAACCTATATCGTGGTCATCTTTTCCATTCTGGTCCAAGGGCTGACCCTCAAGCGCGTCGTACGCGGTTTGGTGAAGCGCTGATCATTTCGCTCCATGGATTTCCGTGGGGTGTGTTTTCAAATGGAACGGGTCGTCATGGCCCTGGCTTGCCAACGCTGAAGATTTTCCATTTTTTGGCCCGACAAATGAAGCCGGCTTCATTTCGAGCGCTTCGCACACCTGCGCCAGCCGGCTTTCAAATCTCAGCCGTTCGTGCGGGGACTCAAGGGAGCGTTCGGCCAACTCCGCGACATACTGCACTTGTTCAGCAAGAGTGCGCCGCCGGCCCGGATTGGACGTCAAACTTGCGATCGTTTGAAGCGCGCCCAGCATTCGTAACATGATGGCCACATTGCCCTGGGCGCTGCTGCGAATTTGGTCGAAAGATCCGGCCACCAGCCCGGCGAAGGTCGGCCCGATGGCGATCACCCTCAATTCCCCGTCCTCATAGCGCTGCGAGGACGGGATGGTCCGGGAGGCCGCCCGCCCCAGAATCGCCGTCAGATAATCCACGCACATCACAGCCGTCGTGGTGTCGTTAATGCCGGGTGAGAGTGCCCGCAATGCCATATCCACAATCTGTCTGATGCCGAAAGCGGAATCCTGCTCCAATGTGCGGTGACGGTCGATGCTGTAGGCCGACTGCAGAGCGGCGACGATCTCTTTGGCCGACGGGCCCTCAAGAGCGAGGGAGGCGAGGGTGGCGCCATGGACCACGAACTCGCCGATGCCGCGTTCCATTCGCACGATGGTCTTGTGCTGCCGCGCCAAACGCAGAAGCGTAGCGTCATCCACGTTTTGGATGTAACCATTCCCTTTGGATGGGACTGCCTGCCAGTTTCGGTTCTCCACAGGGTGCAGCGCTTCAACCTTATCATTGTCAGGCGGTTCATTTCCAAGTTTTCCTGGGAAAATCCGGTCAATGGCCAGCAAGGTTTCATCGGCCACCGAAGCAATAATACTCGAAGCCTGGATTGAAGAGGCAATGTGGTGGATGAAGAAAATGAGGACGCTGATACCGCCGATCGCCAACACGACGCCGAATGCCACAGCCAGGGTCGGAACAAACCCGCCCTCATCACTGCCGCGGATGGTGCGCAGCACGATGAGGCAATAGGTGAAAATGCCGGCGAATATTCCGAGCACGACCTGGGTGGCGCGGTCACGCATAAAGGTCCGCAGGATGCGCGAAGTGTATTGGCTTGAAGCCAGCGCCAGCGTGACCAGAACCATCGAGAAGGTGACTCCGACCACGGTCATCATAGACCCTGCAATGGTGGACAACATCCCGCGCGCACCAGCCGCGCCGGCGCCAAACACGCGCGGCCAGCGGGCCAGCCATTGGTCACTTCCGGTGGAATCTGCTCCAATCAAAACCACTGCCAGGACGATGCTGACTGCAACAATCACCGACGGCACAAACCAAAAGCTCGTCCGCATCCCGCCCCAAAACTGTTTGAGTTTATTCATCATTCAACCTTCCATGTTTGCCTTCTCCCAGTGTTCCTTGCGCCGCAATCGTGCCGGTGGCAGTGGGCTTTCCTCTTAGTATCCATTCAAAGAATACTGCCAGGAGGGCGCCCAGAATCGGGCCGACGATGTAAATCCACGAGGTGTTGAAATCGCCACGGACCAGGTCGGGCGCCAGCGATCGCACCGGGTTCATTGAGGCACCACTGATGGGAGATGCCCAAAGTCCGGCAAGAGCAATGTACGCGCCCACCGCAAGGGCGCCGTTGGTGCCGATGTTGCGCGCACCGGATGCCGTGCCAAGGATCGTATTCACAAGACCCGCTGTCAGCACCAGTTCCATGGCCATCGCCTTGGCGCCTCCGATTCCAATTCCAGGCACGGTTGCGCCGAGTGCGCCGATCTTCCCGAACATTGCGCGGAGAAACACTGCGGCGGCAATCCCGCCGATAAATTGCGCGAGACAATATCCCGGAACACGACGCCAAGGGAAATTCCTTCGAACAGCGAAGGCGAGGGTGACTGCGGGGTTCAGGTGCGCGCCACTCACCGTCCCCATAAAGTAAATGATCGCCATGACCATGAGCCCAGGCGCGACGACTATCATGGCCAGACTTAAGCTTCCCCCGCTTAGCTCCCGGACGACACCGCCGCCAGCGGCCACAAGTACCAGTAAGAAAGTACCCCAGATTTCTGCGAACATGCGCCGCCATTCCAGAGTGGAATCCAAAAAGTCCGGAGTCGCCTGCGGGTTGAGCATGCGCCGATTTGCGCCGGATTGCGGCCTATCATCGGCCAGGTTTTTATCCATACTCACTTCCGTTGATACAGGGTTAGTATAAAGTCATTTGCATATAGCGCCCGGAGGTGACGTCACCTCAGAGTCCTTTGCGGATGGATTTCAATTCCCGCCGACGGATTCCCGTATTTGCTTCAACAGGAACGCTACTTAGCCGCCAGTTCATCGACCCAGTAGGCATGGCGCTTGTAATGCCGATGCAGTCCGCTCTCATAATCCCGCGTTGGCAGAGTTTCTTCCGAGTACTCGGGTGAGCGCTTGATGGTCTCGCGGGAGAGATTGACGAAGACTTTTTTCTCGCCCCAACTAACGCTCTCGATCCATTTCGTTGAAATAAGGACCTTTTTACCCGGCCACCAATTATGTGTGTTAATGATTAGATAACGAATCGCCCATGTCTCGTCCTCGATGATAAAATCCTCGATATGGCCAATGTCGCCGTCTTTAGCCTGGACGTTATAGCCGCGCACCTCGCGAGTGCTGCGCAAATGGGCATCCCACCCTTTCTCCTCCGGGCGGGGTTTTTTCCAGTCTCCACGCTCGCGCACAAGATATGGAGAAGTTCCCCACATCCCTGAGCCTCCCCAATACATCGGCCATCCATAAAACCCATTATATTCGTTCTCGAATTGGCGGGAGACGGGCTTGTCACTGTCCAAGGATGGACTGTCTTCGATCTGCTTTTTGGTTAAGTTGACGGCGATGCGTTGTTCTGTTCCTGTCACCGCGACGAGCGCATAGGGAGAGATCAGCACCTGTCGGCCGGTGAGCCAGCTTCCCGTGTCTGCGACCAGATAGCGAATGGCCCAGTGTCGGTCGTCGAAATAGAATTCTTTGACCTTCCCTATTGGCCCATCGAGGCTTTCCAATTTGTGACCTTCCAGCGTTTTAGATTTATTTAGCATAAGTATTGCTTTCCTTTTTTACGTTTCGTTTTTGCTCGTCATTGGCGTCCGGCTGAAAGCAAGTTTCAGAAATCGGTCGTACCGCGTTCGCGTTCTGCGTAGCAGCAACAGGCAATTCAAATCTGCACCTTCAGGGGCTGGCTTGTCCATGGGGTAAACCCCCCATCAACCCAGTTCTATTTGGTCACTAGTTCATCCAACCCATATTCTTTGCGATTGTAATGTCCATGCAGGCCGAGATCGTAATCCCGCGCAAGCAACCACTCCTCCTTGTATCCCCGCGACTGCTTGATGGTTGAGGTTGGTTGCGGTCCCGCTCTCACATTCGGGAAGGATTCGTTGGGCCACGGCCTGATAACGGAACAGCGGCACGGCTACCGCCGCCCGCGCGTCTTGCTTTTCTTGCTTGATGGAACCTCCTCCTTATCCCCAAGCCAACCGCCTCGAAAGCCGGCCTGACGAAGGCTCGCGACCACATAAGGACATTGCCGCGTCAGACGCCAAAGAAAGCCACACCGGTAATTTTCGATCATCAAAACGATTGGCCCCTGGTTGAGACCGTAGTGATAGGGCGATATCCACGGGTGCGAAACATCGGATCTCTTGGCAAAGGTAGTATTGAAAGTCGCTTTAAAGCCGTAGGGGTTGTTCGCGCACAACTTCAGCTTTTCGAAGGAAGCAAGAGTCGGGAGAACGATCTCTGGCGCAAAGGGAAGGGAAGCAACTACCGCCCAGGGAGCGATGCTTCCGTCGTCAGGACCGTCGGGCACCCCACGCGCTTTGTAGCCGAAGAATTGTCGCTCTCGGCCGTTGATCGTGCTTCTCGCCGGCCCGGGACCGTCACTGGCCGTAATTCCCCAGCACTTTGCGCCGTAGCCGTCGAAGTGAGCGGGATTACGTATAGCGTACTCCCGCTGCACATAAGTCGCGCGGCGGCTATTCTCGAAATAATCAGTGCCTTTGCCGCGCATGTAGTCATCCTGGATTCCGCGGAAATCGATCCAGAGATGAGAGATTTGGTGAGTGAAGAGCGGTCCAGAATACAAAAATTCCTGACCGTAGATTTCTTTCCACTCATAAGTCGAAGCCCATTGCGCATAGCTTTCCTTGGGCAACGGATGAGTCGGCGAACCGAGGCCGAGGACATAGAGAAACAACGCCTCGTCATAACCCTGCCAGCGATAGGGCAAAAAGCCGCTCTCAGGTGTCCAACCCAGAGTCACCGCAAGGCCGCCGTTTTGGGCCCAGTTCCAATCGGCACGCTGATATAGCTCATCGGCTAGCTCTCGGATTTCACGTTCGTCCGAAGCGCCCTCCGAGAAATAGGCCGACGCCGTCAGCATGCCGGTCAGAAGAAAGGCGGAATCGACCGTGGATAACTCGCACTTCCATACTCGCTTTCCGGTGGTCATGTCGAGAAAGTGGTAATAGAAACCTTTGTAGCCAGTCGCCTCCGCGTCGGCGCTCTGAACGCTCCGGTGGAAGAAGCGGAGGGTCGTCAGGGTGCGCTTAACGGCATCCGCGCGACTCGTGAACCCGCGCTCCACGGCAACTGGGTAGGACGACAAGGCCAATCCGACTGCGGCGATACTCGCGGGCGAGCCAGGCTGGGTCTTGTCGATGACCAAGCCGTTAAGCGGATTCGTTTCATGCACGAAGTAGTTAAACGTCTCACGCTGCAACGCCTCCAGCATATCGGAACAGGCATGCGAATCATTCATGATTTGAAATTCTATCCGGTCCTCTTCGGCGTTAACTCCACCGTGATGGCTGCGATGGCGTGCGGCGGCATGCGGAACTTTAAATGCAGTGTTTTACCGGCATGTTTCCATGGCAAGGGCTCACGCACGATTTGGGAAGCCACATGCAACTGTTCGACCTCCCTTTCTGTGGGAAGCGCCGGCTTACCCATCTCAATCCAGAGACGCTTGGCGTTGGCATGGTCGTGGTCGATCCGCTCGATGTAAACATTGTGCGGCGACAGCAACTCCGTCAGTTTAACTTCGACAGACTCGGTCTTGATCGGATGACGCGGCAAAGCGTGGTTGGTTACGAGCACTGTTACGACGTCGCGGCCAGCTACCGCCCACACATCCACAGTCTGGCTTTTCCCCTTTACGGGTAATTCCTCTACGCCGAGACGGTGTAACAGCTCGAAGGCGCGGTAAGAAGGTTTGGCGACTCCTTGCAGAGTCAGCAGGCCAAAACCACCTTGGAAGGCGGTGGCAGGCATGTAGTTCTCCTCAAAGATATCGGTAAACGTCCAATAACTGTATCCCTCCACGAGTCCTCTGGCTTCCATCATCGTCTTGATAATGACGGCTGCCGTGTAGGGCTCATCGTGTAAGTGATCGCGCGGATTCGAAGAAGAACTCCATTCCGTGTAGTAGAGCGGTTTTCCGCGCGCCTTGCGGTGCGTCTCCCGCGCCCATGTGCGCAGGATACTCTTCTTACTATGAGCTAGCTGTGTCTCAGTATCTTCACCTACCGAACCCAGCGCATCGGTCGGATAATGGTGCGTGCTGACGAAATCGACGGGCGCCTTGTTCTTCTTGCAGAAAGTGAGGAACTCCGTAATCCATTCGTTCTTCGCGGTCGCCGGCCCGCCGACCCGCAGTCGCTCGTCCACCTCCTTTATCGCCTGCACAGTGAAACGGTAGAGCTTGAAGTAATCGGCCTGCGTGCCCGTCCAAAAAGCCTTTAGGTTTGGTTCATTCCACACTTCAAAAAACCAGGCGCTGACTTCGTCGATCCCGTAACGTTCGACCCAATGCTTTATCAGCCTGCCGACGAACCTGGCCCACTCGGCATAATCCTTGGGAGGCGTCACATTCGCGCCGTAATGGAATACAGTCTTGCCGCCGGAAGAGAGCGTCGAGGGCATGAAGCTCAACTCGACGAACGGCTTCATCCCGATCGAGAGAAGGAAATCGCAGATCTGATCGGCGTTGAAGAACGAGTAGAGCAATTGATCTTGCTCATCCATCAGTGTGCCCATGTCGTCACTGAGGATGTCATGGAAGCGCACATGGCGAAAACCAAGCTGCTCATGACATTGTCGCAACTGCCGTTGCCAGTCGGCGCGCAACGCCAGGGGCGCGTGTCCGCTGCCGACGGTATGTTCCCAAAAATGGGGCAACGGAACCGGCTTATCCGAGAGGCGGCACCTGAATTGCGCTTGTTTCCTGGCGCTTGTTTTTCTAGTTGTCATAATGATTTTGGGTTCTTTCCCGACCGCCACTGCTCTTCAATTTGTTCCAGCGTTTTCCCCTTGGTTTCCGGCACCAGCAGATAAAAGAAGATCCAGGCGCCGATCGCGATGACACCGTATAACCAGAAAGTTCCCGCGTGCCCAAGAACCCCAACCAGGGTCAGGAAGGTCACGGCCACCACCAAGTTCAAGGCCCAGTTAGTGACCGTTACAGCGCTCATGGCCGCACCGCGAACCTTGAGCGGATAAATCTCGGAAATCAACAGCCAGAAAATTGGACCGAGTCCAAAGGCAAAACACGCGACATAGATCACCAGTCCGCCAATGGCGACATAACTTTTGAAACCCGCCAACTGCTGGAAGTGGAAAGCCGCGCCCAAGATCGCCAGCCCAACAATCTGACCGGCCACTCCGCTTAATAACAAAGGCCTCCGGCCAACGCGGTCCAGCAAGAATATGGCCAGCACATGAAAAAGCCACATCACCATAGTCAACCCCGCTCCGGCCAGGATGGCGGGCCCGGTGGCGTTAATTCCGGCAAACTTAAAAATGGTCGGGGCATAATAGATGACCGTGTTAATGCCTGTGATCTGCTGAAATACAGCCAGCCCCAACCCGACAATCATCGGCATCCTAAGGGAAGGCTGGAAGAGTCCCTTCATCCCGCCGACGCCCTGTTTTCCCATGCTTTTCTGAATGTCCGTGATTTCCGGGCTTACATCTGACACCGTCCGCGCGCGCTGTAAAATCTTCCTCGCCTGTTCAATTTTTGATTTGCTGATCAACCAGCGCGGGCTGTCCGGCAGCCGCCACATGCCAATGATAAGGGCGAAGGAAGGTATGGCCGCCAAGCCAAACATATAGCGCCATCCGCGCATGCCGGAAAACGCATAATCCACCAGGTAGGCAACGACGATGCCGCTGGTAATCGCCAGCATGTTGACCGCCACCAATGAACCGCGGACTTTTGCCGGCACCAGTTCGGCGATATACATCGGGGAGATAAATGAAGCGATGCCGATGCCGATGCCGCTCACAATCCTGGCCGCAATCAACCAGCCAACCGTTGGCGCCAGCGCCGTGCCGAGGGCGCTGACCGTAAAGATTACGCCGGCCAGTATGATCATTTTTCGGCGACCAAAGCGGCCAGTTAGAGCGCCTCCGATAGTCGCGCCAGCAACGGCGCCCACTAAAACCGAACTGACGACAATTTCCTCCATGATGGCCGACAGGGAAAACTGCTTTTTAATGAACAGTATGGCCCCGGAAATAACGCCCGTATCATAGCCAAAGAGCAGGCCGCCGAGAGCGGCGACCCCCACGGCGAAGTAAACGAATCCATTCACTTCCGATTTAGCTTTATTTCCCATTGGTCCCATTCTTTTCAGCCGAGCCAAAGTCCTCGCCGCGCCAAGGTGCAATGCAAACCATGAAGTCTTTGCCTTCCCAAATCAGTTTTAATCTTCATGGTCGGCGTGCTCCTTCATTCGTCTTTTTTGAGTATTTCGTCATTCGATGGTATTTAGTCCGAGTGCGGAAAGTTTTGCGCAGGTGGTTTTGTAATCGGTGTGAAGAATGCTTCGAATCCCCAAGCCTTCGGCAATCTGGACGAACATCGGGGTGTTTTCGATATAAACCACCTGTCGGGCTGGCGTCTGGGCGATGTCCACCGCAAGTCGAAACATCTCCACGTCTGGCTTGCGGAGTCCGACAAAGCAGGAGGAAATAAAACAATCGACAAATGCGTCCAGCTTGTATTTCCGAATCCGATACGCATTGAGTTCGCGCGACTCATTGCTGACCACCGTGATCTTGAGTTCGTGCCGGACCTTGAGTTGAGCGACCAGATGAATCATCTCAAGGTAAGGCTTTGATTGCGCGCACATGAAGCTTCTAAACTGAGGGCGCGTGAATGGGCGTTTTTGATAGAAGACCACTCGGTCTAAGTACTCTTCAAACGTCATCCTTCCCTCTTCGTGCGTTTCGAAGTTCAAGGCATGCCGCTCCTCAATCTCGGTCCAATCCAGCTTGAAATTCTTCACCGCCCGGCGGCGCGCATGATGATCCCATCCGTTGGTGAGCAAAACGCCGCCTATATCCAGAAACAATGCTGTGATGGGGACGTTTTTTTTCATCGGGTCCGAGTGGCCGTTTTCTTGCCCTCCGGCCCGCACTTCTCCTCTAATTCCGTCGGCAAAGGCCGCCTGGGTCCCTGAGCCAGCAGGCCTTGCGTCTCTTCCGGCACCCATGTGCCGGCGGCGTAATTCGGAAAATCACTGGGCGGAGCCGCGGCCCAAACTTCGATCACTGGCATAATTTTCTTTCGTTCGCGCGTGTTTCTAGAGCCAGAAGTCACAGTAGGCTGTCGGCGACTGTTTGTTATGGGGGGGATTCACCCCATTTCGCGGCCTGATTTTTTGCAGAACCCCGGCGCGCGAAACGGGGTTGATGTCTTGCGTCTGGTCAATTAACGAAATCCTCAATAAGCGGATTAGCCGGCCTCCGCCGGGCCGGCCGTCGTCTTGCTCCCGGCATTGTCCCTCGTTTGAAGAACAAAACTTCCGGAACGCAGATGCAGATCGCGCTGAGGGAAAGGAATCTCGATCTGGTTCGCGCGCAGTTTGCGTTCGATGGCGTAATTCAACTCGCTGCGGAACATCCTTGGCATTGAAGTCATTTCAGCCGTCCAGACTCCCAACTCGAATCCCAAAGAGCTGTCGCCGAAGGCGACGAAGAAAACCTGCGGCGCCGGTTCCCGGAGCACCTTTGGGTGCTCGGCGGCCACTTCCAGGAGCAGTCGCTTTAACTTTTCCGGGTCGGTCCCATAAGCAACGCCTATGGGCACCCGAATGCGCACTTTGGGATCGCCGTAACTCCAGTTCGTGACCTTGTTGGTGATGAAATCCGAATTGGGCACAATGATGGTAATGTTGTCATTGGTGACAATATTGGTGCTGCGAAGGTTGATCTTGGTCACTAAGCCGGCAACTTCCCCTAATTCCACGCGATCACCAATGGAGATAGGCCGCTCGGCCAGGATGATCAGGCCGCTGACGAAATTGCTGATGATGTTCTGCAAACCAAAGCCCAAACCGACACCAATTGCGCCCGCGACAAAGGCCAGCGAGCTGAGATCGATGCCAACGACCTTGAGCGCGATGTAGAACCCCATCGCGATGAAGAGGTATCCGGCGATTTTGCCCACCGCATACTGCATTGAAGGCTGGAAATGGGTACGCTGAAGGAATCGTCGTATCAGGTAGCGCCGCAGCAGAAGCTCGAGCAGAAACACCAACACAATAATCAGAACGAAAGCGAAGGCGCTGGCCAGTGTCACATTCGAGTCTCCCAGTTTTACCAGGGGGTATTGCAAAATCTTCAGTAAATCACTGAGCGCTTTGTGTGTGTCAGAATTCATATAAAATCATTATGGCTCGCGGGAGAACCTTCGAGAAGAAGTATCGTGGACCTCGCGCGCTTCAATCGCAGGTTGCAAATTTGTAATTCCACAGCAACGCGGCAGCCATCTCCCTATGGTCAATTACTAACAGAACGAAGCGGTGTCGAGGTGATGCCGTGGAAGTTAACGAAGTAATCGATGAAAGCATTATGAAAAATAACAAATGGAATCCCCTGAGTCAAAACGGCGATACCGCCACCGCCACGCTGTCCGCACCACAGGACGC
>DASRLE010000452.1:0-2297 GCA_035648615.1 Saccharimonadales bacterium (SeqCode) | reverse complement strand
CAAATAGTGTGGGGCACGCAGGCCGAATTCAAGATGATTCAAGGCGCCTTCGCCTGTGCCCCGACTGCAAATCCACCCTTGCGTAGCGGCGCTTTGCTCTTAATATTGCTTTTGCGTTTGACCACCTTGGACGAGGCGTCTAGGGTGCGCGTTCTTAATATTCGGTTTTTAGTATGATTGGCACAATTCGTCGGCATCAACAGTGGTTATGGATCGTTATTATTATAGCGATCTGCGTTTCCTTTGTCATTTATTTCACGCCCAGCCGGAAGTTCGGCATGGACCAGATGACCAATTCCTCGGTGGACCTCGGCACAGTCAACGGCCAGGCGATTACCCCCCAGCAACTCCACGACGCCGAGCAGGAGGCCCGCGTTTTCTTTCGCTTGCATTACGGCGAATGGCCCGACACGGAGGACAAAAAGGTGCAAGTCCGCCACTGGGCTGAACAGCGCCTTCTGCTGGATGCCGAATTGCGCGATTATCACATCGTTGTTCCGGCGTCAGCCGATGCCCGGTTGACCAAACAGATTTTTGGCCTCCGCCCTGACGAAGCGCTGCCGATGGATAAGTTCAACGAATTCGCCCAAAACGAACTGGCCCGCAAGGGCGGGGTGAGCCTGGATGATTTTGAACGGTTCGTGCATCACCAAGCCGGCCAGGAATATCTCGTCGCGCTGCTGGGCATGAGTGGAAAATTGATCACGCCCAAGGAAGCCGAGTTTTTCTATCATCGCGAAAATGAGCCGGTCGCCACGGAAATTGTTTCGTTCCCGGCCACCAATTTTTACGGGATGACTCAACCGACCGAGAAGGAACTGGAGGATTTTTATACCAAGCGCCAGGCCGACTATCGCATTCCCGATCGCGTGCAAGTGAATTACGTTGTCTTTCCCGCCAGCAATTATATGGCGCAAGCGGACAAACAATTAGGCACCAATCTAAATGAGAAGGTCGATCAAGCCTATCTGCAAGAGGGCGCGACGGCCTTCAAAGACGAGGCGGGCAAGCCGTTGGAAATGACCGCCGCCAAGGCGAAGATTAAAAAAGAAATGCGGCAATATGTCGCTCTGACCGAGGCGAGAAAAGAGGCCAACTCCTTCCTGAATGATCTCGCGAAAGGTCACAACGAGCAGAATCCCTTCACTCCCGGCGATCTGCAAACGCTGGCCAAGCAAAAGGGTCTGGCCGTCAAGACGTCGGAACCCTTCGACTTGATTGGCGGCTCGAAAGAGCTGCCCGTCCCGCCCCGGAATCTGAAGGTTCTTTTTTCGCTCCGCGCCGATGACCCGGATGACAAGGATAGGTCGATGTTGTATGCGCCTTCCCCGCTGATTGGTGAAGAGGCGGTGTATGTGACCGGCCTGCAAAAGAGAATCCCCAGCGAAATCCAGTCACTCTCCGCCGTGCATGACAAGGCCGTGGCGGATTATCGCGAAAACAAAGCGATGGAATTGGCGAAAGCGGCCGGCGCTCGCTTCGAAGTCGCTTTGCAATCCGGCTTGGCGCAGGGGAAATCCTTTGATGCCATTTGCGCGTCCCAATTTCTCAAACCCCAGGCGCTGCCTCCATTCTCGCTGGCGACGACCTCGCTGCCGGAAATGCCGGAGAAGGCCGACTTCGAGCAACTGCAGTCGGCCGCTTACAATTTGCCGACCGGCCAAAGCTCGCGGTTGATCCCGACGGCGACGGGTGGTTTTGTGGTCTTTGTCAAAAAGAGGCTGCCAGTGGACGAGGCGGCCATGCAGCGGGAATTACCAGGGTATCTGGCCAAGATGCGCGAGCAACGCCAGATCGCCGCCTTCAATGAGTGGTTTGGCCGGCAATTGCAATTGCACCTCGCCGTGCCGCCGGACCGCACGGGCCCGACGAGTTGAAGCGTGACCGGCGTCATTAAACTTTCGTCGCCCGCCACGGGCGACTTTTGGGAAATCCCGGTCCTGCATGAAGACGAGCATTTGCTGGCGTTGAACAAACCCGCCGGACTGCTCATTGCGCCGGACCGCTACGACCCCGCCCGGCCCAATCTGATGAAACTGCTTCATCAAGGGATCGAACGCGGCGCGCCCTGGGCCAAACAGCGCGGCCTGGCGTATTTGATGAATGCGCATCGACTCGATTTTGTAACCAGCGGCGTCATCCTGCTGGCCAAAAACAGGCCGGCGCTCGTGGCGCTGGCCGCGCAATTTGGCGCCGAGAAACCGGCCAAGATTTATGCCGCGCTCGTGCGCGGTTCGAGCGCCGAATCCACTTTTGCGTCCGATGCCCCACTCGCGCCGCATCCGATGCAAATGGGA
>DASRLE010000451.1:0-3561 GCA_035648615.1 Saccharimonadales bacterium (SeqCode) | reverse complement strand
GGGGACTCGCAGGCGCTCGCCCCTCCCGATGAGGTTCTATCATGCGTCTGGTGGGATTCTTGCGAAGTCCGTCCAGTCCATATATCGTCAAACCCATGACGAAACATCGCATTGGTTTGATCGGCGGCAGCGGTCTTTATCACATCGAGGGGTTGACCCGTCAAAAATGGGTCAAGGTGAAAACCCCGTTTGGGTCGCCTTCGGATGATTTCCTTACCGGCGAACTGGCCGGACGCGAAGTGGTTTTCCTCCCGCGCCACGCCCGCGGCCATCGCATCCTGCCCGGCGAATTGAACCACCGCGCCAACATCTTCGGCCTGAAAAAACTGGGCGCGGCCTGGATTCTCAGTGTCAGCGCCGTCGGCTCCTTGCAGAAACAATATCGGCCTTGCGACATCGTGCTGCCGGATCAATTTGTTGACAAAACCAAGCGGTCGTCCGAACACACGTTTTTCGGTCGCGGTATTGTGGCCCATGTCGCTTTCGCGGACCCCATTTGCGCGGAGTTGCGGGAATTGCTTTTCCAAAGTTGCCAGGCCGAAGGCGCGCGCGTCCACAACGGGGGCGCCTACGTCAACATGGAAGGGCCGGCCTTCAGCACGCGCGCTGAGTCCATTACAAATCACAAACTTGGTTACGACGTGATTGGCATGACCAACCTCGGCGAAGCCAAATGCGCGCGCGAGGCCGAGATCGCCTACGCGACCATGGCCATGATCACCGATTACGATTGCTGGAAGGAGGATGAAGCGCACGTCACCGTGGAAATGATCGTGGCCAACCTGCTGAAAAACGCCAGTCAAGCCAAAGCGATCCTCAAGCGTGTCATCGCGAGAATTCCCAAAGAACCAAACTGGCCCTGCCACGATGCTCTCAAAAACGCCATCCTCACCGACAAGAAATTCTGGCCGCGCAAAACCAAGGCGGAGTTGGCGCTGTTGTTAAAGAAATATCTGTGACGTCCATTCTATGGTGAGTAACATGTCCAACACGATGACTGTCACCAGAATCGGCTTTGAAACGACCAACCGGGCGCATCTTGACACCACCACCAAAATAAGGGCATAAGGGTCGTGTTACTCGGTTCCTCCGCCGGGCAAGAGAAACCCAAAACACAGAAAGCCCTATGAACTCGGAGAACCAAGCGCCGCGATCACTACGCGAAATAGAGATGGAAGTATTGGCCGAAGGCCGGGAATGGACCCGGCGACGGCTGGCAGAAAAACTGCAAGAAGAGGCGGACCGCCACGGCGGGGTTTTCCCCCCTCAGCGGCCAAAAGGCGCGACATCGGCGAAAGGTGCCGTTGCGCTTGCGCGGTGTCAGCGGCGTCGTTGAACTTACTGTCTGGCAGGGGCAGGACGGCAAGGGCGGTCCTTGGGGCTGTCCGATCCGGCAACGATGGGGCCTCCAAGCGCACCAGCAAATGAGTCCGGCCTTGGAGGAGAAGCTGGTCTTTACCGCAACGGTGGTGGGTTCCTATGAGGATGCGTCGCAATTATCCGGCCAATGGGGTTGTCCGGTGGACGACTCTGTCATCCACCAACTGGTGCAGCGGCTGGGGAAGAAGGCCGAAGAACAAACGCGGGTTCGTTTGCAGCAAGTCCCCCAGGAAAGCAAGCCCCAGCGGGCGGCCGCGCCGTTGGCGGTGTTGATGAGCGACGGTTGGATGGCGCGCTTTCGAGGGGCGGGATGGGGCAAGAAAAAAACCAAGAAAGACCGCGTGGAATGGCACGAAATAAAGACGGGGGTTTTTTACCGGCATGAACAAGCCGCTCACACCGAGTCGGGCCGGGGCCTCCTCTCAGAGAAGGTGGTGGTGCGCTGGCAAGGAGACCCGTTGGAATTTGGCCGGCGCTTGGGTTGGGAGGCGCTGCGGGGAGGGTTGGGCCGCGCCCAAGAGACCCTAGCCTTGTCGGACGGCGGAAAATGGATTTGGAACATGGTGGAGGACCGGTGGTCGCACGCGACGCAGTTGCTGGATTTTTATCATGGGGGCGAGCACCTCTGGAACTTGGGGCGAGCTTGCTGGCGCGAAGAAGGAGCGGCCAAGGCCTGGGTGGAACCGCGCCTTCATCAACTGCGGCACGGCCGGGAAGAGGCGGTGCTCGAAGAAATTGCGGGATTAAAAGCGCCGCGCGGAGAAGCGGGCGAGGTGGTGTGGAAAGAAAAAAACTACTTTGCGGGCCAGAAGCACCGAATGAATTATAAAGCAATCGCCGACCGGGGCTGGCCCATTGGAAGTGGCGCCGTTGAGTCCGCCTGCCGCCAAAGCCAGTGTCGGTTCAAACGGCCCGGTCAATTTTGGACTCAAACCGGGTTTCGTAGTCTTAACGCCCTGGATGAAGCGCGGCGCAATGACCATTGGGACCAGCTTTGGATGACGAACTAATGGTGGTTGTATCAAGATGCGCCCTAGCACAAAGACTCATAAAAAAGACCCTTGACATAGTTTAGTTCATAACGTAAATACATTGTAATGACGAATGTAAATACATTGTAAATACAAAGCATGGTCAATTGATTTACACTTTGCTGTTATGGAATTCGATTGGACAAATTTGCCTTTTAATATGGATAGTTCGCTGACATTGCAGACGATTGAGGAGTCGTTCGAAGACCCTTTCGCGGTGCGGCTGTTGCCGGATTCACCACGATTTGGTGTCCAAGCGCGGTTTTTTAATCTCGGCGTGGCGGCGGATGGGGCGGGGATTTTCACCCTTTATCGCACCAATGGCAAACAAGCCCGCGTGATTTTCGCGCGTCCCTTCGAGCCGGAGGAACGGTTCCTTTATCAACGCAAACTGAACCAGACGCTGGCCCAATAATACGCTTTATGAATGCCATTTCCAGTTGGGAGGAGGTTCCGCTGTTCGACCGCGAAGAAGCGGAGGCGGCGTTTTGGGCTGATAACCGGATTGACGTGCGGCTCATGGAGGCCGCGGTCGCGACGACCGGCAGTGAGTTGGCTGATTCGGTCACGATTACTTTGCGCATCGATCCGCGCATGTTGGCCCGGATCAAGCGCCTGGCGCGCTCGCGCTATCTCAATTACCAAAGCATGATTAAACAATGGCTCAGCGAACGAATGGAACAAGAGATTCGGGAACAAAGAGTGGGAGCGCGTTCGGCCAATGGATAACCACACGACCATGAACACCAAAGGAAATAAGCACGATCGCTCCCAGATTGCCTTCACGCTGATCGAGTTGCTCACGGTAATTGCGATTATGGGCATTATCGCCGCGCTGGTCGTCACGATGGGGGTGGCGGCCTCGCAGAAGAAGAAGATTTTGGCCGTCGATGCCGACAAAAACAAGCTGATGACCATGATCGACAACTATCACTCCAAGTTGAATTACTATCCGCCCGATAATGGGAAGCTGGCCGCAAACGCCCTTAATCCCACCCTCTATGAGAACTACTCCGCCGCGAACCCGTTGCTCTACGAATTGTATGGAGCCACCAATACGAACAGCGGCAATAATTTGATCGTTTTCAATTCCTCGGCCGCTGTTCCCACCATCACTTCAGTGAGATATGAAACCAATTTCAACCGCGGC
>DASRLE010000450.1:0-2325 GCA_035648615.1 Saccharimonadales bacterium (SeqCode) | reverse complement strand
GGATCAGGCCGGCCTTGGCGGTGGCATACTGGCTCAGCACCCACTCGATCCGGTTCGGCGACCACAGGCCGACCCGGTCGCCGGGGCCCAGGCCAAGCGCAATCAATCCGGCAGCCAGGCGGTCGGCCTCCTGCCGCAGTGTGGCGAACGTCATGCGCATATTCTGGTCGCGGACCACTACAGCTTCGCGATCGGGCCAGCGTGACGCCGCCTTGTCCAGGCAGCCGCCGATCGTGTCGTTCAGCAGCCGTGTCGCGGAAATGCCGTGATCGTAACTACGTTGCCGGTCTGCCATGCGACGCCCTCCCGGTTCTTGTTGTATCCCGGAATATTGGCACAATCGGGCCGCGAAGGGAACCGAATCGCAGAACTCCGTCAGAGCAATCGCATTTAAATCCGAACTCAGGCCGGTAGGCTCACCCGCGGCGCTTACTGCGTCCCGAGTGGCCGGACGCCCGCCAACCAGCCCCACGGCCCTGATATGGCACGGTGCTGGAGTGAACCCCTGAACTGAGACACGGAAATAAGACACACTGTTCGACAAGGAGAACGAGTGTGCCGAGAAAAAAGCGACGGAGTTTCACCCAGGCTTACAAGTTCGCGGCGGTGAAGCGGATGGCCACCGCCGACAGCATCCAAGGTCTGGCCGATGAGTTGGGCGTTCAGTACGGGCTCTTGTACAATTGGCGCAATGGCCTGCGGATTGGTGGCGAGGACGCGCTTCGCCGTGTTGGCCGCCCATCGCGGGCCGACGTGGCGGCGATCGAGGCAATCCCGGCCCCGGTCGACATCACCGATCCGGTGGAGGCCCGGAAGCGGATCGAGGAACTGGAGCGGAAAATCGGCCAGCAACAGCTGGACCTGGATTTTTTTCGCGCGGCCTTGCGGCGTGTCAGGGACCTACGCCTGAAGAAGGGCGGACCTGGCGAGACGCCATCTACGCGGTGATCCGCGCGACGATGGAGCAACAAGGCAGTCATGTTGGGATCGAACGGATGTGTGGATTGGCCGGTGTCAGCCGTGCCGGTTACCACCGGCACTGGCTTGCGTCCAGGCCGCGCCAGGAAGAGACCGCGTTGCGCGATGAAATCCAGCGTTTGTCATTGGTTCGGCGTAAAAACGGCTACCGTGACGGCTACCGGTTAATCACGATCCAGCTTCAGCGCATGGGCTGGGCGGTGAACCATAAGCGGGTGGCGCGGATTCGCCGGGAGGACAACCTGCTTTGCGTGCCGAAGCTGGCGTTCCGTCCGCCGACGACAAACTCACAGCATGGCTGGCACGTTTGGCAGAACCTGGCGCGGCATTTGGTGCCGATGGCGGTCAATCAACTTTGGGTGGCCGACATCACCTATATAAGGCTGAGTGAGGCGTTCGTTTATCTCGCGGTCGTGCTGGATGGTTTCAGCCGGCGTGTGGTTGGTTGGGCGATCGCGGATCATTTACGCGCCGAACTGGCGCTGTCGGCGCTGGCCATGGCCATTGGCAATCGTTACGTGACGAAAGACGAACTGATCCATCACTCGGATCAGGGCGTGCAATATGCCTGCGGCGATTACATCGCGCGGCTGGAACGGGCCGGCATTCAGCCTTCCATGAGCCGTGCCGGTTGTCCGTGGGACAATGCGATGGCGGAAAGCTTCATGCGGACCTTGAAGCGGGAAGAAGTGAACGGCCAGGCGTATCGCGACCGTGCTGAGGCGGAAGCCTCGATCGAGGCGTTCATCGAGACGGTTTACAACCGGCAACGGCTGCATTCGGCGCTGGCTTATCTGGCACCGGAGGATTTTGAGGCGAGGCTGCCTCCGCCATCAGGCCTGGCGGCGTCCGTGGCCCGCGGCGGAACCCTGTCCGCGGTTCCGGTCGAAAGTCTTTCTTTATGATAACACAAAGGTGACAGCGACGATGTTCGGTTCGGTGGTATTTTGGTCCGAGGGTCGGCATCGTGCACCATACCGGCTGGCCCACCCGGCTGTCCTGAGGCTGGCAGCGGGGACCGCCGCCCTCAAGGACGCTTCGCGCCGCGCAATCGCGCGATGGCCTCGGAAGAACGAGGCAATCCTTGACCGCGACGGTCCCCGCTGCCTGGGACTGTTCAGGCCGGGACGAGAAAACGGCATCCAGGCCGAACCAGAAAACGTCGTTTGTGCTCGCCGCCTGGCGGACGCCTGGACGAACACAAATCGCGGGCATTTGTACGCAGTCACCCCCGGTCACGTTTGCCGCTTGCGGTGGCCATGTACCGGAGGCAAATCTGGGTGTGTTTAATTTTCGCTCTTATTGCATAATTTGTTGCAAGCAGACAGACTCGGTTTCAGGCAACGG
>DASRLE010000449.1:0-12775 GCA_035648615.1 Saccharimonadales bacterium (SeqCode) | reverse complement strand
TAAATTAGCCGCCAATTTTGATTGTTTTGGCGGAAAAAATCCGTCACTGTTTGCGGTTTTATGCAACAGGTCAATCTTGGGATTATCGGCGGCGGCACGGTCGGCAGCGGCGTTTTCCATCACTTGGAAAATAATGGCGCGCTGCTTTCGTCGCGCCTCGGGATCAAGATTGGCTTGCGCAAAATCGCCGTCAAAGCCCTTGATGAACCGCGCCCATACGCCATCCCTTCCTCCTTGATGACGACCGATTGGACGACGGTGGTCAATGATCCCAAGGTGGATATCGTCCTCGAGTTGGTCGGCGGCCTCCATCTCGCCAAGACCATGATTTTAACGGCGCTCAAGTTGGGCAAGCCGGTGATCACGGCCAACAAAGCGCTGATCTCGGCCCATGGCGAGGAGTTGTTTGCCGCCGCCAGTCAATACAAAACCAACCTGTATTACGAAGCGAGCGTGGCCGGAGGAATTCCGATTATCAAGGCGGTGCGCGAAGGTTTTGCCGGCAATCGCATCACGCATATTTACGGGATTGTTAACGGAACCTGCAATTACATCCTGACTCGAATGAAGTTGGAAGGCTCGGACTTTCAACCGACCCTGGCCGAAGCGCAACGACTCGGCTATGCCGAAGCGGACCCCTCCCTCGATGTCGATGGCTTTGATTCCGAACACAAAATCGGCATTCTCGCCTCGCTGGCCCATGGGTTTTGGGTGCGGCCGGCGGACATCTACGTCGAGGGCATCCGGTCAATCAGCCGCACGGACATCGAGTTTGCGGGCAAGCTTGGCTATACGATCAAACTGCTCGGAGTGGTCAAGGCCATCGAGCAACCGCGCGGCCAGGCGGTGCAAGTCTCGGTTTACCCCGCCTTGGTTCCAAACGGGCACGTCCTGGCCAGTGTCAATCATGTTTTCAACGCGGTTTTTGTCCGGGGCGACGTGGTCGGCGACACTCTTTTCTACGGGCGCGGCGCAGGCAAGGACGCGACGGCCAGCGCGGTTCTAAGCGACATCGCCGATGCCGCCTTGGATTTAAAACACGGCACGCGCCAGCGCATCCCGCCCTTTGTCGCGCACGAGGGCCACGGCAAAGTCCTTTCCATCGACGCGGTGGTGTCGCGGTATTATTTGCGTCTAAGTGTGATTGACAAGCCGGGGACGCTGGCCAAGATCACCGCGATTTTGGCCGAGTCGAAAATTGGCATTTCCTCGGTCATTCAGCCCGAAGGCCACGAAGGGGAAAGTGTGCCGTTGATTTTGATGAGCCATGCCGCGCCCAACGCCGCCATGAAAAAGGCGCTGGCTAAAATTGCCAAGTCCCCCGTCATTAAGGCGGCACCGGTCATGATCCGGCTGGAGAGTTTCGAGTGAAGGCCGAATATCGGAGTGAAGCCATGAATTCCATTTTACCCGCGGAGGGCAAACGATGGCGGGGCGTGATTGACGCCTATCGCGCCTATTTGCCTGTGACCGACGCGACCCCGGTCGTCTCACTCAACGAAGGCAACACGCCGTTGGTGCGGGTGGATAATTTTGTCGAAGCCATTGGCGGCGATTTTCAATTGTGGCTGAAATACGAAGGCGTCAACCCAACCTGCTCGTTCAAAGACCGCGGCATGACCATGGCGGTTTCCAAAGCCAAGGAGCGCGGCGCGCAGATCGTCATCTGCGCCAGCACCGGCAATACTTCCGCCGCCGCCGCCGCCTACGCCGCCCGCGCCAAAATGAAGTGCGTCGTTCTGTTGCCGCACGGAAATATTGCCCTGGGCAAATTGGCGCAGGCCCTCATGTACGGCGCCATGACCATTGCCGTGCAGGGAAATTTCGACGAGGCGTTGCGCATCGTGCGCGAACTGGGCGAAACCGGACGGGTTGAAGTGGTCAACAGCATCAACCCCGTGCGCATTGAGGGACAAAAAACGGCCGCATTTGAAATTTGCGACCAATTGGGCCGCGCGCCGGACTTTCATTTTCTACCCGTCGGCAACGCAGGCAACATCACCGCCTATTGGAAGGGCTACCGCGAATACTTCGCCGTCGGGAAAATCGGCCATGTCCCGCGCATGTTCGGCTTTCAAGCCGCTGGCGCAGCCCCCATCGTCCTGGGATTGGCCGTGGCCGACCCGCAAACCGTTGCCACCGCCATTCGCATCGGCAACCCGGCCAGTTGGCAAGCCGCCGGACTGGCCTTGAAAGAATCAAACGGCTTCATCGACAAAGTCGAGGATGAAGAAATCCTGGCCGCCTATAAATTGATTGCGCGCACGGACGGCATTTTTGTCGAACCCGCCTCCGCCGCCTGTTTGGCCGGATTGATCCACCGCGTCAAAGCAGGCGTCATTCCGCCCGGGAGCGTCATTGCCGCGACCATGACCGGCCACGGTTTAAAAGACCCCGACAACGCCATTAAAACCGCCGGCTTCGAGCCCATCATCGTGCCGCCGCAAAAAGAAGCCGTCATGAGGGTGATCGGACTGTAGTCCGGTTTCTTAATCTTAATCGTAATCTTAATCTCTTTTTCGGAGAAGAGGATGAAGAGGATTAACCCGACAAAGCGATAGCGGAACGGCGGAAGGAGCGGAGTGACCGGAGCCAACCTCCCACCCGAAGCGCCGCGCAATTGCGCCGTCCTCAAGCCGGAACGAACGCGCGCGGAGCAAAGTGGGCGCAAGGGTGTCAGGGTGCGATCACGGCGCGAGGCACGCGCTGGTTCCGGCGGGCTTGCTCCAGGGCTTTGCCCCAAAAAAGTCATCCTTGACGCGCAAGTGATGACCGGGGTTGGCAGCCCACGCCCTACCGAATCGGCGGCCTAATTTCCCGGAGGAAACTTCTTGCCTCCGCAATTTAGTAAGGCATATTAGCCGCCCGATGCTTCGGATTCGAGGCAAAATACCCAATCGTAATCGCAATGTGGGTTGGTAGCTCAGTCGGTAGAGCAGTGCCCTTTTAAGGCATTGGTCGAGGGTTCGAGTCCCTCCCAACCCACCATTCCCCAGTACGCCACTGTCTCTCTGCCTTGGACGGGGCTGCCAAAATGGCAATTCGGGATTTACTTCGCGCGAGGATGATTTTAAGCTGGGCGATTATCAAACGCCAGGCCATGTCTTTTAAAAATCGAATTTCTCGGCATCGTCTTTTGCGGCAAGATGAAGCCGAATTTTTTCATGTTCCTTTATCAAGGTGGGGGACATCGCGCTGCGATATCCCGGACGGCGCAGCGCGCCATCCATACCCATTGTGTTTGCCGTTTATCTTTTTCGTGCTGCTGGCAGGGACGAATGCCAAGGCCGCTAACATGACTCCAGTGGCGGTGACCGGCTTTAATCGGGATATGGTGATCGAGAGCGGGGCTTCCGGGCCGCCTTTTTCCAGCTCTGCCTTGGAGTTCAATCCGGCGGAGGGGACGTGCTTTTACCAGCATGGGTTGGTGGGTTACACTGCTGGAATGCCGGCCTCTGGGTCGTTTTTGAGCGCGACGGGGGACGGGACGACTTTTCAATTTCAGCCTTATACCGGGAATAATGCGCTGGTGTTCAGCAGCGAGACGGGGTTGAGCAGCGGAACGCTCACTCTCTCCAGGCCGGCCGTCTATAACCGGATCGCGGTCGTCGCCAACGCGGCGAATGGAAACAGCGCCGGCAACGCGAATGTAACGCTGCATTTTTCCGACGGCAGTTCCTACACCACGATTTACTACGCGCCGGATTGGTTTAACAACACGGCCAATATCGCGCTGGGAGGGGTGGATCGAATCGTCATCAGCACCGGTGCCCTGAAGAATTCGGGCTCGAACAATCCGCGCTTTTACGAGACGACGCTCAATCTGGGGGCGCTTCTGGGAACCTCCAATAAACCGCTGGCCAGCCTGACCTTCGCCCAGGCGCCGGGGGTTCAGTCCGGTTTGTCCGGCTCGACGGCCATTTATGCGGTCAGCGGTGAGTTGAGTGCGCAAACGCCCGTGACGATTACGACCCAGCCGGCCAACGCCATCGTGCTCGAATTTACGACGGCGAGTTTCGCGGCGGTGGCAGCGGGCAATCCGGGGCCAGCGCTGCAATGGTATGACAATGGGGTTGCCTTGGCGGGTCAAACCAATCCATCCCTCACGATCGGCCCGGTGGGGTACTCCAATAATGGCGCTGCGTTCTACCTGGTGGCGTCCAACGTGGTCAGCAACATAACCTATAGCGCGACCAGCAGCGTGGCGGTTCTGACGGTAACGCCAGTGATGAAGCCGGTGGCGGTTACTGGATACAATCGGGATGTTATGATTGAAAACACCGCGATCGGGCCGCCCTACAGCGCTGAGGCGGCGGAGATGAACGCGGGGGAGGGGACGGCCTATTACGAAAGCGGATTGCCCGGAACCGCCTACGGCCTTCCCATTTCCGGCAGTTTCCTTAGCGCAATCGATGGAACGGAATTTCAATTGCAACCCTATGCCACTAACAACGCACTCGTTCTGAGCAGTGACACGGGGATCAGTTCCGGCATGCTGGCGCTGCCCACGCCCTCGGTTTATCAGTCGATTGCCATTCTGGCGAATTCTGGCAATGGCACCGCGACCGGCACGGCCTCGTTGACGCTCAATTTCAGCGACGGCACCTCGCTCTTGACGACTTACAGCGCGCCGGATTGGTTCAATAACACCCCTTATGCGTTTGGGCGGGGAGATCGCATTAATCTCACGACCGGCGTGACCAATGGCGGGCCCACCAATCCGCGATTTTATCAGACGACCATCAATTTGATGGCGTTGCTGGGCGAAAGCAACAAAGCGCTGGCCAGCCTCGTTTTTGGGCAGTCGGAATCGGCCCATTCCACCGCCATTTATGCTCTGAGCGGCTTGGCCGCCCCGCCCGAGACGCCGTTCTTTCTCAGCCAGCCCGCCAGCCTCACCATCCTGGAACTGGGTGCGGCGGCCTTTAGCGCCTCGGCGATGGGCAATCCCTCGCCCTCATTGCAATGGTATCTGAATGGCGTTCCGGTTCCAGGCGCGACCAATTCGACTTACCTGATGGCCTCGGCGCCGCTGGCCGCCAACGGAGCGCGGTTGCGGGCGGTCGCGTCGAGCGTGGTCAGTAACGTCAATTATAGCGTGACCAGCAGTGTGGCGCTTCTCACCGTCCTGGCGGATACGAATCCGCCCGTGCTCCTCGGCGCGCAGTCGCTGGGGCTGACGCAGGCGCAGGTCAGCTTTTCCAAACCCATCTCGCCGGCCACGGCGGCTAATCCGGCAAATTATTCCCTGACAGGCCCGAATGGCGCCGTGGGCGTCCTAGGTGCGGCGCAGGATTTCTCGCAAAGCAATGTCGTGCTTTCAGTCAACACAATGGCGGACCTGGGCCTTTACGCCGTAACTGTCAACAATTTGAGCGACCAGACGGTGGCGGGCAATGTCATCGCGCCCAATTCGCAGGCTGCCTTTATGGCCAGCGATTATCAGCCGGCGGGCATTGGCAACCCGCCCCCGGGCGGAAACCAGGCCGTCTCGGCCAATGGGCTGGCCCTGACTGGCGCGGGCGCGGCCATCGGTGGAACCAACGACCAGTTTCAGTTCAGCTATAAGGTGGTTACGGGCAATTTCGATATCGCGGCGCGTTTGGCGGGCTTGAGCTTGTCGGATACGTGGGCGAAGGCGGGCTTGATGGCGCGCGAGACTCTCACGCCGGGCGGACGGTTCGCCGCGTCCCTGGCCACACCGGTCATGAACGGCTGTTTTTTTGAGTGGCGCGACCCGGCGGGCAGCACCAATCAGGCGGGCGGAAGCTTCCCGGATAATTATCCTAACATGTGGCTGCGGCTCAACCGGGTGGGCAACCTTTTGAGCGGCTTCGCCAGTTATGACGGACAAACCTGGTCGCTCCTGGCCAGCCAATCCATCGCCCTGTCCAATCAGCTTTATCTTGGGTTTGCCGTCGATAGCGATCAGAGCAACCAAACGGTCACGGCGCAATTCCTGCAAATCAGCAACATGCCCGGCAACGCGGTTGTCGGGACCGTGCCCAATCCGTCCGAACCGCTCGCGTCCTGCAGCCGCACGACGCCGATCGTGTTTTCGGAGATCATGTGGAAACCGGCCCCGCGCAGCGACACCAACGATTGCGAGTTCGTCGAGATTTACAATTCCAATCCCTGGTTCCAGGACATTAGCTCCTACCAAATCATCTGCGCCGATATGAATTACACTTTTCCGCCCGGCACGGTCATGCCGGGAGGAGGGTTTTTGGTCGTGGCCGCTTCACCCGGCAGCATACGGAGCGTGTATGGCATCACCAATGTGACGGGGCCGTACACTGGGAGCTTGAAGCACTCGGAAACCTTGCAGTTGCTCGACGAACAAGGCTCAATTCTGTTGACAGCTCCTTATACCGATATTTATCCATGGCCGGTGGCTTCCGCGGGCACGGGGCATTCCATCGTGCTGGCCAATCCAAGCTATGGTGAGGGCGACCCGCGCGCCTGGTCCATCAGTGACCGGGTGGGCGGCTCGCCGGGCCAGATGGAATCGTATCATCCGAGCGCCTTGCGCAATGTGGTTATCAACGAGGTGCTGGCGCACTCAGAGAATCCGGCGGCGCCGGCCTTTCTTGAGCTTTATAACACTAGCGCCCAAACGGTTGATCTTTCGGGCTGCGTCCTGACCGATGATCCCGCGTTCCGCCAATTTGTCATTCCGGCGGGCACGACGATTGGCCCCGGGGCTTTTGTCTCCTTCAACGCTGCGCTGGGCTTCTTGCTCAATCCAGCCGGAGATACCATTTATTTCATCGAGCCTGACGGCAGCCGGGTGCTGGACGCGGTGCAATTTGAGGCCCAGGGCAACGGCGTTTCCGTGGGCCGATGGCCCGACGGCGCCAATGACTTCTATCCGTTGCAGGCGTTGACGCCGGGAACAAATAACAGCGCGATCGTGATCGGCAATATCGTGATCAACGAATTGATGTACGATCCCATCAGCGGCAATGATGACGACGAATATATCGAACTCTATAATCAAAGCACCAACACGGTGAGCGTGGCCAATTGGCAGTTTACCGCCGGCGTGGCCTTTACGTTTCCGACCAACGCCAGCATTGGCCCCAATGGTTACGCGGTCATTGGCAGGGACACGGCCGGGTTGTTTTCCAATTACGCGAACCTGAGCGCCGCCAACACCTATGGAAATTTTTCGGGCAAATTATCGCATAATGGCGAGCGAGTGGCCTTGTCCATGCCTGAATCGCTCTATGGGACAAATACCATTTACGTGGTGGAGGACGAGGTGACCTATGGCACGGGGGGACGATGGGGGGCGTGGTCGAGCGGCGGCGGCAGCAGCATGGAGTTGATCGACCCTCACAGCGATCACCGCCTGGCGGCTAATTGGGCGGATAGCGACGAGTCCCAAAAATCATCCTGGGTCGATATTGAGAACACCGGCGTCCTGGATAATGGGGCCAATTACGAGTCCGCCATCGAGCACGCCCAAATCGGCCTGCTGGATGTGGGGGAATGTTTGGTGGACAATATCGAAGCGGATTGGGGGGGAACAAACTACATTGCCAACTCCACCTTTGAAACCGGGCTGGCCAACTGGTCGCCCCAGGGCAGCCATGTCCGCTCCGGCCTGGAAACTTCTGGTTATAACAGCAGTTATTCGCTGCATATTCGGAGCAGCGACAAATTCTGGCCGGCGCTAAATTCGTGCGAGGCCGTTCTGACGACTAATAAAATGACGGCGGGCGCGACCGTCACTTTGCGCTACAAGGCGCGCTGGATCCATGGCTCTCCCGAACCTGACCTCCGCCTGAACGGCAACTGGCTCGAGGCCACCGCCATGCTCCCCATTCCCCGCAATCTCGGAACCCCTGGAGCGCCCAACAGCGTTCTGGTGACGAATGCCGGCCCGGCGGTTTACCAGGTAAGCCATTCCCCAGGCGTGCCCGCAGCCCAGCAAGCTGCCGTCGTAAGCGCCCGGGTGCATGATCCCGACGGCGTGCAAAGCCTGACGCTCTATTACCGCATCGACCCCGCCGGCGCTTACACCGGCGTGGCCATGAAAGATGACGGCACCGGCGGGGATGTGATGGCGCACGACGGCATCTTCAGCGCGACCATTCCCGGCCAGGCTTCCAACGTAATGGCGGCGTTTTACATTTCGGCGGTGGACGCTCTTGGCGCATCGAGTCGCTTTCCCGCTTTGTTGACGGATGGCTCGCCGCCGCGTGAATGCGCCGTGATGTTCGGTGATGGCAACCCCGGCGGAAGTTTTGGCGTCTATCACATGTGGCTGACCCAGACTAATGTGACCCGCTGGGCCAACCTGGCCGACCTGAGCAATGAGGGCATCGACTTCACCTTCGTTTATGACAACAACAGGATTATCTACAACGCGCTGGGCCACTACTCCGGCAGCCCGTTCCATCAGGACTTTGACACGCCCATCGGCAAACTGTGCGCTTATAAGTGGGTTTTCCCGAAGGATGATAAATTTTTGGGCGCGACCGATTTCAACAAACTTCACCAACCGGGCAACTCCCCTGGGGACGATCCGAGTCTGCAGCGAGAGCAAACGACGTGGACATTCATGCGCGCGCTGGGCGTTCCTTGGGGCTACCGCCGGTTTGTCGCCGTTTACAGCAATGGCAATCGGCGGGGTTATCTGATGGAAGACGCCCAGGTGCCCGACAGCGACATGGTCAAGCAATATTTTCCAAACGATACCGGGGGCTATCTTTACAAAATGCAGCCGTGGTTTGAATTTGCGCCGTTTCCCTCCGGCTACACCATGGGTGATACGCCCGAGGCATATTGTTACCTCCTTCCATTCGTGACTACGGGCGGAATCAAAAAGCCTGCCCGATATCGTTATAACTTCGAGGTCCGCCGCACGCCGGACAGCTACAGCGACTTCACCAATGTGTTCTCGTTGGTGGACGCGGCGAATTCGTCCGCCAGTCCGAACTATGTTGAGAACATGGAAAACATGGCGGATATGAAAGAATGGATGCGCGTGTTCGCGGCGAATCACGCGGCGGGCAACACCGACTCCTTTGGCGCCAAGGTTAGTCAGAATATGTACGGTTACATCGGTGTTAACGGCACGAAATACACGCTGATGCCTTGGGATTTGAATATTGATTTGGGAGGACCCAGGTCGTGGGCCCCCGGCCAAAATCTTCTGGAGTATGACAGCAATGACCCCAATATGGGGGTGATTTTCCATACTCCTGCCTTCCTGCGCATGTATTGGCAGGCTCATCAAGATTTGATCAACGGCGCTCTCGACATCAACCTGACGACCGGGGCTCTCCTGAATGCAAAATACCACGCCTTTGTGGGCAATGGCCTAGTGGTCGAGAATCCCAACAGCGCCCTTCTTCCCTGGATCGCCTCCGCCCGGCTGAACATTGGGTCGCAACTTTCCCAGGTCGATACCGCCAACTTCACGGTCAATCCCGCCGTCTTGGCCAGCAACGATGTAGCTTTCGTGAGCGGCACTGCGCCGATGGCAGTCGGAACGATTTGGATCAATGGGGTGGCTTGGCCGATTACATGGACCACATTGACTAACTGGACACTCGCTGTTCCTTTGCATTCGGGCACAAATCAGTTGAGCATCACAGCCATGGACCCACATGGGCAAGCGATGCCCGGATATTCCGGCAGCGCGTCTGTTCTCTACAATGGAACGATTTCCTCACCAGTGGGGCGCGTGGTCATTAACGAAATCATGTATGATCCCATTGTGCCCGGCGCGTCTTTTATCGAGCTTTACAATAATTCGAGTAATACGACCTACGATCTTTCCGGCTGGCAAATCCCTGGGCTGTTTTACACGTTCTCGAACGGAGCGACTATCGGTCCCAACGCGTTTTTAGCGCTGGCGGGCAATCTGCCCGCCTATGCCAGCGCTTATGGCGTGACCAATACCGTGTTTGACGTATTTTCGGGGACCTTGCAAGCGGGCCAGCTTTTGACGCTGACCCGGCCCAATGGCTCCAGTAATTCGATCGTGGCCGAAGTCCAGTTCGACAGCGTCTTGCCTTGGCCCACCAATGCGTCCGGCCTCGGCGATTCACTGCAATTGGTCGATTCGCACCAGGACAATTGGCGGCCGGGCAACTGGGTTGCTCCCGCCCCCAACCCCGATGCGGCCAACGCCGTCGCTGCTGTGCTGCCGGCATTTCCGCCGTTGTGGATTAATGAAATCGAACCGGAGAATTTGACCGGCATCACCACTAGCGCCGGCCAGCGCGCGCCGTGGATCGAACTTTATAATCCCAGCAGCAATTTCGTTTCATTGAACGGCCTTTATCTGGCCAACAACTATACCAACGTCGGCCAATGGCCATTTTTGGCGGGCGCAGGCCTCAAACCCGGCCAGTTCCTGGTGATTTTTGCGGATGGCCAAACGACCCTCTCGACGACTAATGAACTTCACACCAGCTTCGCTTTGGGAGGGACCACCGGATCGCTCGCCTTGAGCCGATGGGCCAATGCCCAGTGGCAAGCGCTGGATTACTTGAATTACACCAATCTGCCGCCCAATTACTCCTACGGATCATTCCCGGATGGCCAGAGCTTTGCGCGGCAGATATTCGCCCATCCAACTCCCGGCGCCACGAACGATGGATCAAGCGCCCCTCCGCTCTCGTTCGTTCCCTATCTTGCGGCAGGGACGGTTTATTCGCAGAACTTTGACTCGCTCCCCGACCCAGATTCAAAATCGGTCGATACCGCCAATCCTGTAACCATTAACGACGTCACGTATGCGCTGTCCAATCCGTACGACTTTGCTTTTCCTGCCAGCGCCCTCAATGGCGGCCTGGGATTGCCCTCGATGGCGGGTTGGCATGGGTTGGCCGACCCCACCGCCAGCGTCGGCGTTCGTTTTGGCGCAACTGACGGAGATCAAACCGCCGGCGGACAACTCAGCTTCGGCCCGGCCAGCGGGTCGAATCGCGCGTTGGGCTTGCTGGCCACCAGCACGACCGGTTATACGGCCTTTGGCGCGCGATTTATCAACGGCACGGGACAAACCCTGAGCGACATTAACGTTCAATACACCGCCGAACTGTGGCGGCAATCGAATTTGGGCAAGACGCTGGAGTTTTATTATTTTATAGATCCCGCCGCGACCAATGCATTCTCGACTGCCGAGACGGCGTTTATACCCGCCTTAAATGTGAGTTTTCCAACCCTGGCATCTGACGTTGGAGGCGCGGCGGTTGACGGTACCGCTCCGGCCAACCAAGCTATTCTGGCGGTGACGAACCAATCCATCACGAATTGGCCTGCGGGTTCAGCGCTCTGGCTAGTCTGGGAAATGGCCAGCGCCGCCGGGAAGTCGCAAGGACTGGCCATCGACAACTTCAGTTTTTCCGCCACGGCCGGGACGGCGGCGCTGCCGGTTTTCCTTTCCGCGCAAGCCATTGGAACCAACGTAATCCTGACTTGGCCCCGGGCGCTTGGGCAAACGTATCAAGTACAATATAAAACCAATCTGACCGATTCCGCATGGACTCCATTGGGCGCGCCTGCGTCTGGAATGGGCGGCAGCCTGACCTTCACCAATAACCTCGGCAACGCGCCGCAACGTTTCTATCGCCTGGTGATTTTGCCTCCGGGCTGAGTACGTAAGCGGTGACGGAAGAGAGGATGATGGCGGCGTCGAAGCGGCTTGGTTTCCCACTGGCGGCAAAGGCAAAAAAACCTGCAAAAAAATTGGGAATAGAATTTTTTTGCCTCCATTTTTTTGCCTTTCATTTCGATGGTTGGATTTCATTATCGGTTGGGCGATTGAGGTCTCTTTGCCCGTCTTGACTTCATGCGGGCCTTGCAGAACAATTCTGCGCATGGTTGAACCCAAGGTGAATGATCTCATGGAACGGATTGTCTCTTTATGCAAGAGGCGCGGGTTTGTTTTTCAGTCGTCGGAAATTTATGGCGGCATTAATGGGTTTTGGGACTACGGCCCTCTCGGCGCTGAGTTGAAGCGCAATTTGAAGGATTTCTGGTGGCGGGCCATGACCCAGAAGCGCGATGACGTCGTGGGTCTTGAAGCCACGATTATCATGCATCCCAAGATTTGGGAAGCGAGCGGGCATACCACCACTTTTGCCGATCCGATGGTTGATTGTTTGTTGACTAAAAAGCGTTTTCGCGCCGACCAGATCGACGCGCAGAGCGGCATTGCGTATCATTATTCGGGAGCGGAGGAAGGCGCCGGGGAAAATCCGAAATCCAGCGCCGAACCGTATTCGGTCCTGCTCGCGCCGGGGAAAAACCCGGAGAGCGCGCGCAAGATCGCCAGGCAATTTTACCACCAGCGCGGGATCACCGATGGCCGGTTGCTGGGCGAGCGCACTGAGAAGGTGGAAAACTCGACCCGCTTCAATCCGGAAAATGGCAGCCTGCTGACCGAGGCGCGCCTGTTTAACCTCATGTTCAAAACTTGCGTCGGGCCGGTGGAGAATGCGGAGAATGTGGCTTACTTGAGGCCGGAAACGGCGCAGGCCATTTTTGCCCAATTTAAAAACGTCGCGGAGGTTTCCCGGCAGAAGGTTCCTTTCGGCATTTGCCAGATTGGCAAGGCGTTTCGCAATGAGATCAATCCGCGCAATTTCACTTTTCGCTCGCGCGAGTTCGAGCAGATGGAGTTGGAGTTTTTCATTCGGCCCGATGAAGCGGTCGAGGCAATATGCGGCAGCGTCGCCCGGCCCTCGGGCGCGGGGCATCCGGGCCAGCCGCAGCCGAATTGGGGTTGGGAGATGTGGCACAAGTATTGGGT
>DASRLE010000448.1:0-6330 GCA_035648615.1 Saccharimonadales bacterium (SeqCode) | reverse complement strand
TTTTCAAGGAGCCTACATCTTTCTCTTTGACCGGCTTTTTCGCCAGGTGGAACACAAGATAATGGGGCGGGAGGCGCCGGCTGCCGGGCCAGCCGCGAAAGGACCTGGTTATTAACGCGCAAACCAAACCGGCTCAACTCGTCCCGCCCGGAAAATATTCGGCGCGCTCAATTGAATGCAGCCATGGCGTCGCCGCGTGCGTCTCCCCCCCGGCGTCGGATGCGGGGATCGCCATTCTGAAGCGTGGCGGCAACGCGGTGGATGCCGCCGTCGCGATGGGCTTCGCTTTGGGTGTGACTTATCCCGCAGCCGGCAATATCGGCGGAGGCGGCTTCATGCTCGTCCATCCGCCTCCCGGCCAGGGCGATCCGGTCGCGTTCAATTTTCGGGAGCGCGCTCCATCGGCCGCATGGCAGGTCATGTACACGAAAGAGGAAACCCAGTTCGCTGCCCGGGCCGTCGCCGTCCCGGGCACGGTTCGCGGCCTGGCGCTGGCGCACCAACGATTTGGCACGCTGCCTTGGCCGGAATTGGTGGAACCCGCCGTGGCGCTGGCGCGCGATGGTTTTTCCCTCCAAAAATTTCTGGTGGATTTGCTCAACGACACGTTGGCTGCCGCGCCCGATAAAGCGGAGTTTCAACGCGTCTTCGGCAAGCCCGGCGGCGGTCTGTGGCAACCGGGCGACCGGCTGATTCAGCCGGACATGGCGCGGACCTTGCAACTGCTCGCTGATTCTGGGCCGGAAGTTTTTTACCAAGGAGTTATTGCCCGCGAAATCGTTGCCGAGATGGTCAGGGGCGAAGGTTTCATCACCGCGAAGGATTTGGCGGATTACTCGGCCATGGAACACAGTCCTTTGACCACGCGGTATCGCGGTTACGACGTGTTTGTGCCGCCGCCGCCGAGTTCCGGCGGAATTGTCCTGTTGGAAGAATTGAACATGCTGGCGACCTTTGATCTGAAATCCTGGGGACGCTGGTCGCCGAAAACGTTTCATGCGATGGTGGAAGCGATGCGACGCGCCAACCTTGACCGCGCGCGTTATATCGGCGATCCGGCTTTCGTGGAAATTCCCGCAAAGCTCACCACGCCCGAATATGGACGGCAACTTGCCGGCGCCATTGACCTGAACAAGGCGACCCGCAGCCTTGAGCTCGCGACGGAGATTCCGTTGTCTGCGGAAGGCGAAAACACAACGCATTTTTCGATCATTGATTCCAAGGGCATGGCTGCGGCCAACACTTATACCCTGGAACGCATCTGGGGTTCGCGCGTCGTGGTCAAAAACACCGGCGTGCTGCTCAATAACCAGATGCGCGCCTTCAACCTGTTTCCCGGCGTCACCGACACGAAGGGAAATCTCGGCACCGCTCCGAATCTCATTGCTCCCGGCAAACGGCCCATCAGTTCCATGACGCCGGCCATTGTCGCCAAGAATGGGCGTGTGGCGCTCGTCACCGGCAGTCCCGGCAGTCAGGCCATTCCGAGCACCGTGCTGTGCATCCTGACCAGCGTCCTCGATTTTGGAGTGCCGCTCCAAACCGCTGTGGAATCGCCGCGCTTCTCACACAAATGGTTTCCCGACCGCGTCACCTTCGAAGCTCCGGAGCGTTACCCTGAATTGATGAAGGCCCTGAAGGCGATGGGGCATGACGTGGTTCGCACCGGGCCTTTGCCGCAAGGGGATGCCCATGCCATTTGGGTGAGGGAGCCAGGCAGCTACATCGGCGTGGCGGATACACGCCGCAACAATAATGCTTCGCCATCAGGATATTGACGTCCATCCCGATTTAATTTCTCTCTGAGGGCATCGCATCCGCAATTGGATTCCACTTCTGGATCGCTCAAACGGCGACTCGAAGGGGTTTTTGTTCTCCGAGTTTTCCCTTCTCTTTTCCCCTGACTCTGGTATAGGTCAATGGCATGTCTGGGCCGCCGAGCTTTCCACGAGGCACCGCCGCAGTGATTATATCCTGCTGCTCCGGCAGCCAAGGCTGTTTGCGATTGTATGAAGACGACTATCTCAGAGGGCGCGCGCCGGGCGCTGGGGGCGATAATTTTGGCCTCGGCGATCAGCGGCAGCGCCCAGCAGGTCATTTACGTCAACCAAAACGCCCCCTCCAGTTCGCTGCGCAACGGGAGTTCCTGGGGCAACGCGTTCGCGGATTTGCAATCGGCGCTCGCCGTCGCGCACCCGTCCAGCAACAGCCCGGTTGCGATCTTCGTGGCCAGCGGGACCTACAAGCCTACGACGGGCACTGGTCGATCCGCCTCCTTTGTCCTAAAAAGTTATTTGAGCATCCTGGGTGGTTTTGCCGGGACGGAAACCAACCTGAGCCAGCGGTTGTATTACGGCCATCCCACGGTGCTCAGCGGCGATATTGGGATTCC
Source organism: Saccharimonadales bacterium (SeqCode) (assembly GCA_035648615.1). Classification (GTDB taxonomy): domain Bacteria; phylum Verrucomicrobiota; class Verrucomicrobiia; order Limisphaerales; family Palsa-1400; genus DASRLE01. The sequence continues at coordinate 3,938 of DASRLE010000448.1, read as the reverse complement.
GACCGCTCACCCGCTGGATCATAACAATATCCAATCGGCCAATGTTGCGTTTAATCCAGGCGATCCTGGCCTCCAGGACAACTGCTATAACGTTCTCTCGGCCAGCAACGTCACCGGGGTGGTGCTTGACCAGCTTTATATCACCGGCGGCTACGCCAGTGTTGGCACGAGCGTGATTGATCCAACCGGACTCCTGAGCATGGCCATTTCAGCCGGGCCGACGGATACTGGCCAATCTTTTCTCGGCAACACCATTCTACCCTTGGATTCGCGGGTCGCCGGGGGCGGGTTGTGCCTCATCAATCCCGCCAGCGCCGCGCCGCCTTCGGACGTTTCCATCAATCTGATCAATTGCTTTTTCCTGAACAACGGCGCGCGCGGCTATGGCGGGGGACTGGCCGCGAAGTACGCCACCATTGAAGTCAATAACTCCAGCTTCGCCAACAATTATGCCGGACAGGGGGGCGGGGGATACTGGGACATGAATTGTTTCTCGGATTTTTACTTTTGCAACTTCACGACCAATCTGAGCCAAGGGAACGGCGGCGCCTTGGTGCATCAAAGCATTCCGACGGACTATACGGTGGATCCGTTTTCGGGAAGCGGCGAGACTTACCGGCAAACCGTCGAAAACATCGTCGGCAGCGCCGTCGCGGGCGCAACGTTTTCCACCAAACTGTATGATGTGCCCAGCTTGGATGACGCGTTTCTCTCCAAGCTCCAAAACCTCGTGCCGGGCAGTCCGTTTGAAGCCAACCCCGCGCAGGCTGATCCGTCCGACCCAGCGTTGGCCGTTGGATCCAGGCTCAGCCGCGGTCTGAGTTGGGCCGCCAGTGCGGTGGCTTCCGTGGACGTGTCAGCGGAGATTGTGGCGGCGAGCAGCAGCGCCAACAGCGCGTTGGTCCAGAACTGGACCACGTTCCGGAACAACTTCAACAACTACGCCACTCCGCACGCGTGGACATACCACCTCTTCCAAGCGACCGATGAGAACAACAGCGACAGCGAAACAGGAACCGCCGTAGATGTAAAGACGCTGGAGGTAGGCGTTTACAACCAGTCTCCTTCCTCAAGCGTAGTGGGCTGCCAGTTCCTGGGAAATACGGCGGCGGATGAAGGGGGCGCGTACTACTGCGTCTATGACAACGTGCAGGTGGAGGATTGCCTCTTCCAGGGCAATAAAGCCCAGGACGCGGGCGCGATGGCTAATTTGGTCTGGTCCACCCCGATCATCCTGAGTTGCGCCTTCTATGATAACGTGGCCACGGCCGGAAACAGCGCCATCGTCAATGCCTTCCACGCCCGCGCCCAGATCCTCAATTGCACCTTCAGCTATAATGTCTCCACCACCTCCGGCAACGCCATGGCCAACGAATTGGCAGCCGACGTGACGCTGTGCAATTCCATTTTCTGGGGCAACTCCAATGAGCTGGGCGCGGGCTACGTCAACGGCGCCGACCTCTTCACCAGCGTTCATACTAATCTCGATGCGGACTCCCTGAGCAATTACACGGTGGGCCTTTCGGATCAGGGCACTTATGTGGATTGGGTCGCAATTTGCGACGTCAGTTGGTCCTGCGTGCAAAGCTTGCAGCAGCTCCCGCTCGGAACGGATGTGTTCGCCATTTCGTTTCCGCCGGGATTCACCCCGCCCAACTCTTTGAATTATTATGGTTTCTGGGCGAATTATCTGGCCACATTGAGCGCGCAACGTTTCAGCGATGACTTGGCGGGCTTGCTCGACACGGATGACTACATCAATACCGGGGAAGGATTCCGCGCCAATATTCTTGATCCGCGCAAAAGCAACATCAGCTATGATCCATTGCTCATCAACGGTTACGTTCCCTCGCGCTTCTCGCCAGCGGTGGGCGCGGGCAATGCCAGTCGTCTCGATAATGGCATCATTAACAGCCTGACCAGATGGGATGTTCAACTGGCCCCCCGGTTCCAAGGGTCGAACATCGACATGGGGGCGGTGGAATACCAAGGCGGTCCCGATCCCGATCCCTTGCCGGGCTATCCGCTGCCCAGTCATCTGGCTCCGAATGTGGTTTACGTCACCCCCGGCGGCCGGGGCCTGCGGGACGGCAGCAGTTGGACCAACGCCACCGGCGACCTGGGCGCGGCCATGACCAGTCAGGATTTCCAAGTCTGGGTGGCCGCGGGCACGTATCGCCCCACCAGCACTAGCGACCGCACCGTGTCATTTAACCTTGGCACGAACGTCCAGGTTTACGGCGGATTTGCCGGCACGGAAACTAATTTGAACGCCCGCAACTGGAAACTCCACCCCACGATTCTGAGCGGCGACATCGGGGTGATGGGCAACGATTCGGACAACAGTTTTCATGTCATCGCCAACACCAACATTGACGCTTTGAGCATCCTGGATGGATTCACCGTCACCAAGGGGCGGGGCACGAATGGAGGCGGCATTTACAATGTGAATTCCCATCCTTTCCTCACCAATTGCGTCTTCCTGGACAATCAGGCGACGATGTTGGGAGGCGCGATCTATTCGAGCGGAGTCCAAGGATCGCCGATCAACCAATGTTCTTTTATCGGCAATTCTGCCGGCGGGGCAGGCGGGGCGGTGTATTTGAATTCGAGCACCTTCATCGAGAATTGCAGCTTCGTGGGCAACTCGTCCTTGTCGGGCGGCGCCATTTGCTGCACCAATGCCTCTTACGATTACGTCTTTAATTCCCTTTTCGCCAGCAATTGGGTTGCGGGCGGGGCCACCGCCCGCGGCGGCGCCATCGCCTCGCTCCAGTCGGGCCTGACCATTTTTAATTCCACCTTTGCGTTCAACCGCGATGCCATCGCCGGGTCGGTCCAGGCGGCTGGCGCCGCTGGCCTTGATTTTGAAAGCTCCAATACGAGTCGCCTGTTATTCATCGAAAACTCAATCTTCTGGCAGAATTCCGCCACCAACGCTCTCGGCCGGCTTGGGACAGATGAGCGGCAGCAGATCACCACAAATACCCCAAACCCATGCTTCATCAGCGATACTTTAATTGAGGGCCTCAATCAATTCGCCGGTTCCACCACTTCCGGCAACATTGACGTGGATCCTCTTTTTGCCAATGTGGCGGGCGGCGATTTCAGCCTGCTTTCCTACTCTCCCGCTATCGACGCGGGAAACCAGAACGGGCAATCCCTCCTCATTCCGACCGACCTGGCCGGCCATCCCCGCCTCGCCAATGCCTCGATTGACCTCGGCGCTTTCGAGTATCAGGGCAAGCCTGTCAAGGTTTCCTTTCAAATCAGTGTGACCCGCAACTGCGACGATTCCGGCGCTGTTTATTTGCTGCAACTGCTTCCCTCCAGCGCGACCAACCTTCCCTTGACCGCGTTTCAATGGGAAGTCAATAAGAATGACGGCCTGGGCTTTGGGCCAATCTCCGACGGCGGGGTCTATGCGGGGACGTTGACGAGCAATCTCACCATCACCCATGCCACTTTGGACATGGACGGCTATCGCTACGTGGTTCTATCCTCGTCGAGCAACCTCCAGTTCACTTCGCAGTCTGGAACCATTCACGTTTCCCCGGCGCGGTTATATGTCAATGCCAGCGCCACCGGCGCCAACACCGGGTTGACGTGGGCCGACGCGTTCACGGATTTGCAATCGGCCTTCACCGCAGCCCAACCGTGCTGCCAAATCTGGGTCGCCGCCGGGACCTACCGCCCCAGCGCCAGCGGCGACATCACCGCCGCTTTCGTGATGAGGTCGGATATTGGGATTTACGGCGGGTTCGCCGGCAGTGAAACCAACCTCAGCCAGCGCAACTGGATTGCGAACCCGGCCATTCTGAGCGGCAACCTCGGCAACCCCAATTCGACCAATGGCAACAGCCTGAACATCATTTTTAATTACGGGAACCAAGTCGGCCTGGATTGCGGCCCCACGGCGGTGTTGGACGGGTTTATTG
>DASRLE010000447.1:0-5671 GCA_035648615.1 Saccharimonadales bacterium (SeqCode) | reverse complement strand
TACGCACCTCAAAAAAACACAACGAACCAAACGCCGCTGAGACCCACCAAAACTCCAGAACACGATTTGGCCAAAACGAGGCGGCCGCCCTTGAAAATCAACGGGTTAGCATTGCGAATCCTTCCTTATGGGATGGCTGTGTAACAAAGATATTTGCGATTCCCCCGGTTGACAAAATGAAACGATATATAATTTTAGCGTGAGTGACGATACAGAATTACAGATCGCAGGAGGCGTTGAGTGGGGTAGATGGCTTGACCTTGTCGGGAGAGGTCGCACTACCGGTTACACTTGGCGTCAGGAAGGCCCAAATGGCGAACCTGCCAGGATTAAGACGTGTAACATCGACGGCAAAAATTACATCCGGGCCGAGGAGGTTAAGAGATTCTGGGACCGGGCCGAGGCCGGCGAATTCGCAAAAACGCCGGTAGTTCCTACCAGGATCCATAACGCTAAACAGGCCAAACCCTAACGGCGGCAATGTCAACGAATAGGTCCCACGTTCTCGCACATGCGTAGCGGAGCCACCCTTCATGACTCGGCTCTGAAACTTCTGCCAACCGTCATTCCGATCACGCTGCCGATAATGGCCCCGGCAGCGAATTCGGAAACCCAACGGATCGTCACAGAAACGGAGAGCCCAATGTAAAACGCGTAAACCAACGCGCAAAAGTCAATGATCTTGTTCTTGGGATAGAGCAAAATCAGGCAGAGCGCCATGGAAAACGCCACGGTGGTGTGCCCCGACGGCCAACCCCAAAAGAGGCCGCCTTTTAGAAAGCCAAATTGAAAGCCGTGGCTGGAGTCCGTCAACGCAGAGTCGTGCAGGGCAAGCGTTCCGACGTGTCCGTGGAATGGCGGCGGGCGACGTCCGGTTATGGCCTTGTAGCAAGAAGTGATCATATACGCGAGAATGGCTGTCTGCCCCAAAGCCCAAGCGGTCGCGATGAGGCGGCGGTTCTTTGTGGCCCCGCCGGCAAACAAGATGACCAAAGGTCCCGGGATAGGCATGAACATTCCGAGCCTGAGGGCCGGGAGGGCCAGCGCAAAAAACGCCTCTGCCCGAGTCCACCGATAATAGGCCCAATCACCGCCGGAGGTGACGATCACAATCGTCAAAGCGATGGCGGCCGCATGCCACAGAAGATTGCGACCGCTGAAGATCGCAATGGCATTCCGAGGCAGCCGATTAAATAATTTAGGCACAGCACCCATCATAATGTGTCCGTAACACCTCGCACGAAATTAAAAGCAGGGGCAACTGTTAACGTCGGTTTGAAAATGCGGTGAAAAGGCCGATTTGAAAATGCAGATGGGTCGAACTGGCGGGCGCAACGGGCCTGGTGACGGTTTTTCCGCTCATAACTCAGCATCACTAACCATAGATTTCTGAGGGTTGCCCTGTCCAGAAGCCAGCCAGAAAAGTGAGTCAGGCCGCCTCGGTTTTGGGGATTACAGCCATGCGCAGGCCCATTGATTTTAGAATACCCTGCAAAGTCGTCAGTCGAGGATTACCGCGATTGGATAGAGCGTTATACAGGCTTCCCCTTTGAATATGAGCTTGCCGAGCGACTGCGCTGGTACCGCCACCGGCCTCCACCACATCCCGTGGCGCAAGCAGAAAGGTAGCTTGATCTCCCGCCCCAAGGGCCTGAGTGAGATATGCGGATGCATATTCCGGATCACTGTCATCCGGTCTTTAGTGCCACAGCATCAACTGGTTATTTGAATCGAATGTTTTAATTTGCGATTCGGTTTTTGCAACCAGTTCTGCCAGAGGTACTTGCTCAAACACGTTCACACTCAAAACTTGCAAAATTTGGGACAAGCTAAGTTCCAGCCCAAGCTCTTTGCGCACGATAGCTACCAGCACGTAAACGCAGATAGCAATCCACACTTGCGTCTTGACCGCGTTGGCGCTGGTGCCGAAAAAGTGCTTGATGCGCAAGTTCTGCTTGACCCATTTGAAGAACAATTCCACCCGCCACCGGCTCTTGTAAAGCTGGGCGATCGTAAGTGCGGGCAAGTCGAAGTTATTGGTCAGGAAGACCAGAGTTTTGCCCGTTTCCGGGTCTTTATAACTGACCCGGCGGAAGCGGTCGGGGTAATGCTCCAGGCTTTTGAGAAGTGTCAACCATATGAGTTGATCGCTGCGCACGCCGGTGTTTTTCTCCACCGGTCGGGACTCCAGCCGGTTGAAACGCAGGCCCGCCTTGGCCCGCGTGACAAAGAAAGCTCCCGCCATAACAAAGCGATAGAGCCGCGCAAAATCAACGTAGCCGCGATCCATCACGTAGAACGCTCCCGGTTCCAGGATCAATTCGTCCAGGATGTTCACATCGGCCTTTTTCCCCTCGGAAATCGAGATCATGGTCGGAATCGTCCCGCGCAAATCCAACAGCGTGTGCAGCTTGACCGCCGCCTTGGTGGAGCGAAAGCGCGCCCACGGAAACAGGCTCAGGCAAAGATCAATCGTGGTCGAATCCAGCGCATAGACGGTTGGCTCCAATTCCACGCCGAAAGACTCGCTGGCATAGAGGCGGCGGGCTCGGGCGATCAAGGATTGTGCCAGATCGTGATAGATACGCCAGTCGCGCGAGCGATTGGCGTCGGCCAGCGTGCTGTGCGCCACGGTCGAACGAAATCCCATCCGATAGAGTTGGTCTTGGCGCGAGCGCAGGCAGACTTCGATGTCGGCCAAGCTATCCCGAGAAGTCATCTGAGCAAAGGCCATAGCAAGGAACTGATCCCAACAAGGGAAGTTATAAACCTTGTAGTTGCCGTCATAACGGGCGACGCAGCGGCGAAATTGTTCGGGGTGAATCCATTCGGTGATTTGGGAGAAAATCAATTTTCCAGCGGGCATGGCCCCAGTTTGGCATTTCGGCTGCTGCGGAAAATGCCAAATCGGACTCTGATTCGCTCACATCCCTTTTCGCTCGCAGGTCGTTCCCATTTCGTGATTTACAACCGGCAACTCTCGCCAAGACCGGATGACAGTGATTCCGGATCTTTGAGTTCCTTCAACAAGTCGCTTTTATGTCTTTTAGTTTCATTTTGTGAATTGTTCCCATTCTTCCTGGCATGATGGCGGTGCGGATGTCGCCGTTTCTGAGTGTCACGCTCGATTTTAGTGCAATCTATAGTTCACATGCGTCAAAAGGAGTTTCTCCCGGGCGGAAGACAGTGCTGCGGTTGGTTTCAATCCGTGGCGGTTGACGTCGCGTTGCTAAACGTCAATGTTGGGGTGTTTCGATCCGGTCCTCCGTGCGGCATGACTTCGATGATCACGGTTTCAGCGTGGTGTGAGAGTCAACCAGCACAGCGCTAGTCAGGGTGCAGGATAATCTTTTGGAATGTCAGGTCACTTGATCGCGGCTGCGACGCCGAGAATCTGCTTGCCGATCGAATCCCCCAACTCTTTAGGCATGACATCCCTTTGTTCAAGGGTCTGCCATGCGGCAACGGTGCGCTCGGCTGTCTCGACGGCAATCCGCCACAGCGAACTTGCTGGAATCCGCGCCGTGTCCGCAAAGCGCCGCATCTGGTCGGGGGTGATTTCGGAGAGGCTGCGACTGCCGCCGAAGCTCAGTGCCAGTGTGTCGTTCGGAATGTACGGGAGCGTTGCGACAAAATCGTAGCCCGGCGAGAGCTGGGGCGTTCGCCGGTCTGAGTAGAGGAGCGACCAGTTTTTCAAGTGCATGTCGGCATTGCCAATCAGCACCGAGAAAACCAGACGGCGGACTAACTCCCAGACGGCGTCGTCGCCCGCTTCGGCCCAGAGGACGGAGGCGATATTCGCATAACTGTGGAATTTGTACTTGTTGTCGGGAAAATGTCCGAAGACTTGCGCGAAATCTTCCATGTGGACGGGCTCCCCGCTCGGCAGGCGGTCGAAGCGCCGGACGGCGAGAGCCTTGCCCCCGGGCGCACGCGCCTCTTCCGGGAGGCCCTTGATGTCCGCCACCGGGACGAGGCGGTTCTCAGGGACAGCGATGCCGACGCGGCGCGCCAGCTCGAGCATGGCGAATTCATTCTCGGGGACTGCCGGGAAACGGTGGGATGGCAGCTTGACGATCCATGATCCACCCATGCCATCCGCAGGAATGGTCAGTCCGCCAGAGGCTTCCATGACAGCAGAGAACTTCAACTGCACACCAGCCAAGGAAAAGCGCAGCATCCCTTCGCGAGGACGAGCGTTGTCCTGATGATCATCTTTTTCATGCTGGTGCTGTCCGACTTGCTCGCCCTCGCCGTCAAGCGGTGTGACCACGAGCGCGCCAGGAAGATCAGCGCCCAGGACGGCCAGCAGGAAGAATTCTCGCTCCGTATTCACTTCCGCGAGTTTCGCGAGGTATTCACGCAGGTTTCCCTCGGGCAGCAAGTTCGAGAAGAACGGCGGCACGCGGCGGGTCACGGGGCGCAGAGTTGTCACAAGCCCGCCGGTGCGGCCCTTGAAAGAGAGGCTCAAGGTCGGGCGCTGCGGATCGTCGATATAGTCCTGCTCGAAGGCAAAGAGCTGGCGGTCGCCCGCGAGGCGAGTGATGACGCCGATTTGGCGACCATGAAGCCGGACGGAAAGCGCATTCAGTTTTTTCGGGTCAAACTTCATCGTGCGGCTCCTCGGTTGTATCCTCGCCAGGGTCGTCGGCATAGAGGGAGCGCTCTTCGCCCTCGCCGGATTGGTCTTTGAGATGATCGCGAATCAGGGATTGCACCACGGGGACGAGGGTGCGCGGGACCATGAGGAGATCGTGGTCGAGAATGCGGACCAGTTCCAGAAGCGTGTCGTAGCGCGGCACGATCTTCCCGGACTCGATGCCGGAGACGTGCCTCTGGGTAAGACCGATGCGACTGACCAGGTCTCTCTGGGTCCAACCGCGCTTCTTGCGCGCCTCCTTCAAAGAGAGGCGCATCTCAAGCGGGAGGCCATTGAGACGAAGTGCTTTGATGTCTTGTTTTGTATCATTATCCACGATTGATACCATATCGCATATCAGGATGAATCGCAAGTGATACCTTAAATCACAGCCAACTGGCCATATAATATAACTAAAGGTATCAAAAATCGTGTAAAGGACTATCCGTACCAACTCCCTAGACGCGCATCGCCCAAGGCGGCATCGACCTGACTGGCGTTATGGATGTCCGCCACCAGACTCCGGCAGCCAGCCGGGCGAGAATGGCGCTGGCCGCGATTGATCAGAAACAAATCCCATCTCCGTCGGCGTCATGCAGTAATTCGGAGGCGCTATGACATCACCACGCTTGCCGGGGAACAACGATCCGCATATTCTCTCCAGCCTCTGCATGTCCTACAACACGACACTACGGGCATTATGTGTGGGGCGCTGGTCACTGGTGCCGAACACCGAACCTGATTATTGGCCGGCAAATTTAACTGCAACCAAACCCATGAAAGAACAAATCAGTCTTTATTACCGGGAGGGTTCCTCGGACAAGGTTTACCACGCCAACTTGGACCCTAAAGGGGACGGATGGATCGTGAACTTCGCCTTCGGGCGCAGAGGCTCCACCTTGCAAACCGGCACCAAAACCAGCGAACCACTCGCCTACGACAAGGCCAAGAAGATCTACGACAAGATCGTCGCCGAGAAGATGGCCAAGGGTTACACCCCTGCGGCCAGAGGAACGCCCTATGTCGGCACCG
>DASRLE010000446.1:0-9176 GCA_035648615.1 Saccharimonadales bacterium (SeqCode) | reverse complement strand
ACGTCCTTGACGGCTTGCATTTTGAATCCATGACTGTATCGAATAACTTTCATAATACTTGGAATTTCTCTTTCCAAAGTACCAACCTATTTCAGGACGTGACCCTAATAACAGATTTTCAATGACCAATTCTCAATCGAGAAGCCCGAAATCTTAACGAATTACTTCACCAACACGACTTACCCAAAAAAATGAAATGCACCTATTGAAGATCTCACCAATTATGGACCGGGTTTGTCCAGCTTCAGTAAGTTACCTGGCAGCTTGGGCGGTCATGGCCGCACTCTGGCTTCCTCGCGCAGCGAGCGGGAGTCAGGGCTTGGCGTTTACTAACATAAACCTGAGTTCCGACGGCAGCTTTCAAGCTCAGATTCAGACTCTTGCCGGCCAATCATACAGTGTTGAGACATCCACTAATTTGGCGGATTGGTCAGCCATAGCTAGTTTCGATAGCGTTACCACCAATTTGATAACGTTGGTTAACCCGCCCCGCGTGGACAAGCCCGGCCAGCTCTTTTACCGAGCCAGGCTGGGCACGGCCCTTGTTTATACTTTTTCCTTTGTTGAATCTGCCTATGGAGGCTCCTACGGCAGCGGGTGGATCCCTTATCCCGTCCGCCCAAATGCTTATGCGGCAAGCTTTGCGGTGGACAATGATACAAATTATCCACCGGCCACCAACGTTTTCTTCACTGGCCCTCCGGGTTCTGGAATAACGAATGCTCCGGCTTCCTCCAGCAACTCAACGATTGGAACCAACGGCGCCATTTACCAATCTTCCTATCCGGCCAGCCCAGCGATCGCGCCTGGGGGTATATGGACGGTAGAGTACAACGGAACAAATCACACCTTCAATGTCCCAGATCCGCAAGCAGCTTCGCGATTGGTTATTCCCTTGCCAACAGCAGTTTCGGAGGTCCCCAACGGCGAGTGTACTCTGGAGTGGGAATACAAAGACGCGGCGACCACAACGAATTTAGGCGGGCCGCCCGTCTTCATGACTGCAATTCAGGCTGATTGGACCCCATTCGTCTCGCCCACTTTCCCGCCCGCGACAACAACATGGCAATTTTCCGCCGCCGGCTACGCCTTCCCGAGAGAGGGTTACATCACCATGACCTATAAGGATTCTTTTGGTAATACCTACGCGGTGGGGTTTAGCCAATTATCGCCGTAAACCAGCCTAGCAAGACGGCTAATTGGTGGTGATATTGGGTATTTTGTAGAAGCAGACCCAGGTCCCGACAATGGAACCGGCGTCAACCGTGTCCCGCGCGTCATTGACGTTAAAAGGGTGCCAGGTCACATGGCCGTCTTCAAATAGGAAATTACTCCCTTTGGGGACGTTGCCGGTGTCGGGATGGTTCGAGATGGGAACGGTCGTGCCGGCGTAGGAGTCCAGCCAATTGATGCCTATGCCGCGGTTGGCGCTGGTGCTCCATGCTCCGGTCGCTTGCACGATGTCGCTCATGACGGGCGCGTGCTGGAAGGTCTGGCCGAATTTCTTGCGCGTCGCCCACCCGCCGATTCCGCAGGTGCTATAGCTCCAGCCGTCGCTGGCGGGATCCAAGCGGCCAGGAAGGTAGAAATATCCGAGCAGTTGGTTCACTTGGTCTGAAGTGATCCCGGTCATTTCCACCAGACGATGCCATTGAGCCGTCGGGCAGAAGAGCACATCGGTCAGGGCGCGAGGATCCGCCACCGTGCCGCGAACGTCACGAGTTAAATAGCCGGTGTAAAAATTGCTGAAGGTCGGCGACATCCAACTCATGTCGATTCCCAGGGAATTGTCGGGGAAATAATTCTTGGCGTCGTTGGCATACATCCCCAAAGCCAGGCCCCATTGCTTGAGGTTGCTGGCGCAGGAGGTTTTGTAAGCTTCTTTCTTAGCCTTGGCCAGGGCGGGCAGGAGGAGGCTGGCCAGGATGGCGATAATCGCGATGACGACCAGCAACTCAATCAAGGTGAAGCCTGTCCCAGACCGGACGGCGCGGTCGCGCTCCGCTGGGTTCTCCACTCTTGGCAAATTTTTCATATTGAGTCTCCGTTTATTTCGGACCGCCGCGCCGGACACCGCTCATTGATGTTGCAAGCGATAGAACATCTCCACGCCGGTAAGGTTAATGAGGGCCTGATTATTCGGCGAGTTGGTCGAGATGGCCGTCCATTTGACCAGATTCGTCGAGCTTTCCAGCACCCAGCCGCTATAACCGGCCGGCCAGGCGATTTCCGCCGTGGTCGGGGTTTGCTCGATTATGGCCAAAGGAGGCTGTGTCGTCAATTGGAAAGTCGCCACGCCATACCTCCCGGCCAAATAGGTGTTGGCCAATTGCAGATCGCTGCCGGTCAGCGCCCGGGAATAGAGCAGCACCTCGCCCAGATTGCCCGCGAATTGAGTTTTAAAGTCATCTCTCGATCCAACTTTCAGCGGGGTTCCTCCGTCCTCTGACCCGTATCCCAAGGAGCCGGAGCCATTGACGGTATTATCAAGGTAATGCGTCACCAGTGAGACATCCACCGTGACGCCGCCAATGACGTACTGCCCGGCCACAAGGGGACTGGTGCTGCCGATGGATGCATTCCCGTTGGCGTTACCTCGGAGGAACACCGCCTGGTTGACATTGACCTGGTAGTCGAACGGATAGGGTTCATTGCCAAAGGTCTTGGCGATGATCGTGCTGGGTAGCGTGATGTCCGCGTAATTGGTAAATTCCGCCGCGTAAAAGAGAGATAAACCGCCAGTCACCTCAACGCTGGGCGCGTCGGCGACGTCCAGGCACATGGGCAATCCAAGTGGGTTGAAAGTGATGACCGGGACGCCCAAGACAGGGTCCGTGATGAGCGAGGGAGCAAGAGCGCCGTTCGGGTCGGTGGTGGCATTGTTGGTGTTGCCGGACTGATCGGTCCACTTGGCCACAGTGCCATCGGCATTGGTGGTGATGCCCGCGTCGGCTTTAAGCCACAGCACCAAGCCGTTGGTGGGCGGGGCGGCCGGGAGGCTCCCGGCGGTCCCCGGTATCGTGACAGTGAAGGGAAGTGAATTGCTGCTAATCCCGTAAATATTGACCGCTTGAACCACGACGGTCAGTGTACCTGGTGTGAGAATTTGGAGTGGAATTTGATAGGGCGGCGCGGTTTGGGTGGCAACCACTTGTCCGTTGACGGTGAAAGTAACGCTGGTCAAGGGGGCTGAACTGGCGATTTGGGCGCCGATATTGACGACCCCTGGAGCGGTGACATTGGTAACCGAAGGCGTGACAGCATTGGTCAACGCGCTCACCGTGATAGCGGGTGGAGTGACCGCGATTTGCACCTGGGCCAAAGCATACTTGTCGCTTAAGTAATTGAATATTTGTCCGACTTGCGCAGTGGTCGGCGCGGTGGTAAACACTTGTATCTCCGCGATGTCGCCATTCATCGTGTAAATCGTGCCGTTATTGGCTCCGCGGCCACCGACACGGATGGGATTTCCCGCGCTGGTAGGCGCGTAGGCGAACGCCACCGAGCCATTGGTGTTAAACTGAAGATAGTGAGTCATCACGCCGTTGGCCACGACGATGCCCTCGATGCTAAAGAGGTTGGACGAGGCCGGACTGGCCAGCGTGGCCGTGAGACTAGGGCCGTTGGCCGTTCCGCTGCCTAGGACATAGTCGGCCAAGCCCGTTGTGATATTAAGCCGATATTCGAATGGGTTGGCGTATCCAATCGAGCTGGGGTTACAGTCCGAAAGAATCTCATAATAATTGCCATAGAGGGGAACGCGTGTGACGGCGAAGATCGCAAAGCTCGTCGCCGCGGAGGGGGTGACCGTTCCATTGTCCCCAATATCGAGGAAAACATTCGAGGTGGCCTGACTCACGGGAGGCGTAAAACGCACGACCGGATACCCATTCTGCGCATTCGTGATCAGCAAGGGCGGGATCCCGGGAGTAACGTTGAAATAAGAGGGTTGATAGGCGTTGTTGCCGTTGCCTGATGAATCGTCCCATTCAATTACGTTCCCGGTGAGGTTCGTCATGATGCCTGCGTCCGGCTTGAGCCAAAGCGCCAAACCGTTGGTAAATGCGGGCGCGTTGACCGTGCCGGTCAGCGTGATGACGGTGGGCGCGGAGGTGGTTTGGATTCCCCAGTTGTCGGTGGCGATGGCGGTGAAGGTCACCGTTCCGGGCGTCAACAGAGCAAGCTGGACAGTGTAAGGGGCATTGGTGAACGTGACTATTTTTGCTCCGTTGGCGTACAAGACAACGTTGGCAATGGAGCCAAGAGATGAAGTGGCGGACACAGTGTAGGCAATCGTCGCCGGGGCCGCCAGCTTCGCTCCGTTGGCCGGACTGGAGATCGTCACTGCTGGAGGAGGACTGGCATAGAAAGGCTGGGCCAGATTGTATTTGCCGTTGAGATACGAGGCGATATTGGCCCGGTTGGTGGCGGATTGGGCTCCGCTGTAAATTAGAATTTCGGCAATGTCTCCGTACAGCGCGGTCCCCGCCTCGTCCCGCATCCCGATGGTCAAGGGCAATGAGCCGGAGCCATCCCCGGGAGGAGTGGCGATGACGCCGGAGAAATAAGGGCTGGCGCCCTCGTATAGCGTCTGGGCCGTTCCCTGGCTCGTCACTCCGACGTTAACAAACTGATTCAACGGCTGAATGGTGGAGGCCGGGCTGGCAATACTGCCCGAAGTGGCCCCGTTGCCGCGAAATTCCGTCGTCGCTCCTGCCGAGGAGAACCACCAGTCGAATGGGCAGGCCAGAGTGTTGGAGGACTTCGTCCAGATCATCTGCGGCAAGCTGAAATAAGCCTGCGAGAACCGGGCCACGGCGAACGTGGTAAAGTCGTTGGTGAGAAAGGCCACGCCGGCATCGGCCACGGTGAGAAGGCTATTGGTCCCGTTAAAGTGCAGGGCAGGCTGGTTGTTGACGACGCCGACTTGGTAAACGGGCGGCAGCGTCGCCAATGTCGTGCCAATAAGGGTGTCATACGGCAGGTTGGCGACCGAAGTCGCGTTATTGCCGTTGGGCGATTCGTCGGCCCAGGAGGCCACCGTTCCGTCGGCATTGGTCGTCACGCCTTGCCCGGCGTTGAGCCAGACCATGAGGTTGTTGGTCGGTGGCGCTGAGGGGGCGGCCGGGCCTGTTATAGTCATTGCCACCGGCGCCGACGTGGCAGGCCGGCCCAGTTGATCCAGCACGACCGCCGTTAAGACCATCGGTCCGGGAGTCAAGGAAGAGATGCCCAAACTGTAAGGAGGCGTTGGTGTGGCGGTGGTGGCGATAAAAATGCCGTTCCCGTAAAGGCTTAGGCTGGTCACGATTCCGGTCGGGCTGGAAGCGCTGATGCTGATTGGAATCACAGTGTTGGCCGCAGCCGTGGCCCCATTGGCGGGCGAAGTAATCGCCACGACCGGCGCCGGGTCGAATTGCAGGTTCCATTTGGGCTTTAGGTAGTTGGTTACGACTTGCATCAATTGGCTGGTCGTCAGAGCGGGCTGGTAAATGAGCACCTCGGCCATGTTGCCGACTAATTGGGTGACGTAATCTTCGCGCGCCCCAATCCGCAAGGGGCCAGGGCCGTTGACGGCATTCCAGATCGAAGAGGGCGACGCGTTGGGTTGCATGCCGGCGTTAAAATTCGCGGCCACAGAATCATTGAGATAGTGCGTCACCGAGCCGTTGGCGTAGGTAAAGCTCATCACTTGGTAAACCCCGGGTTGCGGCTTGAAACCGTTGCCGATGAAGCTGGTGTTGGCCCCGCCGTTTCTCAGGTAGAAAATCGTCTGGCCGGCGTTGGCGCTGGCATTGTTGTAAAAATCAAAGGGTTGCGGCGCGTTGCCCAGGGTTTTGGCAATGCCCGCGCGATACCCCGCGTAACTGTCGTCCTCCTTCAAGACGATAATGGTGACATTGTTGGTCAGGCTGGAAATGGTGGAGGTGGGCGAGACGGAAATGTCCGGCACGTCCAGCGCCTTGGAACCTCCGGGAAAGCGCAGCGTCGGCAAGCCGTTTTGGGAATTCGCCACGTACGTCGGGGAGTAAGTCGTGTTGTTATTAGTCGGCGCGGCGTTATTGCCGTTGCCGGATTGGTCCGCCCAGCCAGTCACCAGGCCGGCGGTGTTGGTGGTAATCCCGGCGTCCGCCTTTAACCAAAGCTGGAGACCGTTCGTGAAAGGGAGAGTCTGGGCCTGAAGGCTGGCCAGCGCCACCACCATAGAGGCGCCCATACTAAGAGCGAGGGCTTTGAGCTTCATAATTTTGACTGGTTTCCTGGGTTGTCGCAAGGTTTCTTTGACTTACTGACCCGAAAGGGCCGCCCCCGAGTCAGAACAATACGGTTCCAATTAGTTGCTGTGGGGCGAGAGTGACGGAATATCCGCCGTATGTCAATACCCTTAAATTGACTGTTCCAAGTCGCTTGCTTAAAAGTCTTTGTGATGTTACGATACCGCCACCGTAATGACAGACTTACGAATTCCGGGCGCGGCTGTCGCCCTTCTCGCTGTATGGCTGTGCGCCACAAGCGGTTTAGCGCAGATTTCTGGGCAGGGTGAGCCCAGTTTTGGCCCCGCACCCACGGCGCCCTCAGAAATCTCGAAGCTCCCGGGCAAAGGCCACAGCCCCGGGGACACCACAACCGCCTTTACCGTTAACGGCACCTCGCGGGAGCAAGTCCGCCAATTTTACAATGCCGTTTATTCGGCCTCCGAGGGCGTTCCCGAAAACTCCTCCGCCCTTACCTCCAGTTGTATTGCCGGCACGAACTCGACCGCCTTTCTCACTGCCGAGATTTGGCGGATCAATTGGTTTCGCGCCATGAGCGGGATCCCAGCCGGCGTGACTTTCTCCGCTTCCGAAAATGCCGCCGACCAATCCGCCGCGCTGATGATCTCGGCCAATAATCAGCTTCTCCACGTTAACATACCACCCTCCTGGAGTTGCTTTGACTCAGCCGGCACCAACGCCGCCGACAATTCCAATCTCGCCCTTGGCATCAACGGCCCCGACGCCATCACCGGCTACATTTGGGATTACGGCGCGGCCAATGCGCAAGCACCCCATCGGCGATGGCTTCTCTATCCGCAAACCCAAGTCATGGCCAGCGGAGATGTGCCGGCGCAGGGATCCTATGCCGCGGCAAATGCGACCTGGATCTACGACGCCAATTTCGGCGGACCTCGTCCCGCCACCACTGATCCTTTTGTGGCGTGGCCGCCTCCGGGCTACGTGCCTTATCCCGTCGTTTTTCCGCAATGGTCCTTCGCCTTGTCCAATGCGGACGTAAGCACGGCCTCGGTCACCATGCAAAGCAATGGAATCGCCCTTGGCGTGGTCATCCAACCGTACCAGACAGCCTACGGCGAGCATACCGTCGTATGGTATCCCAGCGCCTTGGATCCAACCAGCCGCACGACCGTGTTTCCGTTTAACGGCAGCGATACTCTCTATACCATTACGATCAATAACGTAAATACGAGCGCGGGAACCCAGAGTTTTACCTACAACGTTACGGTTTTTGATCCCGCGCTCCGTGGCGCAGATTTCCTTCCCACCCTTGTCACGGGCACAAACCGCCCCTCCGTCAATGAAAACAATCCCTACTCTTGCACTCCCTCCGCCAATCCGAACACTACCGGTTATCAATGGCTGGCCGCGCAATTGAGCAACGGCAATCTGGCGGACAGCGCGTTGAACGGACTGGTGAATTTCACGATTTATCCCCCGCCGCCCTATTCAATTATCACCAATCCGCCGGTCGGTTCGGGCAAATGTTTTCATTTGGCTCATACCAATCCCGTCCCGCAATTGCTTGAGTTTACGGAAGTTTTGTTCCCTACTGCCAATACGACGTTGAGCTTCCAAAGCCTTCTGGGATACGCCACGACCACTGAAGTGGCGCGCGTGCAAATCTCGACCAATGCCGGGGGCGCCTGGGTGGATATTTACACACAAACAGGGTCCGGCACTTCCGGCCAGTCGGCCTTCGCCGCCCACAGCTTGCCACTTGGCAATTGCGCCGGCCAACTGACCTACGTGCGCTTCGATTACGATTATACCGGCGGCTCCTACTATTCCCAGACCTCAGCCAACGTAGGCTGGTGCCTGGAGAACATAGTGCTGACCAATACCAGCCAACTGATCAACCTTGCGACCAACGCCACCGTCTCGACCAATTTCAACTTTGTCCCCGCCCAGACGGGCAACTGGGTCCTGGAGGCGCAACCGGTCATCTTCAAACAATTTGGGCTTGATTGGTCGCCAGCCGCGCCGCTGACTGTCGTGTCAAGTATCGCCTCAACCCAGGTGGTGCTGGGCGCTCCGGCCCTTGTGGCGGGTCAAGCGCAGATTCCTTTTACAGTCACGCAAGGCGCGGCTTCATCGTTCAAATTGCTCCAAGCCAGCCAGCTCACCGGACCGTGGACGACCAACACGTCCGCCTTCTTAAGCACCCTGGTCGCAGGCAGTGCCTTCCAATTCACCGCGCCCAATGCCAGCACAACCGCCTTCTATCGCGTCCTGGCGCAATAGCATCCGTCCTATCTCCCCTGTGGCGAGGTCAGGGCCTCTTTTTACGGTTAAAGTCAATGGAAGGTTTTTTCACAATTCTAAGCAAGTCATTTGGTTCTGACGCCTCATAGATCTCGTTAGTGCTATGGACTGCAATGATGATCCAATTGGGATAAGTCGAACCAAAGGAGTCCGGATGCCAATACTCTTCGCCCATTTGCTCCTGGATCTTGTTAAAAAGCCACCGATGGCTCTTTCGAAATACGATTCGCGCCTTGGAGTTGCTGTATAGTATTATCTCAACCTTCACCTGCTCACGGGTCATTCCTGCTGGAAGATGGAACCAGGACGGCAGGGGTGAATCATCCCTCAGCCGAAACGTTGATTCCACGAAAACATTCCTGCAGGAGGTGACTAGACCCAAAACGATCAACGCTATTAAAAGACGCTTCATACTGTCATCCGCAAAACCGAATCTCCCCTGGTTTTTTGAGCGGCCTTTACACCATTTTAGCCAGGACGCGCTGGACGGTTTCGGCTAGCAGCCTGTCGGGCTTAAGCGATCACCATCCTAATAGCGATTATGGAACATATAGGGCCAGACACGTTGCGAGGGTAACGCTGGTTGGCAGTAATGGATTGGATAGCCCTTTCAGGTTGGCTCTCCAAATCGTCCGG
>DASRLE010000445.1:0-5030 GCA_035648615.1 Saccharimonadales bacterium (SeqCode) | reverse complement strand
AAGGCTCGAACCGATTTATGCCGACCCGCATCTTTCCAAAAATCGCCTCTTCCTGCATTATGGGGATTTGAGCGATGCCAGCGCCTTGAGCCGGCTCCTCAATGACATCGAGGTGGAGGAAATATACAATCTGGCCGCGCAAAGCCATGTGCGCGTCAGCTTCGATTCCCCCGAATATACGACCGACATCGGCGGCACGGGCACGGTGCGGTTGCTGGAAGCGATTCGCGAAAGCGGCATCAAACCGCGTTTTTACCAGGCGTCCTCGAGTGAAATGTTTGGCATGGTGCGGGAGATTCCGCAGCGGGAAACGACTCCGTTTTACCCGCGCAGCCCTTACGGGTGCGCCAAGGTGTATTCGTTCTGGATTACAGTCAATTATCGGGAGTCTTACGGCTTGCACGCCAGCAACGGGATCCTTTTCAATCACGAATCTCCGCGCCGGGGTGAAACATTTGTCACGCGCAAGATCACCCGCGCGGTGGCGCACATTGCGGCGGGGTTGCAGGATAAATTGTACCTGGGCAACCTCGATTCCAAGCGCGATTGGGGTTACGCCAAGGAATATGTCGAGGCCATGTGGCTGATGCTGCAGCAGGAAAAGGCGGACGATTACGTCATCGCCACCGGCGAAACCCACTCCATTCGCGAGTTCCTTGATCTGGCCTTCGGCCACGTCAAGCTCGATTGGCAGAAGCATGTCGAAATCGATCCTCGTTATTACCGCCCGGCGGAGGTCGATATTTTGATCGGCGATTCGAGCAAGGCGAAAAAGCAATTGGGCTGGCAGCCGAAAACAAAATTTGCCGAACTGGTAAAATTGATGGTGGAATCAGACGTCAAACTTTTGCAAGACCACCGCGAAGGCCGCATCAAGGTCACCGGGTAACATGGCTGCTCCTTTGGTCAGCCTGCTTATCCCCACCTATAACAGCGCCTTGACCGTGGCCGATGCGATTGCCTCGTGCCGCAATCAGACTTGGGGCGACCTCGAAATTGTTATTTACGACGAGGTCAGCAAGGACCAGACCCGCGAGATTATTTTTGCCGCGGCCAAGGAAGACCCGCGCATTCGCGTGTTGACCAGCGAGACCAATTCCGGCCCGGTCCGCGCCTGGCGCAAACTCCTGCATGAGGCGCGCGGAAAATATTGCACCTTCGTTTGGTCGGACGACTTGATTCTGCCGCGTTACGTCGAGGCGCTTCTCGGGCTTTTCCGGCAAAATCCCGCGCAATTGCTGGCGGTGTGCAACGCCTATTCGGAATTGCTTCCCGAAACTGTCCAGCACGAGGGGTCGTCGAAAAATTTAGTGACCGGCGAAAAAAGCCGGGGCTTGCTGCACGATTTTCCGAGCGGCAAAGTGAAGGGCGATGTCTATGCGCTAGGCATCCTTACTGCGGTTTATCCGGTCAGCCAGATTTGCGCCTTGTTTGAAACGACCGCCGCGCGGGAGGTTTTTGACCACTACATTGATTTTGAAAACCCTTACGGGTTCGATTTCTCGCGGCGGGCTTATGGCAACGACGTTTCTTTTTTGAGCGAACTGGGTTTGCGCAGTGGCGAGTTGCTGGTTCTGGGCGAACCGCTCGTAGCCTGCCGGGCTTCGCCCGACAGCATGACGGTCAACGCCCGCCGCGACCATCGCTGGCAGTATTGGCTGCAATACGTCTGGGCCATTCGCGCGGCCTGGACTCGTTGCCGCCCTCTCTCGCCGCGAATGGACGCTTTGATCCGGGTGGCGGACGACAGGGTCAGCTTCTGCGAATTCTTTTACGCGATGAAAAACAAGCGTTTTCCCAAGGAATTCAATCCCGCAAAAATAGCGCGAGCTCTTTGGTTCCTTTACCGGGAAGATCGGCGGTTGAACCCGAAAGTGGGTCCTGCCACACTGGAAAAATGGCTGGCAAATTGATTAAGCGGCAGGAAGGCCAAGCCCAGGGTTCGATTTTTTTGAATTAAAAAAAAGTGCTTGCTTTTTTGGTCTCGCTATCGCAGAATTGTCCAAGTCCAACACTATGACGCGTTCAGACCGCCCCTCCGTCAAAAGCGTGCGCCCTGCTCAGGGGTTCACGCTCATTGAATTACTCGTGGTCATAGCCATCATCGCCATTCTGGCGGCGATGTTGCTCCCCGCCCTGGCCAAAGCCAAAGTCCAGGCGCAGGGAACGTACTGCCTGAACAATGAGAAGCAATTGACCCTGGCCTGGACGATGTACGCGGATGATTACAAGCAGATATTGGTGCCGAATGTTGGCGATGGACAAGGCGTGGTCTATTACTCGGAAACCAACGACTGGGTCTATGGCGATGTCGGCGCAATCAATGGGCAGCCTATCTTGCCGGACCAAACCAATATTCTGTATTTGACCTCGGCTTTATTGGGGATGTACGTGAAGTCTCCCGGCATCTATAAATGCCCGGGGGACCCAGGCAATCCCGTCGGCAAGCCCAGAGTCAGGAGCGTGTCGATGAACGATTACATGGACGGCAAGGGAAGCGGAACCGCTGCGGGCTATGAGAATTTCCAGAAAACGTCCGACATTTCCCACGCCTCGCAATACTTCGTTTTTCTGGATGAAAAGCCCGCCAGCATTAACGACGGATATTTCGAGGTCATCATGTCGCCTGCTTCGGCCACCTCCGTCTCGGTGGACGACAATCCGTCGCAAGTCCACAATGACGCTTGCGGTTTTGGATTTGCGGACGGGCACGCGGAAATACATCAATGGAAAGGCCAAAACTTTCGGTCGCCCCTTCTGAACGCCTTTGGAACAACTTTCAGTTCTCCGACTGCCGATTTCAATGATGTGAAGTGGCTCATCTTGCACACCACGTACTCGACAGCCGCAGTGGGGCCCGCGCCGCCCCCGTAATCGGGAGAAACCAGAATTTTCCAACGCTCGCAACGTCCAACGTAATAGTCGTCCCATAATCAATCGCCATCGCTATGAAAAAAGTAATCCTGCTTGCCCTCTGCGCCGCCTCCATTTCGGCCTTCGCTCTGCCGACCTACGAGCCGTTCATCGAATACTCCAATCTCGTCAGCGCCAGCCCCACCAACACCATCGACCTCTGCACCGCCGGGTTGATCGCCCCGGGCGGCGAAGCATGGACCAGCCTCAACTTCAACGCGACCGCTGGAACAAATGTGCCTGGAATCGACGTTTTGGTGACCAATGATATTAGCAGCCTATTTACCTCCAGCGCTTTGTCTGCTCTCCTGCCTGCTGCGTTTCCGGGTTTCCCCGCAGCCGGGGGCAGCATCCAGACCTACGCCATCAATCCGGCCCAACCGCTGGCGCCGGGCGCCACTGTTCCCGGGACCAACCCCAATATTGTGGGCAACAGCGCTGTCCTCAACTTTGCGCAGGACTTCACCCGCCCGGCCAGTGGAACAAAGACCCTTTTCATCTCCTACCTTTTTATCGATGACCAGCAAGGCCAAACCGGCAACGGAAATAATGGGCGGTATTTGGGTTTCCTGGAGGCAACCAACCTTGTCGAAGGCGCTGGCACCTCGGGATTTTACAAGACTTGGGCCTCTCTATTTAACACCTATGGCGCCACCCGGTATGTTGCCGAGGCCGTCAGATTGCCAGGCGCCTTGGCGGTCGGCCCTTCGGATTCGGCCTCAGGACCCAGCCCCAACCCGCTTTCAACGTTGACCACGCCGTATAATACACCATCTTTCGTCGTCGGAGAGGTGATCCTGGTTTCAACAAACGCCTCCGCCGCCGGGACAAAGGACACCAACATTTTGTGGTTGAATCCTCCGCTGAACAGTTTCGGGGGAGCCAACGCCGCCACAACGCAATTGAGCGCCTACTCGATGGGCACAGTCGTGAGCGATCTTGGGGGATTGGTGTTAATCGATCGCGTCGGCTCTGGTGCCGCCGGCGGCATAGGAACTAACTCCATCGCCAACTTAATGTTGGGCAGCACTTGGAGCTATGTCACTGGTGGCCCTGAGTTTACCAATCAACCCGGGACGGTGGCGAGCAACTATGGCTCGACGGTCACTCTCAGCGCCGCGGCCACTGCGGCGACCCAAAGCGTGACCTATCAATGGCAGGTGGTCTCCAATGGCGTCGCGGTCAACCTCAGTAACGGCGGTCATGGCACGGGTTCGGCCACCGTCAGCGGCGCGACCACCGCCACCTTAACCCTTTCAGGCATTTCTCTGGCGGACCTTGGCTCTTATCAAGTCGTGGCCACAGCCAGCGGAACGGGGTTCTCGCTGACGAGTTCAGCCGGCACGGTATCCTCCGACCCTCTCATCACGGCGCAACCCCAAAATGCCGCCGTCCCTCCGGGAGGCATCGCGGTGTTTAATATTGGCGCTTCCACCCAGTTTGGATCCTTAACCTATCAGTGGCGGCTGAACGGCGCACCGCTGGCCAATAGCACCCTGAGCGATGGCAGCGCCATTCAAGGCGCGACCACTTCGTCGTTGACCGTTTCCAATTTTCAGCTCGACGAAAATGGGGCGGTTATTACATGCGCGGTTACAAACGGCGTGCCTGATGGCGAAATCAGCGCCGCCGCCATCCTGAGCCTGCTGGTGGATCCGGCCGTGACCAATCAGCCCACTTCATTGACGGTCAATTATGGCGCGACGGCAACCTTCACGGCCATGGCCGAAACAACTTCGCACGCTCCGCTGACCTACGCTTGGTATGACGGCTCGACCATGCTCGTCAACGGGCTGCAAGCCGGCGGCAGCACGGTCAGCGGAGCCTCCGGAACCAGTGCGGGCAATACGTTAACCTCGACTTTGACTCTGGCCAGCGTTTCTTACCTGGATGATGGCAACTACACTTTGTCGGTAACCAACAGCGTCAACGCCACCGCGACCAGCGCTAACGCAACGCTGACCGTCAACGACCCTTTCCTTAGCAATCAGCCGCCGGCGATTGTCGAAGTGGCCGCAGGCGGCGCCGCCACCGTCGCGATTACCGGAGGCGGAACTGGCGCGACGTATCAATGGTACGGCAATGGGGGCCCGTTGAATAATAGCGGGGATTTCTCC
>DASRLE010000444.1:0-7107 GCA_035648615.1 Saccharimonadales bacterium (SeqCode) | reverse complement strand
AAACTAAACTGATTGTTGACGCCACTAAAGCTGAACTCGGCCGGCTGGATTGCCGGGTTCCACAAAACCACCGGCAGCCCGGTATTCGTAGAGAAGCTCTCCCATCCGCTCGTCCCAGGAAAATAATAAATGGTTGCGTTTGTGTCATCGGACAAGAGGGTCGAATCGGCGGTGGGAGCGTTGCCGAGAAAAAAGACGCTGGTGAGCGCGGCGCAATCGGCAAATGCCGAGGAGCCGACATTGGTGATGCTGGCGGGCAAGGTGATGTTGCTCAACCCGCCGCAGCCGGCGAAAGCAGCGGAGCCGATGCTGCCCACGCCGTTGCCGAGGGTGATGCTGGCCAGGTTCGAACATCCGTCGAAGGCTGAACCTCCAATGGTCACAACGCCGCCAGGGATCGTGACGCTGGTCAGACCAACGCATTGATAAAAAGCGTTTGCGGCGATATTCGTGACCGTGCCAGGGACAGTGTAACTCCCCGGCAAGGCTGCCGGGTATTCGATGAGAGTGGCCTGCGCCTTGTCAAACACGACACCGTTGCTGCTGCTGCTGTAAAACGGGTTCTGCGGATCGACGGCGATGGCCGCCAAATTGGGACAGCCGAAAAAGGCTTGGTTGGAAAAGTTGGTCACGCTGCTGGAAACCGACACCGTCATCAGGTTGGTGCAACCGTAAAACGAGCCGGAACTGATTACGGCCACGCCTGGGGCGAAGTTGACATTGGTCAGGCCGCTGCCGTAGAAGGCGTCCGCTTCAATTGTATTGACTGTTGCGGGAATCGTAATGCTAGTCAGGGCGGCGCAATAACCGAAGGCTTCATAACTGATGTTGGTGATCGAACCGGGGATGGTGACGCTGTTCAGGCTGGCGCAATTGAGGAATTCCTGGAAATCGATGCTTGCCGACGCCCGGACTGAGGACTACATTGGTCAGGTTCGGGCAGGCGTAGAATGCGACGGCCGCATTGGTGACGCTGGCCGGGATGATCAAACTGGTCAGACCGCACGCCCGAAACGCATCCTGGCCGATATTGGCAATGCCGTTGCCGAGAACGGCGTTGGTGAGGGCCTGGCAATCATTGAACGCATTGGGTCCTATGTTCGCGACGCTGCCGGGGATGCTCACCGACGCCAGACTCAGGCAATAGACAAAGGCTTGGGCGCCAATGTTGGTCACGGTGCCGCCGATCGTGACCGCAGTCAGGCTGGAGCATGAACCGAAAGCGTTGGTCCCAATGTTGCCGACTCCGCTGGCGATGGCGGCGTTGGACAGGCCAACACAATCGTTGAACGCGAAATTGCCGATGGCGCCGACGCTGCCGGGAATGGCGATGCTGGATAAGTTGGAGCAGGCGTTAAAAGCCGCCATCCCAATCTTTGTCACGCCGGTTGCGATGGTGGCATTGGTCAACCCTTCACAATAGGCAAACGCGGCGTAGCCGATATTGGTGACAGTGCCGGGAATCGAGACAGCCGTCAAACCCGCGCAGGCATAAAAGGCGCTATCACCGATGTTCACCAACCCGTTGGCCATGGGCGCGTTGGTCAAAGCGAAACAGGCGGCAAAAGCATTTGCCCCGATATTGGCAATGCCGCCCGCGCTCACTACGCCGGTCAAATTCGAGCATTCAAAAAACGCATTCGTGCCGATGTTCGCGAGGCTGGCCGGTAACGTGACGCTGGCCAAGGACGGACAATTCGCAAAGGCAGAGTCTCCCAGCGCGGCAACGCCATTGCTGACGATGACGTTGGTCAGGTTTAAGCAGTTGGCGAAGGCGGAGGCTCCTAAACTGATGACGCTGCCGGGAATGGCAATCGCCGCCAGATTCGAGCACCCAAAGAACGCATTCTGCCCGATGGCCGATACGCCGTTGGAAATGGATAGGCTGGTCAGCGCAGTGCAGTCGGCGAAGGCGTAGTTGCCCACATTGGTGACGCTGCGCGGAATCGCCACACTCAACAGGCTGGAGCAGCCGGCGAACGCGTCGTTGCCGATGGCCGCAAGATTGGTTGTCAAGCTGACATTGGTCAATCCTATGCAATTGCCGAACGCGTAGGGCGCGATGTTCGTGACGGTCGAAGGGAGGGCGATGCGCACCAGATTCGAACAGGCATAAAAAGCGTTGGCGCTGATATTCGTCAAGCCGGCGGGAAAGGTTAGGTTCGTCAGGGTCAGGCAACTCTGAAAGGCGTAGGCGCTGATGTTGCTCGCGCCCGCGGGAATGATGTAGGCCCCGGTCTTTCCGCTCGGATAGTAAAGCAGTGTGGATTTATTGGCGTTGAACAAAACCCCGCTGACACTGGTGAAAAACGAGTTGGGCAAAGCGACCGTCATCCCGGTGAGGTCGGGACAATAACCGAAGGCGCCGACCGCGATATGCGTGACGTTGGTGGGAATCGTCAGGCTGCCAGTATCGCTGACTTCAAACGCATTGGCCGCAATGTTCGTCACACTGGCGGGAATCGTCAAACTGCGCAGACTGCAAGGACATTCCAAAAGGTTATTTGTGTTCTTATCATACAAAACCCCCGAAACACTGCAGTAGGCGGGATTTAGCGTATTGACCGTGATCGTCCCTAACCCGAAACAATCCAAAAACACGTTTGCGCCGATGTTGGTGGTGCTGGCTGGAATCGAAAGACTAATTCCGGTTGCCGTTTGAAAGCAACCGGCAAACGCATTGTCGCCGATCGTGGTGACACTGCTGGGAATCGTAATGCCGTCCAGGGCGGCGCAATTCAGAAACGCTCCCGCCGCAATATTCGTGACCGTGCTGGGGACAGTGTAGAAGGCTTCCCCTTGGCCAGCCGCCAGTCCGTTCGGATACTCGAGCAGGACAGTCTTGTTGGCGTTAAACAAAACACCTCCAGAACTGCTAAAGTACGATCCGGACGCCGATATCGATTGCAAATTGCTGCAATTGGCAAATGACCCGGGCGCGATATTGGTGACAGGGGAAGCAATGGAGACGGTTTTCAAAGCGGGACAGTTCGAGAACAATCCAGCGACGATGGTGATATAGAGGTTATAGAGGCCTCCTCCAATATCGATGCTGGTCAGATTGGAACAATCGGCAAAGGCCCCGGCTCCCATGGTCACGGCAAGATACGGTGTGGTGAGCGCCGTGCCAAAGAACGCATCCGCGCCAATATTGGTCGGGCCGCCTGGATAGGCGGAGATGGCCGCCAGACTCGTGCAGTTGGAAAATCCTCCTTGTCCGATGCTGAAGATTTCTTCTGGAAGCGTGATATTGGTCAAGCTGCTGTTATTGGCGAAGGCCCCTGCCCCAACGTCATAAATGGGCAAGCCATTGACCACATAGGGAATGCGCACCGACCCGCCTGGCCGGTGTAACCAATGATCGTGAGGGACACGCCGTCGGGGTTCAGCGCGGTAATGTAGGACGACTGGCCTTGGGCAGCCGAGGCGAGGGCCGCTAACAACAGAATTCCGATTGATCTTTTTCCGTGATTCATGCGGAAACGATTTGGTTGACATTTCCTGTTCGGTTTCTTACCTGCGACCAGTGTTGGCCTTTTCCGCGATTCTCCCTCTTCTCCACATGATTGCAAGCCATATTCATTGCGTTGCCAGGCAATGAGGGCAACGGCAACAAAATAGGGGCAAAAATATAAGGACCAGATTTTTTTGCCTTTTTGCCCTGACTCTTGTTTTCGAAAAACACCGAAGCATCAAAAGAGGCGAGGAATTTAACCGCAAAGAATGCAAAGAGCGCAGAGAAGAACCCTTTGGACTCGATCTCTATTTGACTTTTTTGACTATGCGCTCTTTGTGCTCTTTGCGGTTAAATTCCGCTCTGGAGTGGTTTGACACGGTTGGAGACCGGATTACTTTCGGGAACGGGCTTCACTTAGATAACAACTCGCACCTCTTCCCTGTCGAGTTCTACAAGAGAGTTTCGTACCAATGCTGCAACAATAGCAGAAAGATGGGTGCGAAACAACTGTTTGAGATCACGGGTTCGAATGTTGCCCGTGCAAACGAACAGCAATTTCCATGGTTTTCCGCGCAACAAATGCGAGTAGTAAAAATCCGAGTCTTTGGTGACCACAATCCGTCTCTCTGTAAAGGAAAGCTCGTTGAGGACTTCGTCTGGAGTGCGATTTTGCGCGGTCAAACTACGGGTATGAATGGCGTCGTGCCCCGCCGCCACGAGCAACCCGCACAATCCGAGAGGCAAGTGCGCGTCCACCACGAATCTCATGCGAGCGTTAGCCGCTGGCCCTTGAGTTTAAGCGACTGCGCGGCGAATTCCAGGCAGGCCCGCAAGTCGTCCCGTTCCAGATCGGGAAACTCGGCGATCAAATCTTCAAACGTGTCGCCCGCGACGAGATATTCCAGCATGGACTCGACTGGATAGCGGAGATGGCGGATGGCCGGTTTTCCATGGCAAATCTCAGGATCAATGGTAATGCGGGCTAAAAGCTCGTTCATGGGTCAGACTCTAATTGCATGGCCGAAGAATGACAAGCGGCGGAGGAAGGCGAAAAGATGGGGGCAATAATATAAAAACAAGAGATTTTTTGCCCCTCTCTTTTTGCAATTTTGCCCGTCCTCTTGTTTTCGAAAAGCGTCAAAGCGTCAAAAGACGAGGAATTTAACCGCAAAGAACGCAAAGAACGCTAAGAAGAACCCTTTGGACTCAATCTCTATTGGACTCTTTTTGTCTATGCGGTCTTTGTGCTCTTTGCGGTTAAATTCCGCTCTGGAGTGGTTTGACACGGTTGGAGACCGGATTACTTTCGGGCATGTTTTTGAAGAAGCCGGCCTGCATTCGCCTGCGCGGGGTGCGGCAGAATAATCTGAAAAATTTTGATCTCGATCTTCCTTTGCATCGGCTGGTGGTCATCGCCGGCTTGAGCGGGTCGGGCAAAAGCTCGCTGGCTTTTGAAACCCTTTTTGCGGAAGGCCAGCGCCGCTATATCGAAACGTTTTCGCCTTATGCCCGCCAGTTTTTGGATCGCATGGACAAACCCCAGGCGGACAGCATCGAGGGCATTCCCCCGGCCATTGCCATCGAACAACGCAATACCGTCAAGTCCACCCGCTCGACCGTCGGGACGATGACGGAGATTACCGATTACGCCAAACTTTTCTGGCCTCATCTGGCGCAGCTTCACTGCCGGAAGTGCGGCCAGCCGGTGCAAAAGGATTCGCCGGGAAAGATCTGGCTCGGCCTGCGCGCCAGGATGGCGGAGGCGGAGGCGTTGCTCACTTTCGAATTGCCATTAAGTGAGAAGTTTTCGGTGGACGATTCGCTGGCGCTGATTGCCAACCAGGGCTATCAGCGGCTTTGGGCGCAGGGCAGCGTCGTTTCGCTCGAAGACGCAGCGGCGCGGTTCAAGGAGCTTCGCCCATTGCAGGTCACGGTGGTGCAGGATCGGGTCCAGTTAAACGCCGAAAACCGCGCCCGCTTTGTGGAAGCGTGCGAACAGGCTTATCACTTTGGCAAAGGCAAGCTGACCATTCGACGGATGGGAGCGGAGCCTGAGGTGGCGCTATTCTCCAATCGGGTTCATTGCGCCCAGTGCGATTTGGAATATCCCGAGCCGACCCCCGCTTTGTTCAGCTTCAACCATCCGATCGGCGCCTGTCCGGCCTGCAAAGGTTTTGGACGGGTCATCGCCATTGATTATGGCGCCGCCATTCCCGATCACTCGAAAACTTTGGCCGGAGGCGCGGTCAAGCCGTTCCAAACGCCTTCCAACGCGGAGTGTCAAGACGAATTAATAAAATTCGGCCGGCGTTTTAGCGTGCCGTTGGACGTGCCCTTTCGCGACTTGCCGCAAAAGTGGCGCGACTGGGTGATCGAGGGCGATCCCCTGTATGGCAAGGACAAGGCGCACGAATGGCCCCAGGCGTGGTACGGAGTCAAAGGCTACTTTCGCTGGCTGGAATCCAAAGCTTACAAAATGCATGTGCGCGTGCTGCTTTCGCGCTATCGAATTTATAAACCGTGCCCGGATTGCCAGGGGACGCGCTTCCGGCCCGATGCGTTGCTCTATCGGCTGGCCGGCCTTACCTTGCCTGAGTTCTACCGCTTGCCGGTGCGTCAGGCCTTGCAATTTGTGGATGCGCTTCTGAGCAAGGGGCGTTCGGCGAAAGTCTCCGATCCCTTGAGCCTCGCCCTCACGGAAGTTCGCGCGCGCCTGGCCTACCTGGATGATGCCGGCCTGAATTATCTCAGCCTCGACCGGCTGACTCGGTCGCTCTCGGGCGGCGAAACCGAACGGGTCAATCTCACAACGTGTTTGGGATCGCGGCTGGTCAATACGCTGTTCGTTTTAGACGAACCGAGTGTGGGGTTGCATCCGCGCGACACGGGACGGCTGGTGCGAATTGTCCAGCAGTTGCGCGATGCGGGCAACACCGTCGTCGTGGTCGAGCATGAAGCCAGCGTAATGCGGGCGGCGGACCAGATTATCGAGCTAGGCCCCGGTCACGGCGAAGCCGGGGGCCATTTGGTTTTTCAAGGGCCGTACCAAAAAATCTTGCGCGACAGCAAGTCGTTGACTGGCGCTTACCTGAGTGGGCGCAAGAAGATCGAAATCCCTGTTCGCCGGCCTGTGGTCTTAAAGCCGCAAGACACCCTGATGCTGCACGGCGCAAATCTGCACAACCTGAAAAACATCACGCTGGAAATTCCCTTGGGGAGATTTGTTTGTATGACTGGCGTAAGCGGCTCGGGCAAAACGACTTTAGTGAGGGATGTCCTCATGCCGGCTTTGTTGGAAAGATTGCAAAATACCGGGAGCGCTCCAGTCGCCGAAAGCGACGACAACGACAGCGACAACATTGCGGAATCGGCCGTGCCGCCGCTGGTCTTGGAGGGATGGGAGCGTCTTGGGGGTGTCGTGGTGGTGGACCAAGCCCCGATTGGCCGGACGCCTCGCTCCAATCCGGCGGTTTACACGGGCGCCTTTGATGACGTGCGCGAATT
This sequence comes from Saccharimonadales bacterium (SeqCode), assembly GCA_035648615.1. GTDB lineage: Bacteria > Verrucomicrobiota > Verrucomicrobiia > Limisphaerales > Palsa-1400 > DASRLE01. The sequence continues at coordinate 146 of DASRLE010000444.1, read as the reverse complement.
CTTTGCCCAAACGGACGCCGCCAAACAACGCGGATTGGGCAGCAGCGCATTCAGTTTTAATTCAACCCAGGGCCAATGCCAGCGTTGTCGCGGCGCGGGATTTGAAAAAATCGAGATGCAATTTTTGAGCGATATTTTTATTCGGT